>DLKD01000167.1 GCA_002477755.1 Gordonia sp. UBA7599
ACAGACAACTTGACAAGCTCCGTCTGTCGGGTGGCACCTTGAGTGCCTTCGGACGCGACAACGACCACCATCACCTCTTCGCCAACTCCGCGCTCGCACTCGTCGACGAGGTCGACGGTGTGGCCGAAGCAGTCACCGTCAAGGACGTGGTCAGCGAGCGGCTGCGCTGGGACGCACCCTGGTTCAAGTGGGTCCGAGCGGCTCACGAGGAGGACCTCGAGCGCCTGTGCAGACCGGTGTTCGGCGACTTCCCGCTCCCCACGCTCGGCGCCTACCTCACCGATCTGCCCGAATTGACCGATGCGCTACTGCGCATCGCGCTGGCCAACGTGAAACGGCCGCCGCTGCTGGTGGTCGGGGGGACCGATCAACTCACGCGAGAGGCGTCGAGCGAATTGCTTCTGGAACGACTGGTCGCCCTCGGCGAGCACCAGACCGTGATCACCGCCGACGTCAACGGGGCCCCCGCCACCAGTGGGGTCGCCGACGTCATCGCCGTGCACAACCTGACCGATGGCGAATTCGCGCGCCTCGACGTAGCAGAAGGACGCTGACATGTTTGCTGCATTTGCACCCGGTGGTGACGTCAAGAGGTACCTGCGCGGACGAATGCCGCGGATCATCCTGCTCATCACCATCCTGACTCCGATCCTCTACGGTGCGGGTGCCGTGGCGGCGGTGTGGAACCCCAAGAACATCACGCAGAACGTCAGCGTCGCCGTGGTCAACCTCGATCGAGGGGCCAAGGCGATGGGGACGGATCTCGACGCGGGCAAGCAGGTCACCAAGGCTCTCGTCGACTCCCACCAGCTCGACCTGAGCGTGGTGGACGCTGCGAAGGCAGAGAAGGGCGTCACCGACGGCAAGTACTACTTCTCCATCACGATCCCGGAGAACTTCAGTGAATCGCTGCTGTCGCCGATGAAGTTCGACGCCCATCAGGCGCAAATGGTGTTCACCTACAACGCGGCGAACAACTACTTGATGACGATGATCGGCAAATCGGCGGCCCAACAGATCGTTACCACCGTCTCAACGACGATCGGGACGCAGACCTTCGACGTCGCTCTCAAGGACGTGTCGAAGCTGGAGCCGAAGATCCGCCAGGCCGCGACCGGCGTCAACAAGCTCAACGACGGCATGCAAGAAGCGCACACCGCGTCGGGCAAATTGGCTGCGGCCCTCGGCGGGATCGATCAGGCGGTCGTCCGGGTGGCGACGCCTTTGGAAGCCGCGCTGAAGAAGGCTCCGACCGTCAACGGCCAGGCCCTGGGGGCGGCCGCGGACCAGCTGGGTAGGGATGCCGATTCGCTGGCGCAGGTCCTGGACCGTCCCGCGAGGGGTCAATCGCAGGCCGTGCAGACGATTACCGGTGTGATCGCACAGCTGCGCGCCACCGGCGATCCGATGCAGCATCGCCTTGCCGACACACTCGAGGGCGCCAAGGGATTCCTACTCGCGCCGCCGGCAGGTGGAGCCGACCCTTCCCAGTTGCAGCGTGTGCGCGACAACTCGAAGCTGATCGCCGGCGAGCTCAGCGACCCCCACAGTCAGGTTCGCACGGTGATGACCATGCTGACCGACGGCAATTTGCCCGGCGACGTCGCGAAGCTGCAGGGCGCGGCGGGAGAACTCGCGTCGGGGTCCGGTGAACTTCACGCCGGTCTCGGGAAGCTTGCCCAAGGGACCGGTCAGCTGGCCGGCATCGTCGACGGGGCGATCAAGCAGCTGCCGACGTTGTCGCCGCAGGAGGCGGACGCGATCGCCAAGTCCCTCGCCGATCCGGTGACGATGAAGAGCGACACGCACCACAAGAACATCACCCTGGGCGAGAGCCTGGTGCCGCCGATGTTCACCTTGGCACTGTTCATGGGCGCGATCCTTGCGTGGATGCTGTTCTCGGCGATCCAGAAGCGGCCCATCACGTTCGGCCTGGGTGGCTTCCGCTCGGTCCTCGCCTCGGCGGCGCCGGTGTTCTGGGTCGGTGCGGCCCAGGCGCTGGTGCTCTACCTCGTGGTGATCGGTATCGGCCTGCGCCCCGAGCACTGGGTCGGCACCTTCGCGTTCATGCTTCTCGTGGTGGTGATGGCCCAAGCCTTCATACAGATGATCTACGCGATTCTGGGGGCCGGTATCGGCCGGGTGTTCTCGCTGGGCCTGCTAATGATCCTGTTCCTGCTCGCCGGCGGTCTCATACCGCTGAAGATCTTGGGGAAGGACCTCGGGTTCCTGCACATTTTCGATCCGCTGGCCTACCCGGTCCAGGGGCTGAAACAGCTGACGATGGGCGGGGTGGACCACCGGTTGTGGATCTCCATCGGGATCATCGTGGCCGTCACCGCGGTGTGTTGGCTCATCTCCTCGCTGATAGCCCACCGCGACCGGCGCTTCACGATCTTCCGCCTGTACCCGACGATCGCGACCTGACCCGGTGGCCGTTGGGACGGGGAGGGCCCGTCCCAACGGTTTCATCAACGACACTCCTCGATACACTTCACACATGAGCAACAAGAACGAGCGCGAGCAGAAGATCGAAGAAGAAGAGAAGGCTCGCCAGCATGAGCGCGAGCGTCTCGAGCGCGAAGAGGAAGAGCGCCTCAAGTAGTCGGGTAAATCACACCCGTCACTGTATTAACACGAGGTCTCGATGCAGTTCGCATTGGGACACAAGGCTTGTGAGCGTCTCCTCGTCGTCAATAGTCTTCCGACGTGCACAAACAATTGTTTCGGGTGCTGTCGGGTCGTCGAGGGGTACCCGCCGTCGCCCTAGTGGTCGGCGCGCTGATGGCCACGTGCATCAGCGCCGCGCCCGCTGACGCCGTCGTGCGCACCCGCTTCTACACAACGGGGTGCGGCATGCCGAAATCGCCGGTCGACGTGTGGAAGCGCTCCAGCAACTACAAGACCGTGATCGCACTCGACGGTCTGCGTGCCACCGGCGGGATGAGCGGCTGGCGTCGTCAGACGAACATCTCGGGCCTCGCTTCGCGCGGGGTCAACGTCGTGCAGCCGATCGGCGGCCTCGCCAGCTTCTACACCGACTGGGACCACAAGCCGGAGAACAAGCAGAAGTTCCGGTACCGCTGGACGTGTCGGCTCAACAAGATCATCAAGCAATTAGACGCGCGCGGAATGGCCGCGGGTCCGTGGCACAAGTACGCCATCATGGGCATCTCGATGGGTGGCAACTCGGCGCTGACCTATGCCGCGTATCACCGTCGTCGGATTTCGCACGCGTTCTCCATGTCCGGCTACCTCAACCTGTCGGCGCCGACGATGCGCGAGAACATCCGGGTTGCGCTGATCGAGGCGGGCAACGCGGCGGGCCGGGGCCCGTACAACGCCGACGACATGTGGGGCCCGCCGTGGAGCGAGCGCTGGATGAAGAACGACCCGTTCAACCTGACCCCGCAGATGCGCGGGATGAAGGTGCGGGTCGCCGCCGCGACCGGGGCGCCGGGTCGGCACGACGGCATCAGCGAGGACACGGCCAAGGGAATGCCGCTGGAGACGGCCGCTGCGGCGCAGACCAAGGCGTTTGAGACGAAGGCCGGGGGCGACGGACTCGATCTGAGTACCGACTACCAGCTGCAGGGCACCCACGCGTGGGGCTATTGGCAGGACTCGGTGTGGCGGGCCTTCCGAGCGGGCTGGTTCCGCGACCGCCGATAGTCGACCGAGCCCTCACGGTTTCGTCAACCCCGCGTCGATCGATGCTGGATTGACGAAACGCCGGGGGGCCTATCCGTTGTGGAGTTTGCGGGGGTCGACGCCCTCGCGCTTCCAACCGTCGTAGGCCCATGAGGTGTACAGCATCCGCAAGGGCAGCCGGTTGATCACCGGGTTGGCCGTGCGCATGAAGGCGGCGAAGCGGTCGAAGCGGCGCTGCTGTTTCGGCGTCCACTCCAGTCGGCAGACGTCGCGCATCTGCTGGGGCAGCGAGCCGATGAAGACCAGGCGCAGGGCGCCGTTGATCGGTGCCGACACGATCCTCCAGGCCGGAGCGGGCATCCACTTGGGGCCGGGTACGCCCTGACGCAAGTAGCCCGTGGCGTAGACAATCGTCTTGGTCGGGACGAACTTGTCACACATCGCGTTCCAGTACTCGACGAACTCGTCGTAGGTCTGGGGCTGGCTGCGCGCGCTCACGCCGTAGAGCTGGTACCAGACCTTCGACTCCTCGAAGATCTGGGCCTTCTCCTCGTAGGAGAGGCGGCGGATGAAGGTGTCGGTGACGTAGATGGTCTGGTCGACGAACGTCGCGTGCGCCCAGTAGAAGAGCTCCGGGTTCAGTGCGTGGTAGCGCGAGCCGTCGCTGATGGTGCCCTTGATGTCGCGATGGAAGTCGCGGACCTTGTGGCCCCACCCGTACGGGTCCTCGGAGTAGACCGTCTTCATGATCGGCGGCCCGGTCCGCTTACCGCGGCCGATGAAATCGCTGAAGATGACCGAGTGGTCCTCCACGCCCTTGGCGAGCTGCTCGATGCAGTTCTCGGTGCCGGCGACGCGCTGGAAGCCGAGCAGGCCACGGATGTCGCCGTAGTACTTCCACACAAGGGAGTCAGCGCCGAGGCGCAGCGGTAGCGAGTCGATGTCGTCGTCGAAAGTCGGAGCATCGAGGATGCTGGGCTCCGCCTCGCGCACGCTGGTCTCGAAGTCTCGGACGGTCGTGCGCTCCGAGAAGTCTTGGACTGTCATGCGATCAGAATAGTCCGCGAATGGAACGTATCGCAAAGTTTGTCTCAAAGTCGTGTCGGATACTCTTCGAGGCATGATCCCGTCGGCCGACGACCTGCTCGCGACGGCGGTCGTCGTCGCGCTTCCCATGCGCGTGCGGTTTCGCGGGATCACTGTGCGCGAGGTGCTGCTTTTCCGGGGTCCGGCCGGCTGGGGCGAGTTCTCACCGTTTGTCGAATACGACGACGAGGAGGCCGCACACTGGCTCGCCGCGGGTATCGAAGCCGCATGGCTCGGACCGCCCCCGACAGTCCGTGGCGCAGTCGAGGTCAATGCGACGGTGCCGGCCGTTCCCGCGTCGGAGGTGCCGGCCATCCTCGCCCGCTTCCCCGGTGCGCGCACCGCCAAGGTGAAGGTTGCCGAGAAGGGGCAGGCGCTGCGCGACGACGTAGAACGCGTCGAAGCCGCGCGGGCTCTCGTCGAGAAAGTTCGTGTCGATGCGAACGGGGGCTGGTCGGTCGACGAGGCGGTCACCGCGATCGCGGCGCTGGGGCAGTTGGAGTACGTCGAGCAGCCGTGCGCAAGCGTCGAGGAGCTGGCCGCGGTGCGGCGTCGGGTGTCGACGCCCATCGCCGCCGACGAATCGATCCGCAAGGCCGAGGACCCACTGCGCGTTGCGGCCGCAGATGCTGCCGACATCGCCGTCGTCAAGGTCGCGCCCCTGGGTGGGATGCGCCGCGTACTGGAACTGGCCGAGCAGATCCGGCTGCCCATTGTCGTGTCCAGTGCGCTGGACACCGCCGTCGGCATCAGCGCCGGAATCGCTACGGCAGCCGCACTGCCGACACTCGACCACGCCTGCGGCCTCGGCACCGGGGCGCTCTTCGTCGACGATGTGACCACGGACCCGCCGCGGCAGACCAGCGGCGAATTGCGACCGACGGCCGTAGAGGTCGGTGACGCGCCCCCGCTCGCCGCTCCCGAGCGCAGACAGTGGTGGCTCGACCGGCTGGTGCGGTGCCACGCGTTGCTGGCCTCGCGTCGGTCCTGACCACCGCATTCCGGCGGATATGGCCTCCTGGTGTTGGAGGTCGGGGCTAGGTTGGCGATATGGAACTCACCACGGAAGCAGCCCAGGCATTTCTGGCTCAGCCGCGGATCGGGACCATCGCGATCGAGCGCAAGGGCGGTGCCCCGCTGGCCATCCCGATCTGGTACGACTACGCCCCCGGCGGAGACCTCCGTGTCATCACCCCGCCCGGCACGTTCAAGGCCAAGCTGCTGCGTGCCGCGGGCCGGTGCACGCTTGTGGTCGACGAGATGGAGCCGCGCATCGTCTTTGTCTCGGTCGAGTGCGACCTGGTCGACGAACTGCCGCCGAGCAAGGACCACAACCGGATGATGGCGACGCGATACCTGTCGCCCGAGGCGGTCGAGGGTTTTGTCGCCGCGATGCCCGCCGAGGCGCTGTTCGTGTTGCGGCCGACCCGCTGGCGCACCGGCGACCTCAGTTGAAACAAAGCTGTCTATTTGTTTCAATCGGTGTATTCTGAGATGTAGGCCACACCGCGCCCTGTCCTATCGCGCGAACGAGGAGATCCCATGACCGCCGTCCAGCCCCAGGCACCAGCCGACAGTGACCTTAAATCTATTCCGAAGAACCCGCGCAACGGCATAGCGGAGATCCTGCGCATGCGCCGCGATCCGTTCGGCTTCTCCGCCGCGCGCCGGGAGGAGTACGGCAACGTCTCGTCGATGGACGCCTTCGGAATCAACATCGTGACCTGCTCCGGTCCCGACGCTGCCGAGCAGATCCTGATGAACAAGGACAAGGCCTTCGCCAACGGCCCCGCGTGGAGCTACTTCATCGGGCCGTTCTTCAACCGCGGTGTGATGCTGCTCGACTTCGATGAGCACCGTCACCACCGCCACATCCTGCAGCAGGCCTTCACCCCGAAGATCCTCAAGGGCTACTTCGGCGAGATGCAGCCGGTCATCGCCGATCGCGTCGCGCAGTTCCCGACCGGCAAGGTGAAGCTGTTCAGCGAGTTCAAGGAACTGACCCTCGACATCGCCCTGGAGGTGTTCCTCGGCGTCGAACTGCCCAAGGACGAGGCCGACAAGCTCAACAAGGCCTTCATCGAGACGGTCCGCGCGGGCGTGGCCTTCGTGCGCAAGCCGATTCCTCCTGGCCGTTGGTGGAAGGGTGTCCGCTCGCGCAAGGTGCTCGAGGAGTTCTTCTACGCCAACATCGACGCCAAGCGCGCTAAGGAGACTCCTGACCTCTTCTCGGTGCTCTGCCACGCCGAGAGCGACGAGGGCCACACGTTCACCGACGAGGACGTTGTCAATCACATGATCTTCGTGTTGATGGCCGCCCACGACACGTCGACGATCACCATGAGCCAGATGTCCTATCACCTCGCCAAGAACATCGGGTGGCAGGACCAGGCGCGCGCCCAGTCGATGGAGCTGCCCGCGATTCTCGACTACGACGACCTGGGCAAGTTCGACATCCTCGACCGGGTCATGAAGGAGTCGCTGCGGCTGTGCCCGCCGGTGCCCGCCCAGCCGCGCATGGCGGTCAAGGACACGCAGGTGGGGGGCTACTTCATCCCGGAGGGCACGCTGGTGAGCGTCCCGCAGTTGACCAACCACCGCGACGCGCAGTACTTCACCAATCCCACCGTCTTCGACCCGGGGCGCTTCGACGCCGACCGTGCCGAGGACAAAGGGCACCGCTTCGCCTGGATGCCGTTCGGCGGCGGCGTCCACAAGTGCATCGGCCTGTACTTCGGTCAGATGGAGATCAAGACGATCATGCACAACCTGCTGCGCGACTACGAGTGGACCGTGCCGTCGGACTACGTCGTGCCGATGGACTACAGCGCGCTCCCGGTGCCCAAGGACAAGCTGCCGGTCAACCTGCAGCGACTCACATGAGCAGTCGTAAGGCGCGCAGCACGGCAACCGTAGAGGACCAGGAATCGGCGATCCTGCACGCCGCGGCGAACGAGTTCGCCGCGGTCGGCGCGCGTCGCGCCAACATGGACGAGGTGGCCGCGGCCGCCGGTGTCAGCCGCTCGACGCTCTACCGGCGCTTCCCCAACAAGGACAGCCTGCTGCTGGCCGTCGCGAGTGAGGCGTACGAGCGGGGCATGCGCCAGCTCGAAGAGGCCGTCGCCGGCCTCGGGCCGCGCGAGGCCGTCGTTGAGGCGTTCGCCACCGGCGCAGAGATGATCAGCACCGATCCGCTGTTGAGCCGCATGGTGTTGGAGGACTACGAGGTCCGCAACTTCGCCGACTCGATCAACACGCTGTTCATCGACATCGTCACCGAGCGGATCGTGGCGACAATGCGCGCAGCCGGTGCGCAGATGCCCGACGACCTGCTGCACCAAGCAGTCGAGCTGCACGTCCGTCTGGTCATCTCCTACTTGGAGAATCCCGTCACCGATCCGGCGCGCACGACGCCGGAGTACGTGCGTCAACTTGCCGCGACGTTCCTCGCACCGATGATCTACTGACCACCGGTCTCGACTACCCCGACTTCCCGATCGTCCAAGGAGAACCCACGTGAAACCCCTCAACACCGATGCGCTGCGCGACAAAGTCGTCGTGATCACCGGCGGTGCGCGCGGTATCGGCTTCGAGACGGCCACGCAACTGGTGGCCGCGAAGGCGCGCGTCATCCTCGGCGACGTCGACGGTGAGGCCGTCGGGAAGGCCGCAGCCGATCTCGGTGTCGAAGGCCTGGAACTCGACGTCACGTCGACCGAGTCGATCGAGGCCTTTCTCGATGAGGCCGAGCGGATCGTCGGGCCGGTCGATGTCTGGGTCAACAACGCCGGGATCATGCCCGTCGGACCATTTCTCAACTACGACGCGGCACTGATCCGTCGCACCATCGACATCGATCTGATGGGCGTCATCTGGGGGACGCAGGCAGCGGCGCGGCGGATGGTCGCCCGCGGGCACGGGCACATCGTCAACGTCGCGTCGGTCGCCGGCCGTCTGCCGACGCCGGGGCTCGCCGTGTACAACGCCGCGAAGGCCGGGGTCATCGAGTTCTCCGAGGCGCTCAACGCCGAACTCGCCGACACCGGTGTGGCGGTCTCGACGATCCTGCCCTCGTTCACCAACACCGGGCTGATCAGCGGTTTGGAGACGAACCGCTACATCCGCGTCGTCGAACCCGACGTCGTCGCCGCCGGGATCGTCGCGACGATCATCACCCCGCAGGTGCGCGCCGCGGCGCCGCGCTCGATGGGGTGGGTGCACGCCAACACGATCATGCCGCAGGGCCTCAAGCGCCGCGCCCGCACGATGACCGGTCTCGACCACATCTTCCTCAAGTACGACAGCTCCCAGCGCGCCGAGTACAACAAGCGCATCGGCCAATAGGCGTGGGTTCGCACGGGGACGACCGCGAGCTCTTGGCGGCCGAACGCCGTGCGCGGTCCGAGTACCTGGCGGGGGCTCAGGGTGCGGCCCGGTGGTCGCAGGTGGCGGTCGCGGTGGCCGCCCTTGCCGCGACCAGCGGGATCATTGCGGCACTGATCTCCGGTCGCGGACCGTCCGACGAGGAGTTCCAGCGCGCCGCGGCTGATCGCGTCAACCTGCTGTTGTCCGTCGCGCCCGGCCAGCCCGACCGGGCCAAACGCGTCCTCGCCGGCGCGACCGGTGAGTTCCACGATGAGTTCGCCCAGTCCGCCGACGCCTACACCGCCTTCGTGCGCGCCGCCGGCACCGTCTCCAATGGTCGAGTGCAGGGCACCGGCCTCACCGCGCGCCGCGGCGATCAGGCCGAGGTGCTCGTCTTCGCCACCGTCGACCTCGCTGCCACCGCGCAGGCGCCGGCCCGCAGCACGGACTTCCGGTTGCGCGTTGTCGTCGCCGACGAGGACGGCGTCCTGCGGCTGGCCATGGTGCAATACCTCCCGTGACCGCGACAACCCGATCCGGCGCCGCTGCAGACCGGCAGGCCGCCGCCGACGACCGGCGCCGGCTCGTTCTGCTGGCGCTCGGTTCGCTCGTCGTCGTGGCTCTGCTTTGCCTCGCTGCGGCCCAATGGTCGGCATGGCGTGCCGCCGATGAGCGGCAGGCGCAGCGCGACGCCGTGCGCGACGCGGCCCCGACGGTCATCGCGGGCGTCCTCTCGTACACGTCGAAGACCGTGGCTATCGACTCCCGCCGGGCCCGTGCCATGGTCACCAATCGCTTCGCGGCCGCCAATGAGCCGCTGCTGAGCGTGCGGCGGGAGGGAGCGGCGACGGTGAAGGCGCGCACCGTCGGAGTCGGGGAATCCGGTGAGGATTGGGCCGATGTCGTGGCCGTCGTGGAGATCGCCGATCCCGGCGCAAAGATCCCGCCCGACGATCGGATCCTCGCGTCGCGCTTCGTGTACCGCGGCGGCAGCTGGCTGCTGGATTTCCTGGAGGTGATCCGGTGAGCGCGCCGCGCGGATCGGCGCGGTCGGCCGAGCGGTCGCGCGCACTGCGTCGTTGGCGGGAGGCGCGCATCGCTGCTGGACCAGCTCTACGCCGCCGGGCACAACGGCGTCGTCGCTGGCTGGTCAATGCGATGCGCGCGGTCGCGGCACTGATCGTCCTCGCCGCCGCGGCAGCCCTCGTTTTTGGATTCCTTGCCCACCGCGCCCACACCGCCACCGCCCGCGGGGACTCGGCGCAGGCGGCAGCCCGCGCGGCAGTGACGACGATGCTCACCGCAGATCCGCGCAACGCGAGCGGCTACGTCGACGCGGTTGTCGCGGTGTCCACGGGGGAGCAACGGGCCCGGATCGAGGCGGCCCGCAAGGGACTCGTCGACGAGATCTCGGCGCAGTCGGGGCCCTCGACCGGGCAGGTCCTGGCGGTCTCGCTGGTCGACGAGCCGCGATCGGACGGCGACATCGCCGTGCTCGTCGTCGCGGAGGCGACCAATCCGCAGCTCATCGGTGCCGATACCACCGCCAAGCGGATCCCCGTCGTCGTGACGATGAGCGAGTCGGGCGGCCGATGGCTGATCGCGAACGCGAGGCAGGCGTGACGCGGCGTACCGCGGTGGCGGTCGTGGTCGCGGCGCTGCTCGTCATCGTTGCCGTCGCCGCGTGGTGGCGCGTTGCCGATGACCGGACCGACGACGATCCAGCGCGTGCTGTGGTGATGGCGTCGGCCGCACACGCGGTCACCGCGCTGACCACCCAGCGAACCGGTGATCCGCCGGTACGCGCCGATGTCGCCGCCCTGCTGACTGGACGCCTGGCCGACGAGTACGCCAGCCGTGGTGCCGATGTCGTGCTGCCGGGTGCGGTGGGGCGGCGGATGACCATGCGGTCGAGGGTGGTCGGGACGGGGGTGCAGGAGTTGAGCGGCTCGGGCGCGCAGGTGCTCGTCTTCCTCGACCTTTGGGCTGCTCCGGGCGCCGGTGACCGCGAGGTTCCGAGGGTACCCTTAGCGCGCTGGGCGGCTATGCGTAAGGTCGACGGGGAGTGGCTGCTCGCCGGACTGACTCCGGCGGGCGGCATGGTGTCCTGAGGAGGCAATCCATGTCGGACAAGATCGCGCCGGATTCGACGGTAGTGATCGTGGGCGCAGGACTCGGCGGAATCCGCGTCGCCGAGAACCTGCGCAGCGGCGGCCATGAGGGGCCGGTCGTCATGATCGGTGCTGAGCCGCACCCACCGTATGACCGCCCGCCGCTGTCGAAGAAGGTCCTCACCGACGCCATCGGCCGCGTCGACCTCAAGCCAGACGAGTTCTTTGGCGACTCGACGATCGATCTGCGCACGGGCGAGCATGTCGATGCGGTGGATCCGGCTGGCAAGACGGTGACTGTGTCGCGTGCCGACGGCTCGACGTATGAGCAGTCCTACGACGCGCTGGTCATCGCGACCGGCCTCGCGCCGCGGGAGTTTCCCGGTGCCGGCGGCGTCGACGGCGTGTTCACCCTGCGGACCATCGACGACGCGGAGCGGCTGCGCGTGGCCATCGGGGGCGCGAAGGCGGCCGTCGTCATCGGCGCCGGGTTCATCGGGTGCGAGGTCGCAGCGAGTCTGCACAGCATGGGACTGTCGGTGACGCTCGTCGAACCGGCGCCGACGCCGCTCGCGCAGGCGGTGGGCACCGAGATCGGCGCACTTGTAACCCGTCAGCACCTCGAGAAGGGCGTGACGGTGCGGGCCGGTACCGGCGTCGACGAGATTGTGGCGCAGGACGGTCGGGTGACGGGGGTGAAGCTCTCCGACGGCGAGGTGGTGCCCGCGGACATCGTCGTCGTCGGGATCGGTTCGACGCCCATCGTCGACTTCCTCGACGGGTCGGGTGTCGAGCTGGCCAGCCGTGAGGTCGGCGGTGGCGTCGCGTGCAACGAGGTCGGCCGCACGAACGCAGACGGGGTGTACGCGCTCGGCGACATGGCGAATTGGCGTGACCACGGCGGGGCGCAGCGGCGCGCCGAGCACTGGAACCACACCGTCGAACAGGCGGCGATCGTGGCGGCGGCACTACTTGGCACCGACAATGCCGTGGTTCCGGCGGTCCCGTACTTCTGGAGCGACCAATACGACCTGAAGATCCAGGTCCTGGGGTGGCCCAAGGCCGACGACGACGTGCACATCGTCGACGACGACGGCCACAAGTGGCTCGCCTACTTCAGCCGCGACGGGATGCTCACCGCGGTCGCGGGCGCCGGGAAGGTCGGCGCAGTGATGAAGACACGCCCGAAGCTGGTCACCCCGACACCGATCGCGGACGTGCTGCCAGACTGATGTCGGCATCTGCGGCAGTCATCCGGCAGGCGGTCGTCGCGCTGGGCGATGCCGAGCGTGCGGCCTCGTCGGCCTGGTTCTTCAAGACCGGACCGGGGGAGTATGCCGAGGGCGACGTCTTCGTCGGCGTGCCGGTGCCGCAGTTGCGGAAGCTGGCGCGGCAGTTCCGTGGGGCCGATATCGCGACCTGTAGTGAACTCGTGGCCGACGATGTCCACGAGGTCCGGTTGCTAGCGCTGCTCCTGATGGTTCAAGGATTTGCCGAGCGAGCCCAGAATCCCGCCGACCGAGCCCAAAACCGCACCGACCGAGCCCAAAACCGCACCGACCGAGCCCAATGGGTCCAGTGCTACCGGGACGCTATCGCCGAGGGGCACGTCAACAACTGGGACCTGGTCGACTCATCGGCCCGCCAGATCCTCGGACAGTGGTGCTTGGACAACGACGACCACGCCGAGCTCATCGACTACGCGCGACGGGAGTCGTTGTGGGACAGGCGCGTCGGGATCATCGGGACCCACGCCTATGTGTGGGTGGGTGACCCGACGGCGACACTGGCCGTCGCGCCCGTCGTCGTCGACGATCGGCGCGACCTGATCCAGAAGGCATTTGGGTGGATGCTGCGCGAGATGGGCAAGCGGGTCGAGCGGGCGGAGTTGACGCGCTATCTCGACGAGCACGCGGCGCAACTGGGCCGGACCGCGTTGAGCTATGCCGTCGAGCATCTGACTCCAGACGAGCGCAAGCACTACCGCGCATTGCGCTGATCTGCCGAGTGGGCAGCGCCGCGGCGCCGAGTGGGCAACCGTGCGCCGCCGAGTGGGCAGTTTGCCCGCTATCACTCTTTAGTGAGCCTTACGCTAGTTGCATGTTCACCGATGGCTCAACGGTTTCGAATAGGCACGTGGTCGCGGCGCGAGCCGCAGCAGTCATCGCAGCAGCCGCGGCATTGGGCATCGCACTGAGTCCGACTACGGCGTCGGCGGCGAACTATCGCGACGGGACGTACACCGGCGTCGGCACGTATCCGCTCCCGGGCGGTATCCAAAGCGAGATCGGCATCCGCATGACGTTGTCGGACAACATCGTCAAGTCGGCAGAGGTGGTCCAGTGGTCGGCCCTGCCCGTCTCTGCCGGGTACCAGCGGCAGTTCTGGGGCGGTGCCCGAAGCAAAGTCGTCGGTAAGAACATCGACGAGATCAACGTCGGCAAGACCGCCGGGTCGTCGTTGACCCCGCAGGGATTCAACAAGGCCCTCGCCAGCATCAAGGGCCAAGCACGTAGGTGACTGAGCCGTCGGCGCGACTGGGGTCAGACATCGTGCATGACTGGACCTTTGACGCGCTCGGTACCGGGTGGACCATCACCGTCGGGGATCCGATTCCCAACGTGGTCGCCGATGCGGTCACGGCCGAATTGGCTCGGATCGATCGCACATGGTCGCGGTTCCGCGACGATTCTATAGTGGCGCAGGCCTCGAGACAGGCCGGGCGATATGCGATCGCGGCCACTGACCAGCCGCTCGTCGACTGGTATCGCGCGCTGTATGACGCGACGGCGGGCGCGGTCACCCCGTTCGTGGGGCAGACCCTCGTCGACGCAGGCTACGACGCGCAGTACTCGCTGGTACCGGCGCCGACCGTACGGCGTGTCCCGGCATGGGACGAGGTGCTGCACGGTCACGATCGCGAGCTGCTGATGACCACGCCGGCGCTCATCGACGTGGGCGCGGCGGGCAAGGGGTTCGCCGTCGACCGGGTTGCCAAGATTATCGCTGGCCACACCGCGACCTTCATCGTGGACGGGAGCGGCGACTTGGTGGTGTCGGTGCGGGACCTACCGCTGCGTGTCGGATTGGAGCACCCGGCCAATCCGGCGACGGCGATCGGCGTCGTCGAACTCACCGGTGGTGCCATCTGTGCGTCGTCAGTCGTCCGCCGATCCTGGAGCGACTGGCACCACGTGATCGACGGCCGTACGTCGGCACCTGCACGAGGTGTGGTGGCCACCTGGGCCGTCGCGGAGTCGACGATGATCGCCGACGGTTTGGCGACCGCCCTGTTCTTCACTCCGGCGCGCGAGTTGCGCGCCCGGCTCGGTATCGACTTCGACTACGTGACGATGTACGCCGACGGCACGGCGGAGTGGTCGGCGTGGCCGGGGCTGGAGATGTTCAGTTGACCGTCCGCTTGCCGTCGTGGCTCACGCCCCACCGGGCGGTGCTACTGGGGCTGATCGCGCTGGTGGCTTACACCGTCGCCCTTGCCGCCGTCGACTCCGGCGACGAAGGTTTCGGCTATCCGGTCGTCGCACTGGGTCGATCGCTGCTGATCGTCGTGCTCGTGTCGGGCGTGGTGACCTATGTCTGCGCCGCGGTTATCCGGGTACCGCCCAATTCCGACTCGTGGCTCATCACCGCCCTGATCCTCTTCTTCGTCATGCCGGTTGGCGTTGATACCGCGACGATGAAAGCCGTGGCGCTGGGGGCCGCGGCCGCGTCGCTCTCGAAGTACGTCCTCGTGTGGCGTCGGCGGTTGATCGTCAACCCGGTCGTCGCAGGGGCGGTGACTTGTTACGCCTTCACCGTGGCACAGGTGGGCGGCATCGCTTACCTCTCCTGGTGGGTGGCCTCGGCGCAGCTGCTCATCCCGATGCTGGTGGTCGGGGTGGTGGTGGTGACGGTGCTGCGGGAATGGCCGCTGTTACTGGTCTACGTCGCTGCGGCACTGGGAACCGCAGTGATTGCGGCGTCGCTCCATGAGACAGGGCAGAGCGTGTCGGTCATCGTCAGGTCGACGCCGTTGCTGTTCCTGGGGGTGTTCATGCTGCCCGAACCGTTGACCTCGCCGTCGACGCGGACGGCGCGGCTGTTCTACGGCATGCTGGTGGGTGCGTTGATGTACAGCTCGGTCCACTTCGCCGTCACCGATACCTTCATGTTCGCTTTCGACCCGGAGATCGCGCTGCTCGTGGGCTGCCTCTTCGCGTTCGGCGTGCGCCTGGCTGCCGGTACTGCTCGGCGCGTTGCGATGAGGGTCGTCACCGCGCCGATCGCGGCGTCGACCTATGCGGTCGCTGGCGATGCGCAGCCGCACTTCCGTCCCGGGCAATGGGCGACGCTGAGCATGCCGCGATGGGGATGGCCGCTGTGGCGGCGGTCGCGCCGGGTGTTCTCCTTCGCCTCCGTACCGGGCGCTCCGGCGGAGTTCGCCTTCACCGTCAACGGCGGCGCGTCGCCCTTCAAAACAGGCGTTGATCGAGAGCGCCCAGCGGATGTGGGTAGACAACATCGGCGGTGATTTCGTGCTGTCACCGACGATGCCGCGACGCGGCCGGGTCGTTCTGCTCTCCTCGGGCATAGGCATAACGCCCCACGTCGCCATGCTGCGCGCACTCCTCGACGACCGCGAAGCGCTCGACCGGGTCGTCGTCGTCCACGTCGTGCGCGCGGCGGATCGGGCGGTCTACGGCGATGTGCTGGCCGCGGTGCGAGAGGCAGGAGCCCGCGTCGAATCCGTGGTGTCGACGGAGGCGGCATCGGGGCTCTCCGAGCTGTGGTTGTGCGGGGAGCTGGGTGTGCCTTGGGACGAGGCCACCCACTACTTCGTGTCGGGTGCGCCAGGATTCGTTTCGACGACGGTGCGCGCGGTGCGGCAGGCCGATCCGACGACGGCACTGCGGCGCTGGCGCGTGCACACCGATGCGTTCACCGGATACTGACTCGAATGGCGTGCTCGATGTCCTCGGGTGAGTCGCCGACCGGCGCGCCGGGCAGACAGAGCTTGTGCACCATGACGCCCTCGGCCCAGTTCGATAGTTGCAGTGCCGCGCGCTGCGGATCGTCGCATGGCGACGCAGAAGTTGGTCGCGAGATCGCGGTTGCTGAGCAAGGTGGCATTGGCGACGCGGCTGGTCCCCGTGCGCAACGGAGCCTTGTGGACGATCGGGCGCTTCGTCCGCTGACGCGGTCGTAGGATCGGAGGATGGCTTCGATCCGTATCGGTGTTCAGATCCAACCCCAGCAGGCTCCCGACTATGGGCTGATCCGAGATGCGGTGATGCGCGCCGAGGAGATCGGCGTCGACGTCGTGTTCAACTGGGACCACTTCTACCCGCTCTACGGTGATCCCGACGGCGCCCACTTCGAGTGCTGGACCATGCTCGGCGCGTGGGCCGAGCAGACGTCGAACGTCGAGCTTGGAGCCCTAGTCACCTGCAACTCCTATCGCAACCCCGAACTGCTGGCCGACATGGCGCGCACCGTGGATCACATCAGTGGCGGGCGCCTGATCCTCGGGATCGGGTCGGGCTGGTTCCAGCGCGACTACGACGAGTACGGCTACGAATTCGGCACCGTGGGCTCGCGCCTGGACGACCTGGCGACGGCGATGCCGCGCATCGTCGAGCGGTGGAGCAAACTCAACCCGCCGCCGACGCGCAAAATACCCGTGCTGATCGGCGGGGAAGGGGAGCGCAAGACGCTGCGCCTAGTTGCCGAGTACGGCGACATCTGGCATTCATTCGCCAACCCGGAGACGCACCAGCACAAGGTTCAGGTGCTCGAACGCCACTGCGCCGACGTCGGCCGCGATCCGTCGCAGATCGAGCGGTCCGTTGCGATCGGCGGTCGTCGTCGGTCACCCGACGGCCTGCGGGAAAAGGCGGACCTGCTGGCGGATCTCGGAGTCGGCATGCTCACCGTCGACGCCGGTGGTCCGGACTACGACCTCACGCAGGCCGAAATCTTGTGCCGCTGGCGGGATGCGCGCGGCTGACACGTCGAGCCTCAGCCGTTTCGGCAATCCAGCATCGATCGAAGCAGGAGTTCCGAAACGGGGTGGGATTGAGGCCCGCTACTCGGCGCTCGCGGCGTCGGACCGGCGCCAAAGAATGAGAGCCGCGACGATGAGCGGGATCTGCAGCGGCAGGCGGGCCAGCGCGAGCGACTTCAACACCGGGCCCTTGTCCTGCCACAGGCGCACCATGTTGACGTTGCCCGGGAACACGGCGGCGAATAGCAGCGCGGCGAGGCCGGCGGCCCGTTGCCGCAGGCTCGGTACCAGCAGGGCGGCGCCGAGACTCACCTCGGCCGCTCCGGAGGCGTAGGTGTAGGCGCGTGGATCGCCGGGCAACTCATCGGGAATGAGCCAGTCGAACGGCTTGGGCGCCACGAAGTGCAGGACGCCCGGGACGATGAGGATGGCGGCGAGGATCTTGGCGAGCCGATCGGTGCTCATGAAGTCATCCTAGGGCTCGGTCGGCGCGGATTTGGGCTCGGTCGGCGGAGGATGGGGCTCGGTCGCCGTCAGAACTCGATCTTCAGCTTGTCCGACGTCGGTCGGGACTGGCAACCGAGGATGTAGCCGTCGGCGATGTCGTCGGGGTCGAGCGCCCCGGCGTTCTCCATCTCGACGGTGCCCTCGGTCAGCGTGCATGCGCAGGAGCCGCACTCGCCCTCGAGGCAGGAGTACGGGGCGTCGAGTCCGGCGGCCAGCATGATGTCGATCAGCGTGCGCGAGCGCGGCCAGGCCAGCTCGTGCGTCTCACCGTCGAGCTCGACCTCCACGTGCGCCGCTTCAGCGGCCTCCTCCTCGGTGACGGCCTCGTGCTCGACGTCGACGAAGGGGTCGCCGGTCAGCGAGTTGTAGACCTCGGTGTGCACGTTGTGGTGGTCGAACTTGGCCTTGCTCAATCCCTCGTGCACGGCGTCCATGAACGGTCCCGGCCCGCAGATGTAGGCCGAATGTGTGGTTGCCATCGGCTTGAACACCGTTGCGAGGGCCCGCGCGCTCGGCAAGCCCTGCAGCGTCTCCAGCCAGTGCACCAGGGTCAATCGACCGGGGTTGGCCGCGAGTAGCTCCCGCAGCTCGGCGGCAAAGATGACGTCGTTCTCACTGCGGTTGGCATAGAAGAAGGTGATCGGTCCGGTGCCGGTTTTGAGTGCGGTCTTGAGGATCGACATCACCGGCGTGACACCCGAACCAGCGGCGATCAGCAGCAGCGGCACGTGGATGTTGTGCGGCGTGAACACGCCCGACGGGGGGAGCACCTCGATCTGCGAACCCGCCTCGAGGTTGTCGCAGACCCAGTTGGACCCGTAGCCGTCGGGGGTCCGCTTGACGGTGACCTTCGGCTTGTCGTCGGTCGACGGCGACGAGGACAGCGAGTAGCAGCGCGCCACCGATCCGGTCTGATCGCTCGGAATGCGCAGCGTGAGGAACTGTCCGGGGTTGTAGTCGGTGAACTTCGCACCCATGGCGTCGGGGACCTCGAACACGATGCTGCGCGCGTCTGCGGTCTCGTCGACCACCTCGGCGACGGTCAGAATGACGCTGCGCGAACCGTGCGGAGTCAGGTCGGCCATGGCACTCCCTTTCAACGAAATAGAACGTGTTCTAATTTAGCCTATCGGCTGGTCCGACCGCGAGAGCCGCGTCGTCCCGACGGCCAGCAGGCCGCTTCCTTCGACGAGTAGCTCGCGCAACCGGCGGACGCTTTGATCGTGCGAGCCGGCGAGCCACTGTTCGTAGGCCGCAAGCGCGGTGCCCAGCGCCAGCCAGCCGATCAGCTGCGGTTGGTATTCGTCGGGGCGCAGGCCCAACCGGCTGGCGGCGTAGGTGGCAACCACCTGGCGCCAATCGGCGTACATGATCATCGAGTGCGCCTGCAGCGCCGGAACCGTCAGCAGCAGGTTCATCCGACGACGGTGGCGCCCGGCTTCGCTTTCCGGGACGTCGTTGAACTCGACGAGGGCGCGGGCGAGCGCGTCGGCCAACGGCAGGTCGTCGGGGAGGCTGTTGAGCAGGTCGCGCATGTCGTCGAGGTGGTCGTCGAAATCGCCCCAGGCGATCGCATTCTTCGACGGGTAATAGCGGAAGAGTGTCCGGCGAGCGATCCCCGCCGCCGCGGCGATGTCGTCGACGCTGGTCTCCTCGAAGCCGTCGCGGTCGAAGAGGTCGATGGCGACGTCGCTGATCTTGGTCGTCGTCGTCACCGGTCGTCGGCTCATCGCCCCTCCCGCCGTCGCATCCGGAGACCCCCTCTTGAAACCTGCACTGAGTGCCATTATAGTCGGTCGTGATCCGCATCACTATCCCACAGGAGGTTGGATCATGGCCGATCACGCAAAGGTCGATCAAGGCAGTGTCAACGACACCGAACTCGTCAGCGAATCGCTGGTCGAGGAGGTCTCGATCGACGGGATGTGCGGGGTCTACTGATGACCACCGCTGTTTCGGCGACCAGCCCCGGCGACCGCTCGTCGGTCGCCGGGGACGGTGTCGCCTCTGACCGCGCCACGCCGGCTTTCAGCTTGACCGACGCGTGGGCGCTGAACCCCAAGGTCGCGGTGCGCCCCGAGCCGTTCGGCGCCCTGCTCTACCACTTCGGCACGCGCAAGCTCTCGTTCCTCAAGAACCGGACCGTCGTCGGGATCGTCGAGACGCTCCATGAATTCTCCGACGCCCAATCGGCCCTGGCTGCCGCCGGGATCGACGATGCGTCGCGCCCGCTGTATATCCAGGCGCTGCAAGCGCTCGCCGACTCCGGCATGATCATCCCCGCCCAGGAGGCACCGCAATGACCACCCTGGAACGCCCGCCTGCCGCGCCGCCGGCCGTCGGCCGACTCGTCGACCAATTCGAGCGCGGCCTAGACGCACCCATATGTCTGACCTGGGAACTGACTTATGCGTGCAACCTCGCTTGCGTGCACTGCCTCTCGTCGTCGGGCAAGCGTGATCCTCGCGAACTCTCGACGGAGCAGTGCAAGGCGATCATCGACGAGCTGCAGCGCATGCAGGTCTTCTACGTCAACATCGGCGGCGGTGAGCCGACGGTCCGCCCGGACTTCTGGGAACTCGTCGACTATGCGACCAGTCATCAGGTGGGCGTGAAGTTCTCCACCAACGGTCTGCGTATCGACGCCGAGGTGGCCGCCCGCTTGGCGGCGTCGGACTACGTCGACGTGCAGATCTCGCTCGACGGCGCGACCGCGGAGGTCAATGACGCGGTCCGCGGCCCAGGGTCCTTCGACATGGCTGTGCGCGCGTTGGAGAACCTGAGTGACGCCGGATTCGCCGACGCCAAGATCAGTGTCGTGATGACGCGGCACAACGTCGCCCAGCTCGACGACTTCAAAGCACTGGCCGACCGCTACAACGCAACGCTGCGCATCACGCGGATGCGTCCGTCGGGCCGCGGCGCCGACGTCTGGGATGACCTACACCCACTGCCGCACCAGCAGCGCGAGCTCTACGACTGGCTCGTCAGCCACGGCGACCGCGTGCTCACCGGTGACTCCTTCTTCCACCTGTCGGCCTTCTCGTCGGGCGGGGGCAGCGGGCTGCCAGGCCTCAACCTGTGCGGCGCTGGACGCGTCGTCTGCCTCATCGACCCGGTCGGCGACGTCTACGCCTGCCCGTTCGCGATCCACGAGAACTTCCTGGCCGGCAACATCCTCGCCGACGGCGGGTTCCAACAGATCTGGCAGCGCTCGGAGCTGTTCACCTCGTTACGCGAGCCGCAGAGCGCCGGTGCATGCACCTCGTGCAACCACTACGATGCCTGCCGCGGCGGTTGCATGGCCGCGAAGTTCTTCACCGGCCTGCCGATGGACGGCCCCGACCCGGAGTGCGTCCAGGGCTACGGAGAGCAATTGCTCGCCGGTGACCGTTCCAAGCCGACCGCCAACAAGGATCATTCCCGCGGCGTGCCGCTGCAGTTGATGACCCGACCGCCGTCGCGCGACTGCGACGAGAACCCGCTGGCCGGGTTCGTCGCGACCACGGCGACGGGCTGCTCGTCGTCGGCCTGCGCTACCTGCTGAGCGGCGCACCGCCGTCAGCACCACCCACCTGTAAGGAGTTACTTCTCGATGGGCAAGTTTGCCGAACTCAACCCCTGGCGCCGCAATCCGTGGTTCGAGACCGTCGGGGAGGCGCAGCGCCGGGCGCAGAAACGACTGCCGAAGACGATCTATTCGTCGCTGGTGGCGGGCACTCAGGCCGGGGTCACTCTGGACGACAACATGGGGGCGTTCAAAGAGCTGACCTGGGCGCCGCACGTGGTGGGTGCAACCGCCGAGCGCAGCCTCGGCACGACCGTGATGGGGCAAGAGATCCCGTTCCCGGTGATCATCTCGCCGACCGGTGTGCAGGCGGTCAACCCTGACGGTGAGGTCGCAGTGGCCCGCGCGGCCGCCAACCGCGGTACGGCGATGGGTCTGTCGAGTTTCGCCAGCAAGCCGGTTGAAGAGGTCACCGCCGTCAACGACAAGATTTTCTTCCAGATCTACTGGCTCGGCAGCCGCGACGACATCCTCGCACGCGCCCAGCGCGCCAAGGAAGCCGGCTGCAAAGGGCTGATCGTCACCACCGACTGGGTGTTCAACGTCGGCCGCGATTGGGGCAGCCCGGAGATCCCGGAAAGGGTCGGCTTGAAGGCTCTGGCCAAGATGGCGCCGGAGATGGCCACAAAGCCACGCTTCGCCACGAGTTGGTTCCGCCGCGGCAGGTTGACCATCCCCGATCTGTCTGCGCCCAACATCGCACACAAGGGGGAGCAGGGCCCGACATTTTTCGACGTCTATGGCACGTGGATGAACACCCCGCCGCCCACGTGGGAAGACATCAAGTGGCTGCGCGAGCAGTGGGACGGCCCCTTCATGCTCAAGGGTGTCACCCGGCTCGACGACGCCAAGCGCGCCGTCGACGTCGGGGTGTCGGCGATCTCGGTCTCCAACCACGGTGGCAACAACCTCGACGGGACGCCCGCGACGATCCGCATGCTCGGGCCTATCGCCGACGCCGTCGGCAGCGATGTCGAGGTGCTGCTCGACGGTGGAATCCGACGCGGTAGCGATGTGGTCAAGGCGCTGGCGCTGGGCGCCAAGGCGGTGATGATCGGCCGTGCGTACCTGTGGGGCCTGGGAGCCAACGGGCAGGCCGGCGTCGAGAACGTCCTCGACCTCATGCAGATGGGCATCGACTCGGCACTCACGGGCCTGGGCAAGGACGATGTCGCCAAGCTTGGTCGCGACGATCTGTACATCCCGGAGGGCTTCGAGCGGCGCTTCGGCGGCTGACGGCAGGCCGTCGGTTCGGAGGCCTCGATATCCCTCGCTTCGCTCGTGAACCGCTCGACTGCCGAGTTGGTCGCGATACGGTGGCGCCATGCGCTATCACGATCAACCCACAATTGAAGTCGAGATGAAAGTCGCCGCCACGCCGGAGGAGGTCTGGCCGGTCGTCACCGACATCACACTCCCAGTCGACCTGCCCGGGGAGCTCTACGAAGCGGAGTGGCTCGCCGACGCGGACGGTCCGGCGGTCGGTGCACGGTTCGTCGGTCGTAACCGGATCGACAACCTCGGTCAGACCGAGACCGTGTGCACCGTCGTCGAACTCGAACCGGGACGTAGGTGGGTGTACTCGGTAAACGTCGGGGATATGGAACCGTGGGCACAGTGGGGGTTCGAGGTCGACCCGTCGCGCGATGGATCGGTCGTTCGGCAGTTCGTGCGCATTGGGTTGGCGCCGTCGCCGTTGAAGGTTGCGATTGACGCCGCGCCGGAGAAGGAGGGACGGATTATTTCCC
Source organism: Gordonia sp. UBA7599 (assembly GCA_002477755.1). GTDB lineage: Bacteria > Actinomycetota > Actinomycetes > Mycobacteriales > Mycobacteriaceae > Gordonia. Next base: position 23,041 of record DLKD01000167.1, read on the forward strand.
GCCGACTCGGCGGCTTCCGTGACGCGATCACCGCCAACCTGGAGGAAGTCCGCCGACGCTGCGAGGCTTGATCGGCGCTTCGAGCGTGTAGCCGGGGGTTGATCCGCGGTGTGAGGTAGTCTCAGCGCGTCGTGGGGGCGCGATGTCCGACAGTCAAACTATGGTGCTGCGCAAAGGCTTTGGTCGATTCGAGTAGTCCGCTACTCGTGTTCTGACCGGGCTGGCCCGTGACGATGGATCGCACAGCACTCCGCTGTCTCCGACACCGAGGATCACCCATGGACACCAACTCTGCTGCGCGCGCACAGGCGTGCCGCCGATCGCGTTTGGCACATGTGACGGCACTGGCGGCAGCCGCGCTCATCGTCGTCGGATCTGCGTTTGCCGGACCGTCGGCAGCGGCCCCGGCGGCGCGGGCCGTCAAGTCCGGTCTGCTCGCGCTGACCGTCGAGATCGCGGGTGAGGCACCGACAGTCACTCTGTCCGAGCGTGGTCCGGTGCGATCGGATGGTGAGGTCGGCGAGGTACGTGCGTCGCGGGTACTGCGGGCCGTGGGCAAGCGGTCGAAGGTCGGTTCGTTCTGGCGCTACCAGTACCGGGCGGGCGGCCTGAAACTCGACACCAACTACGAATACAAGTACCCGTTCACGACGCCGCGAGGCGAGACGTTCTACGCGACTGGACCCGTCGTGACCACTGCTCGAGTCCCGGTCTACCGGACGAAGGTCCGCTCCTTCGGGCACTGACGCCGACGGCCTCGCCGTCAAACTAGAACGTGTTACAGTTCCTCGCATGGGACAGTTCGACGGTCAGGTCGTCTACATCACCGGCATCGCCCGCGGTCAGGGTCGCAACCACGCCGTGCGATTCGCTGCCGAGGGTGCGTCGATCATCGGCATGGACATCGCGGCGCGGGTGGCCGACCACCAGACCTACCCGACGGCGACCGAGGACGACCTCGCCGAGACCGTGCGCCTCGTCGAAGAGGCCGGCGGCAAGATCCTGGCCCGCAAGGGCGACACCCGTGACCTGGCGTTCCAGGAGCAGCTCGTCGCCGACGGCTTCGAGCTGTTTGGCCGCCTCGACCATGTCGTCGCCAACGCCGGAATCCTGACCTGGGGGCTCACCTGGGAGCAGACCGAAGAGCAGTTCACCGACGTAATCGACGTGAACCTCGTCGGCACCTGGAAGACCTTGAAGGCCACGATCCCGACGATGCGCAAGGCCCGCAACGGCGGCTCCATCACCATCATCTCCTCGACCGCCGGACTCAAGGCGATGCCCAACCAGGCGTCGTACTCCGCGTCGAAGTTCGCCCTGCGAGGTCTGGCGCAGAGTGTGGCGAAAGAGTTGGGCCCCAAGCACATCCGGGTCAACACCGTGCACCCGTACGCGGTGCACACGCCGATGGGCGTGGAGGACACGTCAGCGTTCAAATCCTTCGAGGACTGGCCCGAACACTTCCCGTCGATGATGAACCACTACCCGATCGCCAGCGTCGATGACCTGTCGGACGCGGTGCTCTACCTCGCGGGTGCCAAAGCGGTCACGGGCGCAGAGTTCGCGATCGACATGGGGTCGTCGAAGGTCTAGGGGCAGGTCAGTCTTTCCAGATCGCGGCCGGGTCGCTCGCGGTCCGCTGCGGGCCGGTCGGGGTGTCGGGCTGAGTCCGCGAGAAGCGCGGTGCGACCTGCGCCTGCATCACGCCGTCGATTTCGACGAGGGTGCCGCGCGCGGCCAAGTGCGGGTCCTTGGGCGCTTCGAGGAAGTCGAGGATCGGCGACACGCAGGCATCAGTCCCCTCGAAGATCGCCGCCCACTCGTCGCGGGTCTTGGTCTTGAACACCTCGATGAACTTCGCCTTCAACTCGTCCCAACGGGTCACGTCGAGCTGGTGCGGCAGTTCCTCGCCCTCCAGGCCGACGCCCTTGAGCAGTTCGGCGTAGAACTGCGGCTCGATGGCGCCCACGGCCATCCACTTGCCGTCCGAGGTCTCGTACACCTCGTAGAACGGGGCGCCGGTGTCGAGCAGGTTGACGCCACGGCGGTCCTGCCAGAGCCCGGTGCCGCGGAACGACCACATCATCTGGCCGAGCACCGAAGCACCGTCGACCATCGCGGCATCGATGACCTGGCCTTTTCCGGAGACGCCACGCTCGATGAGTGCGGAGAGGATCCCGATGACGAGGAACATCGAACCGCCGCCGAAGTCACCGACGAGGTTCAGCGGGGGCGTGGGCTTCTCGTCGGCGCGGCCGATCGCGTGGAGCATGCCGGTCAGCGAGATGTAGTTCATGTCGTGGCCGGCCTGCTCGGCGCGCGGACCGTCCTGGCCCCAGCCGGTCATGCGGCCGTAGACCAGGCGCGGGTTGACGGCCTCGAGGTCGTCGGGGCCGAAGCCGAGACGCTCCATGACGCCAGGCCGGAAGCCCTCGATGATCACGTCGGCCTTGGCGACCAGCGCCAAGATCGTCTCGCGGTCGGCGGGGTTCTTCAGGTTGGCCTCGACCACCCGGCGCCCGCGCAACAGCACATCGGCGTTGCGCCCCTCTTTGGGCAGGTCACCCGGCCGCTGGACGCGGATGACATCGGCACCGAGGTCGGCCAGCAGCATCGCCGCATGGGGGCCGGGGCCGATCCCGGCGAATTCGATGACTCGGATCGAGCTCAGGGGACCGGGGCGGCCGGAGTCGTTGGTCGTCATTTGCGGTGCCTCCACAGGGGTGTGTCGGGGCGCCTGAGAACGCCCGATTCGGAGTCGAAGTATTACCAGCATTCCATACCGATCAATCGCTCGGTGACGGACTCCGGTGTTGTCGCTAAACGAGTAGACGGGCGGTGTATGGGCACTAGACTCGGGCGAATGACGCAGGCGCAGTTGGGGGCGCAGACGTCGGCGGAAATCGCTGACCGCGAAAGCCTCGTACTGGTGCCGCTCGGCGCCACCGAGCAGCACGGGCCCCACCTGCCGCTGGACACCGACACCCGCGTGGCAGTCGAGGTTGCGGCTCGTGCCGCGCGGCTCCACGGCGGGCCCGCGGTGGTCGCGCCCGCCATTGAGTACGGCGCCAGCGGCGAGCACGAGGGCTTCGCGGGAACCATCTCCATCGGCAACGAGGTCCTGCGTGCACTCCTCGTCGAATACGGCCGCAGCGCCTGCCGGTGGGCTACGCGGATCGTGTTCGTCAACGGCCACGGCGGCAACGTGACGGCGTTGTCCGCGGCCGTCGCGCAACTCCGCTACGAGGGCCGAGACGCGGCCTGGTTCGCCTGCGCGCCCGAGCAGGGCGACGCCCACGCCGGACACACCGAGACATCGATGCTGCTGTCCTTCGCCCCCGAGACCGTCGCCGTCGACGCCGTCGTCGCGGGCACCACCGCCCCGCTGGCAGAAATCATCGACGACCTGCGACGCGGCGGCGTGGCCGCGATCAGTCCCACCGGCGTGCTGGGCGACCCGACTACTGCCGACGCCGAGCACGGCGCCGAAGTCATGGCGGCGCTCGTCGACGGGTTGGTCGGCGCGCTTGACCGCTGGGAGCCGGGTGCGACGGGGCGGGTGCGATGACCGGTCCTGACACAGTCCTGCCCGCCGGGTTCCAGGTCCAGATCGACCCGCGGTGCGCCAGTGGCGGTTGGGCGCACCTGCTCGGCAGGTCTCCGGCGCGGTTGCTGCGGATGTCGTCACGTGCCGTCGCGATGATCGACGACCAGGGCCGCGTCTGCGTGAGCGACGACGACTCGGCGACGGTCGCGCGTACCCTGCTCGACGCCGGCGTGGCCAACCCGCGGCCGATGTTCGGGCCGCACGAGGACCAGGTCACCGTCGTGATCCCGGTGCGTGACAACCAGGCCGGCATTGACCGGCTCCTCGCCGCGCTGCACGACGTCGCAGTCATCGTCGTCGACGATGGTTCGCAGGTTCCCGTCGAAGTGCCCGAGGACGTCATCCTCGTCCGTTTCGACACGAGCCGCGGACCGGCCGCAGCGCGCAATCACGGTGCTGCGCTTGCGGATTCGGAGATCATCGCCTTCCTCGACTCCGACGTGGTGCCGTGTACCGCTACGGACGGACCGGGTGCGTCCTGCCGTGATTGGCTGACCGCGCTCCTGGGGCACTTCTCCGATCCGGCCGTCGGGATGGTGGCGCCGCGGATCGTCGGGCTGCCCGTCTCCGGACCCGGCGCCGTGGCGCGCTACGAGGCCGACTTCTCCTCTCTGGACATGGGCCCGCGCGAGGCGTCGGTCCAGCCGGGTGGTCGCGTTGCGTATGTGCCGAGCGCCGCAATGCTGGTGCGCCGCAGCGCTTTTCCCGGATTCGACGAGGATCTGCGCGTCGCCGAGGACGTCGACCTGTGCTGGCGGATGGCGGCGGATGGGTGGCGGCTGCGCTATGACCCCGTTGCCCGGGTCGCTCACGAGCACCGGGTCTCGCTGTCGACGATGCTGGATCGGCGCCGCTTCTACGGCACCGGTGCCGCACTGCTGGCCGACCGCCACGATCGCAAGGCCGCGCCCCTGGTGATGAAGATCCCGACCGCCGTCGCCCTGATCGCATTGTTGACGCGCACCCGACTCGGTCTGCTCATAGCGCTGCTGTGCGCGGGTTACTCCGCGCGCGGCGTCTACGAACGGCTGGACCCGCTGCCGCGTCGGGAGTGCGTCTCGGCCTCGCTCACCACCGCGGGGTTAGGAAACGGCCTGGTCCAGGTGGGCAGTGTGGTGTGCCGCCACTACTGGCCGCTGGCGCTTCTCGCCGCATTGGTGTCGCAGCGCCTGCGCCGGTTGTTCCTCCAGATCGCGATCGTCGACGCCCTGATCGTGTGGGTCCGCTTTGCCGCGGCCAATCGTCGGCGGCCTGCCGTCGACCCGGTCTCGTTCTTCGTGCTGCGCCGCCTCGACGATCTCGCCTATGGGGCGGGACTGTGGCAGGGGGCGTTGCGCGAGCACGATCCGACGGCACTCCTTCCGGTGCTCGTCCGATGACGCCGGACGTCGTTGTCGTTGGTGCGGGAAGCGCTGGTTGTGTTGTGGCACAACGCCTTTCGCGCAACAGGTCGGTCGTGCTGGTGGAAGCCGGGCCGACGCCGCCCCCTGTCGAGGCCCGTCTGGACCGCTTGGTGGTCGGGACCGCGAACAACCCGAGCAGGTTCGCCCGGTGGTATCGGACGACGCCCCCGGTCGTGCGCGGGCGGGTGGTCGGCGGGTCATCGGTGGTCAACGGCGGCTACTTCCTGCGCAACGACCGGGCGGGTTTCGCCGATTGGGGTGGGCCGTTCACCGCTGAGGCGATCGAGGCGGCCTATGACGAGTTGGACGGCGGCGTCGTCGCGGGCGAGTCGTCGGGGACGATGTCGGTGTCGCGATTGCCCGACGATCAGGTATCGCCACTGGTGCGCGCTTTGGAGAAGACGTGGCGATCGGTGTCGGCAGGGCCGTGGCCCGGCATCGGAGCGATGCGCGTGCCGTTGAACCACCGCTACGGGATGCGGTTGACGGCTGCCGATGCGTATCTGTCCGTGCCGATGACCGTGGGTCGCCCGCTGCGGGTCCGCAGCAACACCTCGGTGGCGGGGCTGATTGTCGAGAAAGGCCGGGTCGTGGGAGTGCGCCTGGACACGGGGGAAGAGCTCCGGGCGGGCGAGGTCATCGTATGCGGCGGGACCCTGGGCACTGCCGAACTGCTCGCTGGTGCCGGCGTCGTCTCGTCGACGCTGCCGTTCTACGAACACCGCGAGGTGCTCGTGCGCTACCGGGCGAGGACAGTCGTGACCGCGGCGCCGGCCATCCTGCCGACCGTGGCGCACACGGCAGATAGAGCCGAGATCCGTTGCTACGCAGACGATTTCGGGCGATTCATCCCGGGAGTGCCGCAGACGTCTCCCGCGATCGGTGTCGTCGAGATGGCGCCCGAGCAGGCCGGCACCCTGGCCTGGGACGGAGAGCGCCTTGACGTCGAGGCGGCGCCGATGGGAAATGTCGACGCCGCCATCGACTCGGTCGTCGAAGCGCTGTCGTCGCCGGATCTCGCGGGCCTGGTCGTCGACGGGTCGGTCCACGTCGACCCGATCGTCGGAGCCTCCCAGCATGCGTGGGGCAGCCTGGCGATGGGGAAGCGCACCGATTGGCTGGGGGCCCTCGACGGCGTGCCCGGTCTACGCGTGATCGACGGCTCGATCCTGCCGAACGTGAGTAGCGGCCCGCACGCGACCATCATGATGGCCGCGGTCGTGATCGCCGACGCATTGGCGTGATGCCCTGACCCCGGCGAGCCTGCACCGTTTCGGCAATTCTGCGTCGATCTGTGCTGGATTGCCGAAACGGTGTGGAGCCTATTCGGGCTGCCGGTTGAAGCGTCGCCGTGCGCGACCGGACTTGCGGTTGTAGGCGTGGTAGGAGTCGCGCGTCTGCTTCGACATGAACGACGGCGGCGCCTCGCAGGCGTAGACGGCCAGTTCGTCGTTCTCCTCGAGCCCGGCCGCGACCATCGGGGCCGAGCCCGCCGGCGCGAGGTCGAGGGCATCGCGGAGGAGGTCGCTCGAGGCGTCGAGGAACGCCCGGGCACTCCCGGTGTCGCCGGCCTCGTAGGCCTCCGATGCCCGCAGCTTCTCAGCCTGTGCGCGCTGGAACAGTTTCTCGGTCTCCACGGTCGGGTCCGGTACGCGGTCGCCGAGCTCGTCGCCGGGAACGACGTTGACGGTGATCGGCAGAGTCACCGTGTGCTCGGTGAGCGCGGTGGTGTCGACGTAGGCGAGTTCCAGCGACGCGATCTGGGCCAGGCCCAGATCGGCAAGTCCGGAGACAGCCATCCGCAGGAGCAACTTGCGCTCCTCGTCGGCGTAGAGGTCACCGATCTCGATCATCACCGCGCCGTCGCCGATCTGGTGGGCAGGCAGGTCGTTGTACAGCGACAGCGTCTGCACGGTCTGCTCGTAAGTCACCGTCAGGGTCACCGCCTGAGCCGACTTCGAAAGCAGGCCGTCGACCTCGGCACCGATCGCCGCGCCGGCCGCATCGGGATTCGACGCGAATACGTGGTTGCCGCTTCCGGCGCGGGCGATCGCGGCGAGCAGTGTCTCGTCGTAGCCGTCGCCGTAACCGAGGGTCGACGTGGTGATGGACTTGCTGGCTGCCTTGGCGGTGATACTGGCGAACTCGTCGATGTCTCGGATACCGCCGTTGACGTGGCCGTCGCTGACCACCAGGACAGTGCCGCCGCTGATCCCGGCCGTCTGCGCGCCGCGCTGCAGTTCCCGCAGGCCGCGCAGGTAGCCCGACGAGAGATCGGTCATGCCGCCGGGGCTGATGGCGGCGATGCGTGCGAGGACGCCCTCCTTGTCGGTCAGCGGACCGGCGGGGACCACGACCTGGGCGCTGTCATCGAAGGTGACCAGACCGAAGACGTCGGAGGGTTGCAATCGAGCGACAGTCTCGGCCAACGCGCGCTTGGCTCCTTCGAGAGGAGGCCCGCTCATCGATCCGCTGCGATCCAGGACGACCTGGAGGGCCGCCGGGGACCGGTCGGTCCGCGGTGCGTCGGGTGCCTGGAGTTCGAGGAGGATCGTCACCTCGTCGTCGGCCTCGTGGGCGACGGTGGTGACATCGAGTGCGGCGGAGAACTTCATTCCCGGCCTCCTTTCGTTGGTGCGCGGTGCGGCGGTCGCCACTTTGCGCAATATTGAGGTTAGCACTTTGCGCAATATCTCGCATAGTATGGGTCTGTGGGCAAGCCTTACTCGCAGCTCGGCGAATACCCGCGGCCGAGCGTCGCGGTCGATATCGCTCTGCTCACCGTCGTCGACGGGCAGTTGAACGCAGTCGTCCAGCGCGATGCAGAGGGGCGTCCGGCGCTGCCGGGGCGCTTTGTCCGCGAGCGACACACCGTCGACGAGACGGTCCGAGAGGTTCTCGAGCTCAAACTGGGGCTCTCGCCCGATCACGTCCACCCGCATCTGTTGCGGGTGTTCAGTGACCCTGATCGGGATCCCCGGGGGTGGACGATCTCGATCGCGCATTCGGTGGCACTGCCGCCCGACGAGTTGTCAGGCGTGGTCGGCGAACTGGCGCCCGTCGCGTCCGACGGCCGACTCGAATCGGGGGAGCACCTGCTCTACGACCACGACCAGATCCTTGCATCGGCCACTGACAGTCTCCGCCGGCGTTACGAGGAGCGCCCCGACCCCGACAACATGCTGCTTCCGCCATACACACTGTCCGACCTGCGGAAACTACACGAAACAGTGCTCGGCCGCGACCTCATGCGCGACACGTTCAATCGGCGTGCCGAGCCATTGCTGTCCCCGCTCGCAGCGCCGAGCGGCGAACCGGCCAAGCGTGTGGACGGTGGGCGTCCGGCGCGTCTGTATGAACCGGCCGACGAGGCCCCGACGGCCACGTTCGGCTACCGCCTCCCCGGAAAATCGGGGTAATCCCTCACCGCTTCGGAGATCCAGTATCGACTGACGCTGGATCGGCGAAACGGCGGAGGATTCCGACGCTGGGTCAGGCCGGCGTGACCCAGGTCGTGATGTCGCAGTGGACGACCTCGTTGCCGTCGGTGTCGCGCACTTCGACGCTGACGAGGACCTCGCGGCCGTCGGTCGCCGTATCCCAGTCGATCGCCTTGGTCAGGCGTGCCTCGGCGGTCAAGCGGGTCTGCGCTTTCGCGAGGTATTGGGTGTTCATGGCCTTGGGGATCCAGCGGTGCGATGTGGGCGTCGTCGCCTCCATCAGCATCCCCATCGCCGTCTCCGCGAGGTTGCATGCGGCAATCGCGTGGAAGGTGCCGATGTGGTTGTGGACGCCGAACCAGTTGGGTGCGCTCACCTTGCAGTAGCCGGGTTCCATTTCGGTGACCAGCGGCAGGATCGTGCCGAAGTACGGCACCTTGGCGACCATGCCGACGGAGAACAGCGCATTGCCGAATGCGTTGCGGGGCAGGCGCTTCCGCAGGGCGTAGGTCGCGCTGGGGCGGGGATTCGCTGAGGTCATGACCCGATCTTACTCTTCGGTAAGGTCAGGCTGGGATCAGTCTCGGAATGTGCCGCAACCGGCGGGCTCGCCCCCGTCGACGGGTCGCGCCGGCAACTGGTTTCGCGCGACGTTGAAGTCGCGCCACGACGGATCGATGGGCTGGCGTATCTCGAGCCGCCACATGGCGCAACCGCGGGCCGGTTGGGGAAGGCGTTGGATCTGTCCGTAGGCGTCGGCGGACAGTGAGCCCAAGTACCAGGCGTCGACCTTCTGCGTCGATGAGGCGCGGTCGATGTTGGTCTTGGCGATCAGCTGGTCGGGGTTGAGCAGTGCGAATCCCAGTGTGGAGAACACGGTGAGGAGGATGACCCGGCGCACCAGTGGGCGGGCGTCAAAATTGATGCCGACGGCCATCAACGCGATGATGACCGCGGCGAGGAACACCTCGAAATACAGCCCGAAGACGCGGTCGCGGGTGGCGCCGTAGGCGTTGATGTAGCGCTCCATGCGCAAGAACGCGGAGACGACGACGAGCAGCGTCGCCGCGCACAGGCCGCCGAGCAGGACGCGTGTTGTCCGTCGCTGCCGGGCATCGCTGCGGTCGATGAACCACCACGCCGCGGTGGCGACGACGATGACCAGCAGCGTGACGACCAGCAGTTGCCAGAACCCGCGCACGGCGTACTGCGAGTAGGTGAGGTTGGCGGTGCGCTGCACATAATCGTCGCCGCCGAACAGGGCGCGGGCCTGCATGACCAGGAAGAGGACGAACAGGGCCAGTAGTGCGCCGATCGGGACAGCCCAGGTCCACACCGGGGGATAGCGCCGGGCGGGCGCGTCGGACTCGGCTCCGACTGCGATCTCGACGCGGGTGAGCAGCGCGCCGGTCAGTGTCACCCACGCGATGAACAGGCCGGCGAAGATCGCCGCCACCACGTCGGCCGACAACGGGTTGGACAAGTCGATATCGAAGAGCTTCCCGAACGTCGGGTCGGCACCGGCGAACAGTGCGCCGAAGACCACGAGCAGGACCGCCGTCACCGCGGCGACGGCGAGCGCGAGCAGCCCGAGGCGGATGCGTGCGCGTCTGGTCGTCGCGGTCGTGTCGGTGCGGGACCGGTGCCGGAACGGTTCGACCAGCGCGAAGAGCGGTGCGACGGCCGGGGACAGGGCGGCGAACCACACGCCCGCGAGGTTATGGGCGCGCAGGAACAGCAGCAGCGATGCACAGATCGCGACGAAAAGGCAGATGCCGCCGACCCAATCCGCGTCGAGGAACAGCGGGACCGCCAGCAGTCCGGCGATCCCGGCGGTCAGGGGGATCCAATACTGGCGCTGATCGTCGCGGAACTCATCCGGGGCGGTGGCGACGACCAGGGCCAGGATGGCGATCCCGGTGATTGTGGTTCCCAGGCCCAACTCGTCGATGCGCCAGAAGACCGCGCCGATCGCACCGGCCACCGACGCGGCGATCAGTGCCGGCCGCGAGACCCGCGTCGCAGTGACCGGGGTGCGGGTTTGCCGTCGGGGGTCGGGGAGTTGCTGGTGGAACGGGGGTGCGGCGGTGAAAACCATGGGGGTCCTCGCTGTCGTCGATCGGCCAAAGTCCGAATTCGGGCAACGAACGAGACGGTGACTGGGTTCCCGGCGGGCTCGCTCGGCGCGGATTGGGGCTCGTTCGACGCGGATTTGGGCTCGTTCAGCGAAGAATTGGGCTCGGTCGGCGCGGGATCAGGCTCGGTCGACGAGGTAACGGGCGCGCAACTCCTCGCGGGCCTGCGCGTCGACGTCGAGCACTTCGGTGAGGTACTGCTCGAGCGAACCGAACTCCTCGTCCACGCGCGCGAAAGCGGCATCCAGATACTGGGCCTCGACACCCAGCAGTGGTTGCAACAGATCCGGATTCCCGCCTGCGGCGGCAAAGTTGTCAAAAATCGGCCGGAGTGCGGGCACGAGGCGGTCGTTGGTCAGCAGGTACTCGCGGTAAACGTCGGCACGGTCGACACCGAGGACGCTCAGAAACGTTGCGGCTGCCCAACCGGTGCGATCCTTGCCGGTTGTGCAGTGAAACAGCGTCGGCACCGGTGCGTCACCCAGAAGGTGGGAGAAGAAGCCGCGGAACGAGCGCTGGGCGCTTTCGAGGTCGATGAAGTCTCGGTAGTTGCCCGTCATGATCGTGCGGGCGGATTCCGGTGTCAGCTGCTCGGACATCTGCTGGGCCACCTTTGGATCGGCCAGCACGGCACCCAGGTTGGCCGGAAGTGCTTGGCCGCCCGCATCGGCGAGCACGTCGAGCACGAGCTCGGTCGCTCCGGGGAACGACGGGTCCGGCGTGCCGTTGCGCTCGACCTCGGTGCGGAGATCGATCACAGTCCGCAAGCCCAGTCCGGACAACCCGGCTCGGTCGTCGTCGTCGAGTGTGGCGAAGTCGTTGGCCCGGTACAGCGCGCCCGGCGCCACGACGCGGCCACCGTCACCGGCCCAGTGGCCCAGGTCGCGAAAGTTGGCGACCGTCGGAAACGGGCTCGGGGCACCCGGAGTGTTGCTGGCAGGCATGGTGCTCACGGTATCCGGTGCCCACACGACTCTTGCCGCCCACTCGGCGGGAATTGCCGCCCAGTCGGTGCGCAATTAGTGCCCACTCGACGCGATTGTGGTGCCCACTCGGCGGTTGGGGAAGGGGAAACCGTCACACGGGATCGACGAGGAAGCGTGCGCGCAGCGCCTTCTGGGCGTCGAGGTCGATACCGAGGCCCTCGTCGAAGTAGCGCTCGACCGTGCCGTAGACCTCTTCCAACCGACCGAACGCCGTGTCGAGGTAGACCTTGTCCACACCGAGGATCGGCTGTAGCAGCGCAGGATCGCCGCCGGCCGCGGCGAACTCGTCGAACACCGGCTTCAACGACGGCACCAGACGGTCGTTGGTCAGCAGGTACTCGCGGTAGACGTCGGAACGGTCGACGCCCAGCAGGCTCAGGAACGTGGCGGCGGTCCACCCGGTGCGGTCCTTGCCGGTAGTGCAGTGGAACACCGTCGGCGTGAGTTCGTGGGCGAGCAGGTCCTGGTAGAAGGTGCTGAACGACTTCTTCGCACTGTCCAGATTGATGAAGTCCAAGTAGGTCGACGTCATCAGCTCCTTGGCCTTGTCGACGGTGAGTGCCTCCGAGATGGCGTGCACGGTCTTCGGGTCGGCCAGCACCTTGTCCAAGCTCGCGGCCATGGCAGGGGTGTTGTTGTCGGCGAGGACGTCGAGGACCACTTCTCGCGTGCCGGTGAACTTCGGGTCCGGGGATGCGCTGCGTTCGCTTTGCGTGCGCAGGTCGACGATGGTCTTGAGCTCCAGCGCTGCCAAACCAGCACGATCGGCGTCGGAGATCTCGGCGAAGTCGTTGGTGCGATACACCACGCCGGGACGCACGATCTTCTCGTCGAAGCCGATCCAGTAACCGAGGTCGCGCCAGTTGGCGATGGACGGGAACGGAGAGGGGGCGCCGGCCGAGGGCGTGGGAGTCATGGCGCCCACGCTAACGCAGCCTCCGCTCCGACAACCGCCGGCTGTGGAATTTGGCGCAAAACGGTGCAGAAAATCCCCGTCGAACCCTCTACCGGCCCCTACCGGGTGGCTCGGCCACGATTTGGACTGCACCGCACCGGTGGTGCATACTTGTCGGGTTGTCCTGATCGGGCAGCGCGGTTCACTGCGGCCTTCGGCCGGAGTGGGCGAGCGGGCTGAGCAATCACCGATCCGGACGGCCGTACTCGTGTCCATTGCGAGGACGAGCGTGTACCGCGCGGCGCAGCAGCGCCACGGACCCGACACGCCCGACCGCGTGGACCGGAGGCAAGACCCGTCGCCGCACTCACCGGCGACACGTACAACGACAGATGAACAGCGTCGATCCGAAGGCCTGTGCCCGAGGACGTGATCGCCGAGTTGCCGGTGCCCACATGCGTGCGTTCGTCTGTCGAGACCAAACTGACGGAAGAGGACCAGCGTGGCGGGACAGAAGATCCGCATCAGGCTCAAGGCCTATGACCACGAGGCGATTGACGCTTCGGCGCGCAAGATCGTGGAAACCGTGACCCGTACGGGTGCGCGGATTGTCGGCCCGGTGCCGTTGCCCACTGAGAAGAACGTGTACTGCGTCATCCGCTCGCCGCACAAGTACAAGGACAGCCGCGAGCACTTCGAGATGCGCACTCACAAGCGGCTCATCGACATCCTCGACCCGACGCCGAAGACGGTTGACGCGCTCATGCGCATCGACCTGCCGGCGAGCGTCGACGTGAACATCCAGTAAGAGGGGATGCGCAGCTATGACGAACCAGAGCAGCACTAAGGGCCTGCTGGGCACCAAGCTCGGCATGACCCAGGTGT
>DLKD01000112.1 GCA_002477755.1 Gordonia sp. UBA7599
CAGTCGTGCCGCCGCGTCCTGCCCAGCCGCCGTACACCGCGCCCACTGCGGCGGAGCATGCAGCACCGGTCCCGGCGCCCAGTGGACCCGCGTTCACGGTCCCGACCGTGTCGGCTACGGGCGCACCGGGCCAGCCGCCCACTGCGCAGCCCCCGCGTGCCGGTCGTCGACGGGTCGGCGACCTGCACGACTACGTCACCTCGACCGGATCGATTCCGCGCGTCGAGACCAGCGGTGCCAATCCCACCGTCGTCGGCGACCCGGAGGCGATCCGGTGGGAGGCCTCGATCCCGCCATCGGGGTCGGCGCTCGTGTCCGACCAGTCTCGCGAGGCGATTCGGCACGTCAACGATCTCCCGCCCGAGCCGCCGCAGCCGCGGCGACCGCGCAGCCCCGAGCCGCGGCGGTCCCAGCCGATCGACGCGCTCGATCCCAATTGGCGTCCGCCTCAGGACTGACTAAGCTGTCAGATGCGATGATCCGGCAATCACCGGGGAGCACTCGGAAGAACAGGTCCGCCGTCCGCGGCGCGCCCCAGTAGAACCGAGCGGGTCCGGGCCCGTGACAGCCCGACGAACGAGTGGCCGACGCGGCACGCCTTGATTTCGCCTGATTTCAGGAGTGCGCGACCGGCAAGCGGGGTGGTACCGCGACGTTCCGGCGCAGCAGCGCCGACGCCGTCCCCGTGCCCGCACGAGCACGGAGGCACCCCTGTGGCCACGACCGACCGGTCCCGCCCCTATCCCGTCGTCGACCTCACCGGCGGCACACCGCGCGCACCGAAGTTCCCCGACATCGAGCAGACGGTTCTCGACTACTGGGACGCCGACGGCACGTTCGTCGCATCCATCGACAACCGCGCTGATGCACCCGAATTCGTCTTCTACGATGGGCCGCCGTTCGCCAACGGGTTGCCGCATTACGGCCACCTGCTGACCGGGTACGTCAAAGACGTGGTCCCGCGCTTCCAGACCATGCTCGGCAAGCGCGTGGAGCGACGATTCGGCTGGGACACCCATGGTCTGCCAGCGGAGTTGGAGGCCGAGCGGCAGTTGGGGATCACCGACAAGTCGCAGATCGAGCAGATGGGCGTCGACAAGTTCAACGAGTACTGTCGCGACTCGGTGCTGCGGTACACCGGCGAATGGCGCAGCTACGTCCACCGCCAGGCGCGCTGGGTGGACTTCGACAACGACTACAAGACCCTCGACCTGGACTACATGGAGTCGGTCATGTGGGCGTTCAAGGAGCTCTACGACAAGGGCCTGGTCTACCAGGGCTACCGCGTGCTGCCCTACAGCTGGTATGAACAGACGCCGCTGAGCAACCAGGAGTCCAAACTCGACGACGCCTACAAGATGCGTCAGGACCCCGCGCTCACCGTCACCATGCCGCTGCATGCCGATGGGGAACTCGCTGCTCTGGACGGCGTGAACGCGTTGATCTGGACGACGACACCGTGGACGCTGCCGTCGAACCTCGCGATCGCGGTGCACCCCGACGTCGAGTACAGCCACGTGCGCACCGAGAACGGCGAGGAGTACCTGCTGGCTACCGCGCTACTGGGTAGCTATACCGCTGAGCTGGGAGAAGTCGAGACTCTCGGCACCTACGCCGGCAAGCGGTTGGCGGGGTTGTCGTACACGCCTCCCTTCGACTTCTTTGCCGGCCATATGAACTCGCACGTGGTGTTGTTGGCCGATTATGTGACCACCGATTCTGGTACCGGCGTCGTCCACCTCGCCCCCGCGTTCGGTGAGGAGGACATGGACGTCGCGACGGCCAACGGCATCGAGGTCGTGCGCCCGCTCGACGAGGGCGGCCGCTTCACCGCCGAGGTGCCCCCGTACGAGGGACAGATGGTTTTCGACGCCAATGCGCCGATCATCAAGGACCTGAAAAAGGTGGGCCGGGTGCTCCGGCACGAGACGATCGAGCACTCCTACCCGCATTCATGGCGATCGGGACAGCCGCTGATCTACATGGCGGTGCCGAGTTGGTTCGTCGCCGTCACCAAGATCCGCGACCGGATGGTCGAGCTCAACCAGGAGATCAACTGGACGCCCGAGCACATCCGCGACGGCCAGTTCGGCAAGTGGCTCGAGGGTGCCCGCGACTGGAATATCAGCCGCAACCGCTACTGGGGTGCCCCCATCCCCGTGTGGATGTCCGATGACCCGGCGCACCCGCGGATCGACGTGTACGGCTCGCTCGACGAGCTCGAGCGCGACTTCGGCGTGCGACCGGACAACCTGCACCGACCGCACATCGACGAGCTGACTCGGCCCAATCCCGACGATCCGACCGGCAAGTCCACGATGCGCCGGGTACCCGAGGTCCTCGACTGCTGGTTCGAGTCGGGCTCGATGCCGTATGCGCAGGTGCACTACCCGTTCGAGAACCGCGAGTGGTTCGACGGCGCCGGGAGCGATAGCGAGCGGGCCGAATCCAGCACCGGCGCCGGGAGCGATAGCGAGCGGGCCGAATCCAGCACCGGCGGCAATGGCGAGATCGCGCACAATCCAGGCGATTTCATCGTCGAGTACAACGGGCAGACGCGCGGCTGGTTCTACAACCTGCACGTGCTCTCGACTGCCCTCTTCGATCGGCCGGCATTCCG
Source organism: Gordonia sp. UBA7599 (assembly GCA_002477755.1). GTDB lineage: Bacteria > Actinomycetota > Actinomycetes > Mycobacteriales > Mycobacteriaceae > Gordonia. Next base: position 2,621 of record DLKD01000112.1, read on the forward strand.
GAACGTGTCCGCGCACGGCATCGTGCTGGGCAACGACGGCCAGAAGATGAGCAAGTCCAAGCGCAACTATCCCGACGTCAACGAGGTTTTCGACCGCGACGGGTCCGACGCTATGCGCTGGTTCCTGATGGCCAGTCCGATCCTGCGCGGCGGGAACCTCGTGGTCACCGAGCAGGGCATTCGTGAGGGAGTCCGCCAGGCGTTGCTGCCGCTGTGGAACGCGTACAGCTTCCTGCAGCTTTACGCCGAGCGGCCTGCGACGTGGCGCACCGATTCGGACAACCTGCTGGACCGCTACATCCTGGCCAAGCTGGCGGCGACGCGCGACGAGATCACGCAGGCGCTGGAGACCTATGACATCTCCGGGGCGTGTGACTCGTTCCGCGAGTTCTGCGAGTCGTTGACCAATTGGTACGTCCGCCGCTCGCGGGCCCGCTTTTGGACCGGGCAGGACGAGGACCCGGCCGCCTTCGACACCTTGTACACGGTGCTGGAGGTCGCGAGCCGACTGGCGGCGCCGCTGTTGCCGCTGGCCACCGAGGCGATCTGGCGGGGACTGACCGGTGAGCGCTCGGTGCATCTGACGGATTGGCCGAGCGCCGACGAGCTGCCGCGCGACGAGGAGCTGGTCGCGGCGATGGACGAGGTGCGCGCAGTGTGCTCGGTGACCTCAAGCGTGCGCAAGGCGAACAAGCTGCGTGTGCGCCTGCCCCTGCCGCAGCTGACGATCGCCGCACCCACCGCGGCGCGGTTGGCGCCTTACACCGATCTGGTCGCTGACGAGATGAACGTGAAATCCGTTGTGCTGCGCGATGATCCGTCGGAGTTCGGGCGCAGCGAGGTCGTCGTCAACGCGCGTGCCGCCGGGCCGCGCCTTGGCAAGGATGTTCAGCGGGTGATCAAGGCCGTCAAGTCCGGCAATTGGCAGGTCCGCGCGGGTGCCGACGGCCAGGAGGTCGTCGTCGCCGACGGCATCGAGCTGATTGACGGCGAGTACACCCGTAAACTCGTCGCGACCGCGCCGGATTCGACCGCCGAGCTTCCCGGCGGTGCCGGCCTGGTGGTGCTCGACACCACGGTCACCCCGGAGCTGGAAGCCGAGGGCTGGGCCAAGGACCGCGTCCGCGAGCTGCAGGAGGCCCGCCGCGACATGGACCTGGACATTTCCGACCGCATCGTCGTGCGGCTGGTGGTGCCGGTCGACCGCGCGGATACCGCGCGCACGCATTCCGGGTTGATCGCCGACGAGGTGCTCGCAGTCGAGTTCGAGGTGGACCACGACGGCAGCGCGGGCGCCATCGAACTGGGTGACGGCGTGACCGCGGACATCCGCAAGGCCTAGGTGCCGGTGGGCGCCAGCACGACCGCCGGCGGCGGAACCGAGACCAGCGCCCGTTGGGTGCTGCACCTGGACATGGACGCTTTCTTCGCGTCGGTGGAGCAGCTGACCCGCCCGACGCTGCGCGGCCGACCGGTGCTCGTCGGCGGCCGCGGAGGTCGGGGAGTGGTGGCCGGTGCGAGTTACGAGGCTCGCGTTTTCGGTGCTCGTTCGGCGATGCCCATGCACCAGGCACGCCGCTTGGTCGGTGCCGCTGCGGTAGTCGTGCCGCCGCGGGGTGCGGTTTACCGCGTGGCGAGCCGGCGGGTCTTCGACGTCGTGCGGAAGGCGATCCCGGTCATCGAGATGCTGTCCTATGACGAGGCGTTTGGGGAGCCGGCTGGGCTCGCCGGTGCCGATGCGGACACGGCACGGGCCTTTGCCGAGGAGTTGCGGGCGCGGATCGCCGAAGAGACCGGGTTGACGGCGTCGGTCGGCCTGGGCAGTGGCAAGCAGATCGCGAAGATCGCGTCGGGTGACGCCAAGCCCGACGGGGTGCTGGTGATCGAGCCGTCGCGCGAGCTGGCGTTCCTGCACGCGCTGCCGGTGCGCAAGCTGTGGGGGATCGGCCCCGTCTCCGGCGACAAATTGGCCAGGCTGGGCATTGAGACGATCGGCGACTTCGCCGCGCTGGCGCCCAGCGAAGCGGCCTCGGTGCTCGGCGCGAAGATCGGGCACGCGTTGCACGAGCTGGCTCGCGGGGTCGACGACCGGCCGGTGCACGAGCGGGCCGCGGCCAAACAGATCTCGTCAGAATCGACGATGGCCGCCGACATCGTCGCACTCGAACCGTTGCGGGCCGAGATCTCCCGCGCCGCAGCTGACGCCCATCGGCGGCTCTTGGCGGACGGTCGGATGGCGCGCACGGTCGTGCTGAAGCTGAAACGGGCCGACATGTCTGTGCTGACGCGATCGATCACCCTTGCCGTCGGCACCACCGACCTACCGGACTTGACGACCGCGGCGCAGCGGCTGGCACTCGACCCACTCGAGATCGGCCCGATCCGCCTCGTCGGCGTCGGCTATTCCGGCCTCACCGCAGCCGAACAATTCACCCTGTTCGACAGCCCTGGCGACACGCTAGCGGCGGCGGATCCGGCCGAGGAGGACTTCGACAGCGCCTTCGACGGTGCCGGTGTGCTCGTGCGTGCCGGTGAGCTGCCCGACGACGTCCACGACGGACCGCCGATCGATGCCGACGAGACTGGGGGATCCGGCGACGCACAGCCGTGGGAGACCGGGTCAGACGTGCGCCATGACGAATATGGTCACGGCTGGGTGCAGGGCACCGGTCATGGGGTGGTGACCGTGCGCTTCGAGACGCGGGTAACCGGTCCAGGGGTGGCCCGTACGTTCAGCCTGCCCGAACCGGGCCTGCACTCGGCCGATCCGCTGGACTCGCTGGCCTGGGATTAGGGACGGCGTTGCGGTTTACCCGGGTCCGGAGGAGGCGAGGAACGACGCCACGTCGTCGCGAGTCGCTCCGGCGGTGAGCAGCGCGATCAGCGCCATGCGGGCCTGGGGAGCGCGCAGCCACGCGGAGACGAGTGCACCGGCAGCGACCAGGTCGACCGCGCCGCCACCGCCGCCGTAGCGGGCGGCCACTTCGCCGTAGGGCACCCGCGTGCTCACCACCACCGTGACGCCCTGCTGTACCGCCAGCGACACCTGGGCCGTGATGTCGGGGTGGGTGTTGCCCGAGCCGGTCGCCGACAGCACGATGCCCGCCGCATTCTGGGCGACGGCCGCGGCGATCGTTCCCGGGCTGACACCGGGGTAGAGCGCGATGGTGTCCACCCGGGCGCTGCGGCCCGCGGGGATCGGCAGGTCCACGAGTGGTCGGCCTAGCGCCGGGTGCACGACGTCGTAGGCAGCCAGCGCTTCGGTCTCGACCTTGAACAGGCCGCGGACGGGTTGGGGATCGCCGCCCACCACGATCTGTACCCCGTGCCCGGTCGACGCCGGGTCGATTGCGCAGGCGATGGCGGCAACGATGTTCGCCGGGCCATCGGCGTCGGGATGGTCGCTGGGCCGCTGCGCACCGGTGAACACGACCGGGCGCGGGTCATGGGCGTACAGGTCGACGAGGTAGGCCGTCTCTTCCATCGTGTCGGTGCCGTGCGTCACGACCACGCCGGCGACCTGTGGATCGGCGAGGGCGCCGGCCACCGAGGTGGCGATGATGAACTGGTCGGTCGTGTGCAGCGCCGACGAGTCGCGCGTCATCAGGTCGACCGTCGTGATGTCGGGCGGTTCCGTCGTTCCTGCGCTGTCGAACGCCTCGCGGGTCAAGTGGACGAGATCGCTTGAATGCAGGACGGGTACCGCGCCGCCGGCGGTCTGATGCGCGGCGACGGTACCGCCGGTGGTGATGAGCACGATTCGCTTGCGCCCCATGCGTCAAGGGTGTGGGAACCGGACCATCCGGTCAAGCGTTGACGGCGTGTTGCCTGCCGTGACCGGAAGTTCTCAGGTTATGTGGACTAGCCTCGTGGGGGCGTTTGGCATAGTGGGGCGCAGGTGCGTGCCCTGACAGAGAAAGAACGAGGAACGTGAAACTACCGAAGATCTTTGCTGGCGTTATGGTCGCCGGGATGGCGCTGTCGGTCGCCGCGTGTGGCGGCGGGAACGACGACGGTCTGCCCCCGCTGGGCCCCGTGACCAGCTCTGTTGAGGCGAGCGCACCGGCCACCGGAACCGGCAAGTACAACCTGACCGGGCTGACGAACCCGAAGGTCCGGCCGACGGTCAAGACGCTCAACCAGATGCTCGACATGGCGCTGGACCCCAACGTCCCGAACTCGGAGAAGACCCAGCTCGTCGAGGGGTCGGAGAAGGATCCCGAGGTCTTCAACAAGCTGGTCCAGGCGCGCAAGGACAACCCGGACGCGACCTACAAGATTTTTCCGCCGGTCATTCCGGCCGGGCCGCGCAAGGCCACGGTGAAGGTCCAGCTGAAGATCGGTGAGAACCCGCCAGCCAAGGCCGAAGCGGGCATCGTCTTCGTCGACGGCCGCTGGAAGCTGGCCAAGGACACCGTCTGCCCGCTGCTGTCGGCCAACGATGTCAAGACGGCGATGTGCGTCACGACTGGCACCAAGTCCAAGCCGACCGGCTAGTCGGTCTTCCCGTCAGAAGGGCGGGGCGCCGTCGGTTTCGCGGGGGTGTTCGCGGCGTCGGTGGTATTCCTGTTCGGCGTGCTGCCATTCCGTGGTGAGTCGTTGTTTGCGGTTGGCGGCGCGTTCGGCTCGTCGTCGGCGGTGCTTGTCCTTGGTCCGATTGCGCAGCCGCGGCTTTCGCTGATCGAGTGGCTGCGACGAAGGAGCAGCTGTATCGAGATCGGGCGTGGGCTCGTGCCAGGTGATGTGGTCGAGGCTGGGGAACAAGTCGGCGTTGGTTTCGGCGGGTCCGGGGAACCTGATTCCTTCGGGTGAGACGACTTCGGAGACGAGGCGGCCATTGTTGTCGCGGTATTGGTCGTCGACCCAGCCGTGGGCGAAGGTCTTGAAGTTGTGGTGCATCCGGCACTTCGCGCCGAGTTCGTCGGGGCTGGTGTGCCCACCTTCGCCGGGGTTGTCGTGGTCGTACTCCTGCACGTGGTCGATGTCGCATTTCCACCCCGGTTGATCACACCCGGGGATGGTGCAATACCCGTCGCGGGCACGGATGAACGTGTCCAACGCCGCCGAAGGCCGGTACGGATCCGAGGGCAGGTGGGTGGGCAGCGACACACCAGCCGCCGCACTCTGCCCGTCGTCGCTACCGCCACTGCTGCTGTTGTGGTCGGTCGCACGGGCATTCCCGCCGGTCTGGTTGAGCGGGCGCACCCGCACGTCGTCGCGGGCCAGCAGGTCACGCAGGTGGGCGGCGGAGATGACACCGTGACCGTCCATGAACGCCGGCTGGTCGTCACGCCCGTCGACGGTGGCCTGATCGGCGATCACGTGCACCAACACCCGCCCCTTGGCGATGGCTTGGTTCTGCTGGTCGGCCACCCATGCCGCCAGGGCATCGGGTTCGGGAATCGCGGCGGCACAATCCTCACGGTCGCAGTCGCATTCGAACGCGGTACCGGTGAGGAGCGCGAACAGGGCATCGCTGCTGCGGGCATCGCGGGATCGGGTGTCGTGCGGGCAGGCCAGGGCGGCCAACGCGAGGACCGCGTTGTGGGCGATGGCCGCGTTGTGGGCGGTCATCGTCGCCCCCAGGGTGGCCATCCCGTCGGTCTCGGGCACCACCCACACACTGCGGGCTTGTTTGGCCTTCTCATGCCGGCGCCGCACCGCATCGGGATCGTGGCGGAAAATGATCCGGTCGATCATGTCGATCAACCTCTTGTTCGACCAGCTACCGCTACGCGAGCGCAGCACCGCGGCGATCCCCACATCAATCTTGGTCGCCCAGTCCTGCCCGTCGATCAGTTCGGTGCGCGCCACCGCCAACCG
>DLKD01000084.1:0-29479 GCA_002477755.1 Gordonia sp. UBA7599
TCGAGGATCTGGCCCAGCTGATCCACGACCTGAAGAACGCCAACCCGGAGGCGCGCATCCACGTGAAGCTCGTCTCCGAGATCGGCGTCGGCACGGTCGCCGCGGGCGTCTCCAAGGCGCACGCCGACGTGGTGCTGATCTCCGGGTACGACGGCGGCACCGGTGCCAGCCCGTTGACCTCGCTCAAGCACGCGGGGGCGCCGTGGGAGATCGGCCTGGCCGAGACCCAGCAGACGCTGCTGCTCAACGGACTGCGCGACCGCATCGTCGTGCAGGTCGACGGTCAGATGAAGACCGGCCGCGACGTCGTCATCGCCGCCCTGCTCGGCGGTGAGGAGTTCGGTTTCGCCACCGCTCCGCTGGTGGTCTCCGGCTGCATCATGATGCGCGTCTGCCACCTCGACACTTGCCCGGTGGGCGTCGCTACGCAGAACCCGTTGCTGCGCGAACGCTTCAGCGGCAAGCCGGAGTTCGTCGAGAACTTCATGTACTACATCGCCGAAGAGGTGCGCGAGTTGTTGGCACGCCTGGGCTTCCGCACGTTGCAGGAGGCGGTCGGTCACGTCGAGGCGCTGGACACGACCAAGGCGTTGGCGCACTGGAAGGACTCGAAGGCCGGCAAGCTCGACCTGAGCCCGATCCTCGAGCAGCCCGAGTCACCGTTCATGAACCAGGACCTCTACTGTTCGGGCCGTCAGGACCATGGCCTGGACAAGGCGCTGGACCAGGCGCTGATCTCCGAATGCCGACAGGCGATCGACACGTCGACGCCGATCTCGCTCTCGAAGAGCATTAGCAACGTGAACCGGACCGTCGGCACGATGCTGGGCCACGAGGTCACCAAGGTGCACGGCGTGCACGGCCTGCCCGACGACACGATCCAGATCGCGTTCACCGGGTCGGCGGGCAACAGCTTCGGCGCTTTCGTGCCGTCGGGCATCACGCTGCGGCTGCAGGGCGACGCCAACGACTTCGTCGGCAAGGGCCTTTCGGGCGGACGGATTGTCGTGCGTCCCACGGATACGGTCCCGGCCGGATTCGTGGCGGAAGACAACATCATCGCCGGCAACGTGATCGGCTTCGGCGGCACGTCGGGATCGATCTACCTGCGGGGCATCGTGGGCGAGCGGTTCTGCGTCCGCAACTCCGGCGTCACCGCCGTCGTCGAGGGTGTCGGCGACCACGCGTGTGAGTACATGACCGGCGGCCGGGTGATCATCCTGGGCGCCACCGGGCGCAACGTCGCGGCCGGCATGTCAGGCGGTATCGCCTACTTCTACGACCCGGACGACAAGTTGGTGGAGAACCTCAACCCGGAACTGGTCGACGTCGAGCAGCTCGGCGCCGACGACCTCGCCTTCCTGGAGGAGACGATCGCCGACTACCGCAAGGAGACCGATTCGCCGGTCGCCGCGGCGATTCTCGCGGATTTCGACGCCGCAAAGGCGCACTTCCGCAAGGTGATGCCCCGCGACTACAAGCGGGTCCTTCTGGCCATCGAGGCCGCCGAGCGTGACGGCCGCGATGTCAACGACGCGATCATGGAGGCGGCAAATGGCTGACACACGCGGATTCCTCAAGCACACCGAGCGGGAACTGCCCACCCGCCGTCCCGTCGAGCTGCGACTGCTCGACTGGAAAGAGGTCTACACCGAGTTCGAGGACGCCACCCTGCAGACCCAGGCGAGCCGCTGCATGGACTGCGGTGTGCCGTTCTGCCACAACGGGTGCCCGTTGGGGAACCTGATCCCGGAGTGGAACGACCTCGTCTACCGCGGTCGCTGGACCGACGGCATCGACCGCCTGCATGCGACCAACAACTTCCCGGAGTTCACCGGGCGGTTGTGTCCGGCGCCGTGTGAGGCCTCGTGCGTGCTGGGCATCAACCAGCCGCCGGTGACCATCAAGCAGGTTGAGGTCGAGCTCATCGAGAAGGCCTTCGACACCACCGGGGTGGAGCCCGTGCCGCCGACGGTGCGCACCGGCAAGTCGGTGGCCGTCGTTGGGTCCGGCCCGGCCGGTTTGGCCGCGGCCCAGCAGCTCACCCGTGCCGGACACGCGGTGACGCTGTTCGAGCGCGCCGACCGCATCGGCGGGCTGCTGCGCTACGGCATCCCCGAGTTCAAGATGGAGAAGCACTACATCGACCGTCGTCTCAAGCAGATGGAGGCTGAGGGCACGGTGTTCCGTCCCGGCGTCAACGTCGGCGTCGACGTGACCGTCGAGCAGCTGCGCGCCGACTTCGACGCGGTGGTGCTCTCGGTCGGCTCGACCATCGGGCGCGACCTGCCGATCCCCGGGCGCGAGCTCGACGGCATCCACCAGGCGATGGAGTTCCTGCCGCAGGCCAACCGCGTGCAGCACGGCGACACGGTCGAGGGCCAGATCGTCGCGACCGGCAAGAAGGTCGTGATCATCGGCGGCGGCGACACCGGCGCGGACTGCCTGGGCACGTCGCTGCGCCAGGGTGCTGAGATCGTCCACCAATTCGAGATCATGCCGCGCCCGCCGGGCGAGCGCGCCGCATCGACGCCGTGGCCGACCTACCCCCTGATGTACCGCGTCTCCTCGGCCCACGAGGAGGGCGGTGAGCGCGTGTTCAGCGTGAACACCGAGGCGTTCAGCGGCGCTGACGGCAAGGTCACCGGCCTGCGCGCCCACGAGGTGAAGATGGTCGACGGCCGGTTCCAGAAGGTTGAAGGCAGCGATTTCGACCTCGACGCCGACCTCGTGCTCCTCGCGATGGGCTTTGTCGGCCCGGAGCGCAACGAGTTGCTCGAGGGCCTGGGCGTCACCTACGACGAGCGCGGCAACATCAAGCGCAACGACGACTTCGCCGCCGTCGGCGTGCCGGGCGTATTCGTGGCCGGTGACGCCGGTCGCGGCCAGTCGCTGATCGTCTGGGCCATCGCCGAGGGCCGTTCGGCGGCTGCGGCTGCGGACCGGTTCCTGATGGGTCAGACCGACCTTCCGGCGCCGATCGTGCCGACCCAGGTGGCTCAGCGCTGAGCCACGCCCGATTCGCTCTCAATTACTCAATTCGATACCGTTAATCAATCCCCGCATGCACGCGCACGACAGTTCATGGAGTTATTACATGTCCGCCCTCAATCGCCAGACGAAGACGGCCCGCCGGCCTTTCCAGCTGATTAATCGCGCTGCCGGTCACATCCGACGGCCGCTGGTCGCCCGGCAGCTCCCGGAGAGCGCTGAGCGCCTCGCCACCGACGCCGACCTGAAGGCGCTCGCCTAGCTGCGACGGCTACGACGCCGACGGGGCGGCGACGGTCGCTCCAGTGCCCGCGAATTCGACGGTGTCCCCGTCAACCAGCTGGCGCCCCCGGCGTCGCTCGACGTCGCCGTTGACGCGGACCAAGCCGTCGGCGATGACGGCCTTGGCGTCGGCGCCGGAATCAATGAGGTTGGCCAGTTTGAGGAACTGGCCCAATCGGATCGTGGGGGTATCAATGAGGACTTCGTCCATGGCGACAGTGTAGGGCCGTGCGGTCTACCGTGGACCGGGTGCACCGGTCGGCAACGCAACCCCGTGGATACTTCACCGACGCGCCGCACATCGCGTCGGTGGTCGTCGGCACCTTGGCCGCGATGTCGCTGTTGTCGTCGCTGTCCCCGCGGATCCGTCATCTCTTGCGCATCCCACGCGCGTTCATCGACGACTACGTCGTCACGATGCCTGACACCAGCTTTGCCTGGGCCTTTGTCCTGACGTTGCTCGCCATCGCGCTGGGCCACCGCAAGCGGGTGGCGTGGTGGATCTCGGTCGCCTACCTGCTCGCCTACGCCGGATCCAACATCGCGGTCATCGCCGGAGCCGAGCCCTTCTGGTTGGTCGGAGAGGCCAGTGGTGACCGTGTGCGCGCGGGGTTCGGGCTGGCCATCGACCTCGCCTGCCTGGCGTTCCTCCTCGCGACGCGCAAACAGTTCTCCACCCGGGTCCGCCGCGGTGCGGTGCTGACCGCGACGGCCACCCTGGTCGCTGGCCTGGCGGTGGGCACCCTGCTCGGTTGGGGTCTGGTCGAGTTGTTCCCCGACACCCTCGCGCACGGTGAGCGGTTGCCCTATGCGGCCAACCGGGTTGTCGCGTTCGCCGCGGTCGACCAGCGCAGCTTCGACGGTCATCACACCATCGGCCCGGTCAACGGGCTGCTCGGGCTCTTCGGGGCTCTCGCGCTGCTGGCGGCGACTCTGGTGCTGTTCCGGTCGCAGCGGCTCTCCGGCCTGATCACCGCGCCCGACGAGCGGCTCATCCGTGCGCTGATCACCACCTTCAACGACGACGATTCGCTGGCCTACTTCTCCACGCGCCGCGACAAGGCCGTCGTGTTCTCTCCCGACGGCCGTGCTGCCATCACTTATCGGGTGGAGGTGTCGGTGGGCATGGCCGGCGGTGACCCGATCGGCGATCCCGCCTCGTGGCCGGCCGCGATCGCGGAGTTCCTCGGTGTGTGCGAGAGCTACGGGTGGCATCCCGCCGCGATCGGCGTCAGTGAGCGCGGTGCCGCAGCCTACGAACGGGCCGGGCTCAGCCTGCTGCGCATTGGTGACGAGGCGATCCTGCATCCGCGGGGCTTCACGTCGACCGGGCCCGATATGCGCAACGCGCGCCACGCCGTGGCCCGCGCCCGGCGGATGGGACTAGAGGTGCGGATTCGGCGCCACCGCGACATCCCCGACGCCGAGATGGCCGCATTGGTGGCATTGGCCGATGACTGGCGAGACACAGACGAGGAGCGCGGATTCGCGATGGCGCTCGGTCGGCTCGGCGACCCGCAGGACGGGAACTGCCTCTTCGTCGAAGCGGTCTCCGGCCTGGACACCGACGATCCGCGCACGGTCGGGATGCTGTCGTTCGTACCGTGGGGCCGCACCGGTGCCTCGCTGGACGTGATGCGGCGCGATCGAACCTCGGGCAATGGGATCGTCGAGCTGATGGTCGTCGAATTGATGGCGCAGGGCGACGACTTCGGCCTCACCGAGGTGTCACTGAACTTCGCCGCCTTCCGCGAGATCTTCGAGCAGGGTGAGCGCTTGGGCGTCGGACCGGTGGTGCGGGCGACGCATGCGGTGCTGACCTTTGCGTCGAGGTTCGTCCAGATGGAGTCGCTGTACCGGTCCAACGCCAAGTACCGGCCCCAATGGGTGCCCCGCTATCTGGCGTTCTCCGATGCCCGGGCCATTCCCCGCGTCGGGACGGCGGCCATCGTGACCGAGGGGTTCGTCTCCCTCCCCACGTTCTCCGCCAAGCGCCGCGAGCGCGGCGGGCCGTCGGCGATCCCGCCCGGGGTCGACCTCGACTCCCTCGTTGCCGAGCTTTCCGACGAGGCTGCGGCCGGCCCACCACCGGCCCACCGCCCGGAACAGGTGCGGGTGCGCATGGGCAAACTGGAGCGGCTGCGCGACGAGGGTGTCGAGGCCTACCCGCCGGCCGATCCCGCGATCCGGCCGACGCACACGGCTGCAGAGGCGTTGGCGCAGCCGCCGGGAACAGTCGTCGCCGTGGCCGGACGGGTGGTCGCGCTGCGCGACTTCGGCGGCGTGGTGTTCGCCGATCTGCGCGACTGGTCGGGGCTGGTCCAAGTCCTGTTCGAAGTGCGGTCGGATTCAGCGGCCCAGCCGGACTTGACGGCCGCGTTTGCGCGCGACGTCGATCTCGGCGACCTGGTTCGCGTTGAAGGGAGAGTGGGCTCCTCGCGCGCCGGGGCGATCTCGGTACTGGCGCAGGGATGGGCCATGCTCGGCAAGTGCCTGCACCCGCTGCCCGACAAGTGGCGGGGACTGGCCGATCCGGAGGCCAAGGTGCGCCAGCGCTACCTCGACCTCGCGATCGACCCGGCTGCGCGCGACCTGCTGGTGGCACGCGCGAAGGTCGTCGCGGCGATGCGCTCAGTGTTGGGCTCCCACGGTTATCTCGAGGTCGACACGCCAATCCTGCAGCAGATCCACGGGGGCGCCAACGCCGAGCCGTTCCGCACCCACATCAACGCCTACGACCTGGACCTGTATCTGCGGATCGCACCCGAGCTCTACCTCAAACGCCTCTGCGTCGGAGGGGTGGAGAAGGTCTTCGAGATCGGCCGGAACTTCCGCAACGAGGGCGTCGACTACAGCCACAACCCGGAGTTCACTAGTCTCGAGGCCTACGCCGCGCACCAGGACTACCGCGATATGGCTGTCCTGGCCAGGGAGATGATCCAGGCGGCCGCCACCGCCGTGCACGGAGCGCCTGTCGTCCTGCGACCTGACGGTCGGGGCGGGATGGACCGCATCGACATCGGCGGTGAGTGGCCGACCAGGTCGGTATACGAGACGGTGTCGGACGCAGTCGGGGTCGCGGTCACCCCGCAAACAGGTGTCGCGCAACTGCGGGATCTCGCCCGTGCCCAGGATGTGGCCGTGCGGCCGACGTGGGACGCCGGGCACATCGTTGCCGAACTCTACGAGCGGTTCGGCGAGGCGCCCACCACCACGCCCACCTTCCATGCCGACTTCCCCAGTTCAACCTCGCCGCTCACCCGGCCCCACCGAGAGATCGACGGGGTGTCGGAGCGGTGGGACCTCGTCGCGTGGGGGGTCGAACTGGGCACCGCTTACACCGAGCTCACCGACCCGGTCGAGCAGCGCCGCCGCCTCACCGAACAGTCCGTCCTCGCGGCTGGTGGTGACCCCGACGCGATGGAGCTCGACGAGGACTTCCTCGCCGCTCTCGAGTACGGGATGCTTCCGACGGGCGGGATGGGACTGGGTGTGGACCGCATCGTCATGCTCATCACCGGGCGCTCGATCCGGGAGACGATTCCTTTCCCGCTGACCAAGCCACGCCAGCAGTGACGTCCGGCACCCGTGGGTGGTCGAGGTTACGCGCGGGTAGGCCCTGGCCGGGATTCGCACTAGGATTCATCCCATGAGTTCCCCAGAGTTCGTCCCGACCGCCGACCTGGTCGACCAGATCGGCGACGACGTCCGCAGTTGCGACACCCAGTTCCGGAGGTTCGGCAAGCGCGACTCCTTCGTCGGAATCGTGACGACGGTGCGCTGCTTCCAGGACAACGCGCTACTCAAGGAGGTGCTCGGCGAGGACAACCCCGGCGGGGTGCTGGTGATCGACGGCGACGCGTCGGTCCACACCGCACTGGTGGGCGACCTGATCGCCGAGCGTGCCCGCACCCACGGCTGGGCGGGCCTAGTCGTCAACGGCGCCATCCGCGATGCGGCGACGATCGATGGCATGGACATCGGGATCAAGGCCTTGGGCACCAACCCGCGCAAGTCCTCCAAGACTGGTGCCGGGGAGCGTGACGTACCCGTCGAGTTCGGCGGCGTGACCTTTAACCCCGGCGATGTCCTGTACTCCGACGCCGACGGAATTGTCCTCGTCGCACCCGATTCCTGACTCTCACCCGCGTTCCGCTGTAACCGCTAGGAGAATTGCCATGCCAGTACCCTCGTCCGCCGTCTTCGATCGGTTGAACGCACTCGTCGCGATCGACCCGGGGGCCAAGCGCAAGACGCGGCCGATCCTCGAGGCGTTCAGCGGCAAGGAGATCGCGCAGATCCCGGTGGGGACCGCCGCCGACCTGCGTGCGGCGGTCGCCGCGGCGCGCGTGGCACAGCAGGGTTGGGCCGCGAAGACCCCGGCCCAGCGCGCCGAGGTGCTCTTCGAGTTCGCGCGGCTGGTCAACCGCGACGCCGAGGCACTGATGGACATGGTTCAGGCCGAGTCCGGCAAAGCACGGCAGTACGCGCAAGAAGAGGTCGTCGACACCGCCCTGACCGCGCGCCACTACGCCAACAGCGGTCCGGCGGCTCTCGCCGAGCACAAGGTGAAGGGCATGATCCCGGGCGCGACGAGCGTGCGCGTGCGCTACCAGCCGAAGGGCGTCGTCGGCGTCATCTCGCCGTGGAACTACCCGCTGACGCTGGCCGTCTCCGACGCGGTCGCCGCGCTGCTCGCCGGAAACGCCGTCGTCATCAAGCCCGACAGCCAGACCCCTTACTGCGCCCTTTCCGCCGCCGAACTGCTCTACGAGGCTGGCCTGCCGCGTGAGCTGTTTGCGGTCGTGCCCGGGCCGGGCAGCGTCGTCGGGCAGGAGATCGTTGCGCAGACCGACTACGTGATGTTCACCGGCTCCTCGGCCACCGGTTCGGCCCTGGCCGCGCAGGCCGGGCAGCGCCTCATCGGCTTCTCCGCCGAGTTGGGCGGGAAGAACCCGCTGATCATCACCGCGGGCGCCAGCCTCGACCGGGCGGTGCCGGGTGCGGCGCGCGCCTGCTACTCCAACTCCGGGCAGTTGTGCATCTCGATCGAGCGGATCTACGTCGAGAAGTCGATCGCCGACGAGTTCACCTCGCGCTTCGTGGCACACGTCAATGCGATGAAGCTCGGTGCTGCCTACGACTTCTCGGTGGACATGGGTTCCCTCGCTTCGGCCGCGCAGGTCGAGGCAGTGCAGACCCACCTCGACGACGCGGTGGCCAACGGTGCACGGGTGCTGGCCGGCGGCAAGCGCCGCGAGGACTTGGGCCCGTTCTTCTTCGAGCCGACGGTCCTGGCCGACGTCACCGACGCCGCGGCCTGCTTCCGGCAGGAGACCTTCGGTCCGCTGGTGGCGATCTACCCGGTTGACTCGGTCGACGAGGCCATCAAGGCGGCCAACGACACCGAGTACGGCCTCAACGCCAGCGTGTTCGCCGGCAGCAGCAGCGAGGCCAACGCCATCGCCGATCAACTGCGCGCCGGTACGGTCAACATCAACGAAAGCTACGCCGCGGCCTGGGGCTCCACCGCCGCGCCGATGGGTGGCATGGGCGCCTCGGGCGTCGGTCGGCGCCACGGCGACGAAGGCCTGCTGAAGTACACCGAGCCCCAGACGATCGCCGAGCAGCGGTTCTTCGGGCTCGACGGCGTGCGCGGTGTCCCGCAAAGCCTCTTCCTCAAGGCCACGCCCATGGCGATGGACGCGTTGAAGTACCTCCCGGGACGGTAGGACGATGACTCGCAGTTGGAGTATGCGCGCCGGTCTCGGGGCCGCAGCGGCGGCACTGGTCGCCGCGGGAATCAGTGCTGCCCCAGCAGGCGCGGCACCGACACTTCCCGGTCTGGGCGCTCCGCACCCGGTAGCAGCGCTGCAACTCGCCGATTGGTATGGGACGGCGTGGACCTCGAGTGTCCTCTCGCCCGACAACGGGCCCTACGCGCTGCAGCACAACCAGGGACGCAGCAACGTGGCCCTCGAGCAACGCAGCGTGCGCTTCCCGCAGAAGGTCGGGACCCCGTGGAAGCAGGTGGCCGTCGTTGCTCCGGGTTCTGCGCCCGCGGTCGGGCAATGGATCCGGGAGCCCGGATACAACGGCATCCAGTTCCGTCTGTGCCGACTGGCACCCGACGGGAAGCAGTGCACGGCCTACAGCAACATCATCGTCGGGTAGGCCGCAGACTCGCCGTGCACTGTGCACTGCCCGCTGGTCACTCGTCGGGCAGCTCGGCGAAGGCGCGTTTGGCGCCGAGGTACCAGTCCATCGACTTCTTGGGGCGCCGCCAGCGGGCCTTCATAGCGTCCCGGGCTTCCTGATGGCTGGCGTCGCCGGCCTTGACGGCCTCCCGCAGGTGCTTGTCCTGCGCCTTGATGACTTCGTCGGCACTGTCGCCTCGGTGTGGGGCATCGCACGGGCCGCCGAGCTGGCGGCAGGTCATGGTCTTCATGTCGTCTCCTTGGGATCGTCTCCTTGGGGTCGGTGCGATGGTGCACCGCTACTCCTATGACGACTGTGGAGCTCGGAGTGTGACCGCGCGCAGCGACCCCTTGTCGCGAGTCGCGGATCAGGGCCGTCGCACCACCCGCGCGAGTACCGCGGGATCGGCTCGGAACGTGATGCTTTCGACCGTGCCGCGGGTGACCGTGAAGTCGAAGACGACGCGAGCCTCTCCGCGATGGAACCAGGCGAAAACTCCCCGACCATCGAGGAACGCGGGCAGCGCGGCGCGGGCGGCGCCGTTGAAGAACTCGGCGATGCGTACCGAACCGTCGATGCGCTCGGGTGTCCCGGTGGCGATGGCGGCGGTATCGGCGCGCACCAGGGAGTCGGGGGCGAGCAGTTCGATCAGCCGGTCGTACTCGCCGCCTCGCGCCGCCGTCATGAAGGCGTCGATGACGTCCCAGTCCGCCGGGCCGACGGTCGGGGCTGGGTCGCGGACCTTCGCCCGGGCCCGCGACGCTAGTTTGCGGGCAGCGCCCGGTGATACCTCAAGGGCGTCGGCGATGGTGGGGAAGTCGAAGTCGAAGGTGTCGTGCATGACCAGCGCAACGCGCTCGGCCGGGGTCAGCCGGTCCAGTACGACGCCGAGGGCATCACCGACCGATTCTCCGAGCATCACGGTGGCCGCAGCGTCGGGTTCGAGCGCGACACCGACGTCGTCCGCGGGTTCCACGGGGACGGGGACGCGGGCCTTGAGGCGGTCGAGGCACAAGCGCGTCGTGACCGTCGTGAGCCAGGCGGGGACGTTGTCGATGTCCTGGTCGGTGCCCGACCACCGCAGCCACGCCTGTTGGACGATGTCCTGCGCTTCAGCCTGGTCGGACAGCATCCGATCGGCGAGCCGCGTCAACCGTGGGCGCTGCGCTTCGAACAGGCCCACGCGGTCGGCGGCCTCGCTCACCCGGCGGCGACTCCGAGGCGGGCGAGGATGTCGGCGTCGATGGCCGTCAGTTCGTTGCCGATGGCCCGATAGGCGTTGCGGCGTCCCTCGGGGTTCATCGATTCGGCCGCGTCGACGGCCACTGACAGGTTGTCCAGGCGCACGGACATGGCCTGGGCGAAGGCCGCGGCCTCGGCACCCGTATCGGTAAGGGTCAGGCTGTGCAACGAGCGGCGCGTGGTCGCGATCCGAGCAGCGAGGGGAGCGCCCTTCCCGGTGAACTGGCGCAGCGTCTCCGGCGGTACGCCCGCACGGGCGGCCTGGAGGTCACCGATCTTCTCGCGCGCCACGACGCTGCCCCGATACACCACCGGGCCCAGGACGGGTGCGACGACCTTGGCGATCGACATGGCCCGGCGCGCATTCTGCGGTGTCAGTTTCTTGGCGACCTTCGCCGCCTCGATCTCGGCGGTGCGCACCTTGGCCTCGGCGATGGCCGCCCGCGACTCATGCTTGGCGGTGCGCTCGGTCGAGCGCAGTTCGCGACGGTGGGCCCGGGCGGCCTTGCGCTCGCGGCGGCGCACCGTGCGCTTAGCCTCCCGATTCTCGGCGCGCTGCTCGGCCCGGCGCTCCTTGGCCTCGTACTTCGCTTCATACTTGGCACGCCGCTTGGCGGCCTTCTTCTCCGCCTTCTTCGCCGCGCGGCGCTCCTTGCGGGTCGGCTGCGGCTCGGCCTGCGAGAACAATCCCATGGGGGCCAGCCTAGGGCATTGCCCCGGCGAGTGTCGCCGGTCGATCACGCCCGGCGTCGGACCCATCGGTTAGGTTGAGAAGCACCTCCTCGTCGAGCGGCGCGGAGG
The DNA here is from genome assembly GCA_002477755.1 of Gordonia sp. UBA7599. GTDB lineage: Bacteria > Actinomycetota > Actinomycetes > Mycobacteriales > Mycobacteriaceae > Gordonia. Next base: position 11,515 of record DLKD01000084.1, read on the forward strand.
GGGTGGAGGCGCAGAGAGTGAGCACGTTGACCCGGAAGCCGACGGCGGTGTTGTTGACCGCGCGCGATCTTTCGGGATGCCCGCACCGGTTGGCCCTGGACAACTCGCCGACGACACCGGGAGCAGAGGCAATCGCCGCTGATACACCCGAGGTCGCCCGGCGCAAAGAGGCGGCTGCGCTGCACCGGGAACGAGTGCGCGACCTGCTCCGATCGATCCACAGCGACCAGGGCCCGACGGCCTTCGTGATCGTCGACGAGGGGCCGCGTGAGCGGCGGGTGTCCGACACCTTGGCCGCCGCGACCGCGGGGGCGCGCTGGATCTGGAACGCGGCGCTACCCGACGACGAGCTCGATCGGCGGCGTGGTCACGCCGAGCTGCTGGTGCACGACGGCACCGGCTACCTCCCGGTGATCGTGGTGAACCACCGTGTGACCAGACCGGCCGCAGCACGGAACAACGGCGAGGGCGGGCGCACGATACTGACCAGCCCGCTGTGGACCTGGTTGCCCACGGACGACGCGAGTCGCGCACTGCGGCCCAATCGTCGTGACCAACAGCGCCTCCAGCATCTGACCGAATTGTTGGTGGCGGCCGGGCTCGCCGGTGACCGCGCACCGGACCAGTGGCGGGCGGGAGTCATCGGTATGGACGCCGACTGCATCGCCGTCTTCGACGTCGGACCTCTGCGCGAGGAGTTCGCGCACCTGACCTACGAGCGCCTCGCGATCGTCGACCAACTCGTCGGAACCCAGCCGAGCCGGATCGGCGAGTGCCGTGATTGTCGTTGGTGGGAGCAGTGCGAGGCGGATCTCCTCGCGCGCGACGACGTGAGCCTCGTCGTCAACGGGATGGTCGCCGACACACTTCGGGCCGAGGGAATCACGACTATCAGCAAGCTTGCCGAACTGACAGCCGGCGACGAGCCCGAGCAGTGGTCCAACGGCTCTTTCCAAGACGCGATCGCCGCCGCCCGCTGTCACCGGACCGGCGATGTGATGGTGCGACGCAGCGCTTCGACGCCGATCGCCCGCGCCGACGTCGAGGTCGACGTCGACATGGAGAGTTACGGCGAGGATGGCGCCTACCTGTGGGGCACGCTGCTGACCGACCGGACCGACCCGGATCGTCCGGTCCTCTACCGGCCCTTCGCGACGTGGCGGCCGTTGCCGAGTACGACCGAGGCACAGTCCTTCGCGGCCTTTTGGAATTGGCTGCACGAGGAGATGGCGGCCGCGCGGGCGCAGGGCAAGACGTTTGCGGCGTACTGCTACTCCGAGCAGGCCGAGAACCGGTGGCTGCGCGGCTCGGCCGAGAGGTTCGCGGGAATGCCGGGCATCCCGTCGCTCGCCGAGGTCAACGAGTTCATCCGTTCACCGCAGTGGGTGGATGTCTACGCCGCGGTATCGGCGAACTTCTTCTGCCCCAAGGGCAAGGGCCTCAAGCGGGTTGCGCCGGTCGCCGGCTTTTCCTGGCGGGACGGGGAGGCGAACGGCGCCGCGTCGATGGACTGGTATTCGGCGGCGGTCGGATTGACCGGGGCGCAACCCGACCCGGACCAACGCACCCGACTGCTGCAGTACAACGAGGACGACGTCTGGGCGACCAAGGTGCTGCGGGAATGGATGGACGGCGATGCCGTGCGCACCCTGCCGACGATGGCCGACTTGCTGGCCTAAACGATCCTTTGTCCTAAGGAGAACCGTACGTTTAACTCAGTTGATTCCGCTTTTAGCCTTGCTACGTGCAGGTTTACGCTGACAACAGTTTTCATCTGGGATATCATGAAGTTTCTTCACGATTAACGTTGCACCATATTCGGGACAGGGGAACTCAGATGGCGGCAAGAACTTCGGAGAACGGCAGCGTCGACACACGTGGCGCCGACGTTGAGCCCGGGTTGTTCGCGCGTCGACTCGAGGAGCTCTTCCGCACGGTTCCCGGCCCCAATGGGCGCGCCTACAGCGCCAAGGCCATCGCCCAGCGCTCGACCGCCCGCGGGTTCCGGCTCGGTGAGTCCTACTTGAGCCAGCTGCGCTCGGGAAAGGCCAAGTCGCCCTCGTTTCGGACCGTCGAGGGGATCGCCGCCGCATTCGGGGTCGATGTGCACTACTTCCTCGAGGACAGCGCCGCGCAGCGCACCCGTACCGAGATCGACCGGCTGCGCATGCAGGCCGACGCCGATATCCAACTTGCCGCGTTTCGCTTGGCCGGCCTGTCCAGCGACAAAGTGACCGTCGTGAACGAGCTCATCAAAGTCCTGCGCCAGCAGCAGGGCCTGCCGCAGGATCCGCCGGGCCTCGAGGCGAGCCTCACCTCGAACTGAGAACTGAGTCGGTGTCGCGTCGCTTGAGGACCGACGCCGCCGAGATCACTCGGTAGGCAGCAGCACCGTGGGGCCGAGCCACTCGCAGGCGACCAGTGCGAGTTCGGTGTCCACGCGGTTGCGGGTCAACGCACTCCCGGAGAGGTCGGACGCCTTCGCCAACCGGTAGCCGACGGTGTTCTTGTGGATGTGTAGGCGCCGAGCCGCTGCGCTGTGGCTGCCTTGCTCCTCGAGGTAGACGCGCAGCGTCTCGCGCAGATCGGCGTTCGTCGGAGTATCGGCGGCCAGGTTGCGTAGGGCGGACTGCACCAACCGCTTGGTGTCGGAGAGGTCGGCCGCGAGCATGGCGGCGCAGCGGACCCCGGGCTCGGTGGTCGAGACGACGCGCGGAGCGGCCGACCCGGCGATCATCGAAACCCGCTCGGCTGCCAACGCGTCATGGTGGCTCTCGCGGAACCCCTCAACACCGCGGCCCGGACCGCCCAGCGCGAGTCGCAGGAGCGGGACGTCCGCTTCGGCGAGTGCGAGGCGGAACGCGTCGGCGGGTGGTGGCGTGGTTTCCGGCCAGTGCACCCACCACCATGCCGTGGTGGAGTCCCGGAGCCGGAACAGCGCCTCACCCTTGGCGCCGGCCGCCGCGGCGAGCCGACGGGTATGCCGTTCCAGATCAGCGGAATCCACCTCCGGACTCGGCGAGTCGGTCGAGTCGTCGATCCATACCGTCCCAGCGACGTGCGTCGCCTGTAGCTGATAGCCCAGCTTGCGTTCGGCAGCGACCAGATCGGGCCCGTGCAGCGGTGCGTCGCGGTCGAGGAGTCGGTCGAGCGTCTCGGCCTTCACGGTGCTGCGGTGTGTCTGCCACCGGTCGCGCTCGGCCTGGTACTCGGTGAGTGCCTGTTCGGAGATCTGGTTGACGTAGGAGAAGCTGATCCGATTGAGGTCCTCAAGTGCTTCGTTCTCGGCACGCGGATCGTCGAGAATCCGGCGGAACTCGTCCGTAGCCCACACGGTGAGCATGAACTGCCCCCACCGGTATGCACGTGGCAGCACACTCTGCTGGCCGTCGAGATGGGCCAATCGCCGCGCATAGACCAGCGCGTCGTCGGGTGCCTCGATGGCCGAGACGGGCAGCTCACCCAGGTAGACGCGCTCTGCGGTCTCGATGTTGGCCAACACGCTGCTCATGAGGAGGTCGCGCATCTGCTCGTCGTGAGGCAGGCCGTCGATGCCGGCGAGCATCTCGCGGTGCATCTGCGCGGCGAATTCGTCGCGGTGGCGCCGCAGGGCCAAGCCCAGTTCGATGAATGCGGCCTGGTTGCGCAGTGTGGTCGAACCGGCCACTCGGGGTTCCACGTCGTCCATCACGCCTCGCAATCCGGGCCGCACGGGCGACCGTCGGTGTCCCCAGGAACACTGTGACAGCAGCACAGTGACCTCCGTCACGTTTCGGCTTACTGTCCGAATACCGGCACCGCAACGGAGTGAGGTTTTGATGGAGACTGCCTATCAATTGGGCCACCTGCCTTGGTCGCATGCCGAGGAGGAGATCGCCGCGCGGGCAGCCCGGCCCTGTCTCCGCGACGAGACCGTGGCGCTGACCTACGACGACTTCGACCGTCGCGTCCGGGCGGCTGCCGAGCAGTTCACCGAGCTCGGCGTCGGGCACGGTTCGGTGATCGCCCTGGTGCTGCCCAACCGTGTCGAACTGCTCATCGCGATGTTGGCGGCCTGGCGGTTGGGTGCCGCGGCGACGCCGGTGAATCCCGCCCTGACCGCGAGCGAGGCCGACTACCAGATCTCCGACGCCGGATCGGTCCTCGCGCTTGCCGAGCCCAGTTTCACGACGTCGGCGTCGGCGACGGTCCTCCCGGTCGGCGATCTGCGCAGCGAACCGGTCGGTGACCCCACTCCACCGCGGGCCACGCCCGACGACCTGGCACTGCTGGTCTACACCAGCGGCTCGACGGGACGACCCAAGGGTGTGATGCTCGACCACGCCAACCTCGATGCGATGACCGCGATCATGGTGGAGTCGATGGCGATGGACTCCTCGGACCACTGTCTGCTCTTCCTGCCGCTGTTCCACGTCAACGCCATTTGTGTGAGCTTCTTGTCGCCGCTGCGCGTGGGAGCTCAGATGAGCATGCTGAGCCGGTTCAGCCCGGACGGCTTCTACGATGCCGTGGCGAACCTGCGCCCGACCTACTTCTCGGCGGTGCCGACGATCTACTCGATGTTGCTGGCCACGGCCCGCGAGGGCGTCGACTTCTCGTCGGTCCGGCTCGGCATCTGCGGTGCCGCACCGGCGTCGAAGGAACTGCTCGAGGCGACGCAGGAGCGTTTCGGGTTCCGTATCGGGGAGGGCTACGGCCTGACCGAGTGCACGTGCGCCGCGACGTCGAACCCCTACGAGGGCGAGATCAAGGCGGGCACCGTCGGTCCGGCGCTGCCGCGGGTGCGCGTGGAGGTGATGTCACCCACCGGGGAGATCCTCGAGCGCGGCGAGCGGGGCGAGGTCGTGATCTCCGGTCCGATCGTGATGCGCGGGTACCTCAACCGGCCGGAGGCGACGGCAGAGACTCTGCGCGACGGGTGGTTGCACACCGGCGACGTCGGAATCTTCGATGAGGACGGCTACCTGCGGATCGTCGACCGGATCAAGGACATGATCATCCGCGGCGGGGAGAACCTGTACCCCAAGGAGATCGAGAACGCCATCTCCGCCTTCCCGGGCGTGATGGAGGTCGCGGTCGTCGGCCGACCCGACGCCGTCTACGGCGAAGTGCCGGTCGCCTTCATCGCCGGTTACCCCGATGCCGATCTTGACGCCGACGCACTGCTCGAGCACTGCCGCACCGAGCTCGCCCGCATCAAGGTGCCGGAGATCGAGATCGTCGACTCGATCCCCAAGAACCCCGTCGGAAAGCTCGACAAGCCCCGTCTGCGCGCTCGCTTCACCAACTGAAAGGACAGGTGTCGACATGCCGTTCACCCAACCCGTCTTCCCCGACGTTGATCCCGAGGAATACGCGCGCCTCCCGATGCGGGAGCGTATGGAGATCCTCACCAAATTCTGGGCTGCGAACGGGTACGGCAGCCCGTACATGCTGCACATTATCTACATCGCCAAGTTCCTCTTCCTGTCGTCGCTCCTCGGGCTCCTGATCGTGACATCCACGTCCCCGGGGGTCGGCGGATCCCTCCATATCAGCAGCTGGTGGAACGAGCCGATCGTCTACCAGAAGCTGATCCTGTGGGTCGCCCTGCTGGAGATGATCGGCCTGGGCGGCGCATGGGGACCGCTGACCGGACACTTCAAACCGTTCTACGGCGGTGCGCGGTACTTCATGCGCCCCGGTCTGCTGCGGATGGCCCCGTGGCCGGACAAGGTGCCGTTCACCGGCGGAACCCGTCGATCGGTCGTCGACGCGGTGATCTACGTCCTCTACTTGGCGAGCCTCGCCGTCGCCATCGCGATGCCGGGTGTGAAGGACTATCCGCACCCGGTCGGCAACGGCGGCGTCGTGAACCACTACTTGATGATCGCGCCGATCATCCTGCTGATCATCCTCGGCCTGCGCGACAAGGTCGCGTTCCTGTGCGGACGCGGCGAGCAGTACCTGCCTGCGATGGTCTTCTTCCTCATTCTCGACCCGACCGACATGATCATCGCCGGCAAGCTGCTCATCGTCGTCGTCTGGTGTGGGGCGGCGTTCTCGAAGATCGGCAAGCACTTCGAGAGCGTGATCCCACCGATGGTCTCCAACACCCCGTGGACACCGCGGGCGATGAAGCTCTCCAACTACCGTGCCTATCCCAACGACCTGAAGCCATCCCGACTGGCGTGGTTCATGGCTCACGTGATGGGCACGATTCTGGAGTTCGTGATCCCGGTGATCCTGCTGCTCAGCACGAACTGGACGGTGACGATCGTCTCCATCGTGATCATCGTGGCGTTCCACATCTTCATCACCTCGACGTTCCCGCTCGCGGTGCCCCTGGAGTGGAACATCCTCTTCGGCTTCATCTCGGTGGCGCTCTTCGCCGGGCACCCCAATGAGGACGGTTTCGGGATCTTCGACTTCAGCCAGCCGTGGATGCTGCCGGTGTTCCTGGTCGCCCTCCTGATCTTCCCGGCGATCGGCAATTTCCGGCCCGATCTGATCTCCTTCCTGCCCTCGCTGCGCCAATACGCGGGCAACTGGGCGACGGCGCTGTGGACCTTTACACCCGGTGCCGAGGAGAAGCTGAAGCGGGCCGGACTGCCGAGCAGCGTCGGCCTGCACTCTGAGCAGATCCGCGCCTCCGGCGCGCCGGAGGAGTACATCAAGATCATGGTCGAGATGTTCGTCGGATGGCGGTCGTTGCACACCCAGGGCCGAGGCCTGATGTCGGCGCTGCGCGATTATCTCGGGGACGACTTGGACTACCGCGAGATCTGGGAGGGCGAGACCGGTGCCAACCTGCTTCTCGGTTGGAACTTTGGCGACGGGCACTTGCACAACCTCCGCTTCCTGGAGACTCTGCGCGAGTGCTGCGGATTCGAGCCCGGCGAGTTCGTCGTGGCCTGGGCCGAGTCCCAGCCGCTCCACAAACCGACCCAGGAGTGGTTCGTGTTCGACGGCGCTCTCGGCGTCGTGGAGCGCGGCACGTGGAACGTCAACGATTGTGTTGCGGCGCAACCCTGGTTGCCCGACGGTCCGATCCCGCTGAACGTCACCTGGCGCGCCGACCGGTCCGCCGTCTAGCGTCCGAGGGCCGAGCCGGAGCCTGGTGATCCGCCAGGCGCGCGGTTCGGCCGCCCGACCTCGGCCTCAGGTGGCTCTCACAGTGGCTCAGGCACACTGGACTCGATGTCTGATTCCTCAGCCCACGAGGCCGCGCGCGGCCCGTTGCGCCCCCACGAGGTGGCGCTGGCCGCCGTGCTCGGCGGCCTCACCGTCGCGACCGTCGTCGTCGCGCAGGTCCTGCCGATCCTGACGTCGGTCGCGCTGCTCGCCCCGGTTCCGCTGGCACTGGTCGGTCAGCGGACCCGCCCGCGCGCACTCGTCGCGGTCGTTGTCGCCGCGGCCGGCGTGGCGTTCGCGCTGGCCGGCCTGTCTGCGGCCGTCTCGGTTGTCGCCGCCGGTGTGGTCGGCGGCCTCGTCGGGGAGATGAAGCGACGCCACCGGGGACTCGCGTCGTTCACGATCGCGTCGCTGATCGTCGCACCGATCATGGGCGGCCTGTCGGTGCTCGTGTTCCTGGTCCTCGTCCCGCTGCGGCGCCTGCTGCTGGAATCGATGAAGAACACCATCGACGGCTTCGCCAAGGCCCTTGACCAAGTCGCCGCGCAACTGCCTGGCGGCACGGAGGCCTTCACGCAGACCGCCGACGGCCTGCGCGCGATGACGAATGCCATCGTCGACTACTGGTGGGTGTGGATGTGGATCAGCGGCGCGGTCGGCACCCTGATTTCGCTGTACGTCGCCTGGTGGCTCGTCGGCGGCGTGATCGAGCGGGTCCGTGCCGTCCCCAGCGTCGACACCCTCGACGAGCCGCGGCGGGCGCTCGAGGCCGGCGATGCCAGTGCGCCCGGCCCGCTGCCCGTCGAGTTCGACGGTGTCGGCTTCACCTATCCCAGCGCCGACTTGCGGCGCCCCTTGGCGCCCGCGCTCAACGACGTGTCGCTGCGCATCGACCCCGGTGAACTGGTGGCGATCGTCGGGGCCAACGGATCGGGCAAGTCGACAGTTGCGAAAATCCTCGCCGGGCGTGCGCCGACCGCCGGACATGTGCTTCGGTCCGGCGATCCGGGACTGGGCCGCCCCGGCGGCACCGCGATGGTGCTGCAGCGACCGGAAACTCAGATGCTCGGCGCCCGCGTCGCCGACGATGTGGTGTGGGGCTTGCCCGACGGTGTCGACGTGGATGTCGACGCGCTGCTCGCCGAGGTCGGCTTGAGCGGTTTGGCCGACCGCGACACCGCGGACCTGTCCGGCGGGCAGCAGCAGCGCCTCGCGCTCGCCGCCGCGCTGGCCCGCGATCCGGCGCTGCTGATCGCCGACGAGGTGACCTCGATGGTCGACCCGGACGGACGGTCCGATCTGCTGGAGGTCTTGACCGCATTGCCCGCCCGCCGCGGACTCGCCGTCGTCCTCATCACCCACCGCGCCGACGAGGCGGCGGCTGCGGACCGCGTGATCCACCTGCGCGACGGGCGCGTCGATCCGCAGCCGCCGGTGTGGTTCGGGGGGGCCGAGGAGCCTGATCGCGTGGATCTCGATCCACCGCCCTTCCGTCGCGACACGCGACCACCGGCGGGCGGGACCCCGCTGGTACAGCTCACCGGGATCGGACACAAGTACCTGGCCGGGTCGCCGTGGGAGGTCACCGCGCTGCGCGACGTGACGCTGCACGTCGACCGCGGCGAGGGCCTGCTGATCGTCGGCGGCAACGGCTCGGGGAAGTCGACGCTCGCGTGGATCCTCGCCGGGCTCACCGCGCCCACGTCGGGGACGGCGCTCTACGCCGGTTCGCCCATCAGCAAACAGGTCGGCGCGGTGAAACTGACCTTCCAGCACGCCCGGCTGCAGCTGCAGCGGCCGACGCTGGGCGAAGACATCCAAGCCGCCGGTGGGCTCGGCGTCGGCACCCTCGAGGTCGCGCACCTGCTCGACGAGGTCGGGCTGCCCCGCGAATTCGCCGCACGCAGCACCGACGCCCTGTCCGGCGGGCAGATGCGCCGCGGCGTTCTGGCCGGGGCACTGGCCGGACACCCGGAGATCATCGTCGCCGACGAGCCGCTGGCCGGGCTGGACCCGCAGGCTCGCGCCGACGTCGTCGCTCTGTTCGGACGGCTGCGCGCGGCGGGCCTCACCCTGATCGTCATCTCCCACGATCTCGACGAGATCGCCGCCGTCTGCGACCGCCAGGTGGAGCTCGTCGACGGGGTGCTGGTGGAGGCGGGCGCCCTCGATCCGGCACGCTCGGGAACGGAGGGCCAATCGTGAAGGGACTGCCGCTGCGCGAAATCCCCGGCGATTCGGTGATCCACCGGCTGTGGGCGGGGACCAAGCTGATCGCGATCGGACTGATCGGCATCCTCATGTGGGTGCTGCCGTCGTGGCCGGCGCTGGGCGTGGTCGCGGCCGTCGTGCTGGTCGTCGCGCTGCTCGCGGGGATACCGCTGGGCGCGGTGCCACGACCGCCCTGGTGGTTCTGGGCGCTGGCTGCCGCGAGCGTCGCATTGTCGACGCTGGTCGCCGGTCCGGCCGGCGGATTGGTGACCGCACGCAGCGTCCTACTGGGCCTGCTGGTGATCGCGGTGTCGGTCCTCGTGGTCTGGACGACGCGGGCCAGCCAACTCGCCCCGGCGATCGCGACGCTGATGAGGCCGCTGCGGTGGTTCCGTCTCCCCGTCGACGAGTGGGCTGTCGTCATCGCCTTGTGCCTGCGCTCGTTGCCGCTGATGATCGACGAGCTGATGATTCTGCGGGCCGTGCATCGCTTGCGCCCCCGCGCACCGGCGAAGGCGGGGCATCCGTCGTCACAGCTGACCATCGTCGACATGGTGGTGGCGGCACTGTCGTCGGCGCTGCGGCGCTCCGCGGAGATGGGTGAGGCGATCACTGCGCGCGGCGGTACCGGCCGGCTCACGGCCGAGGTGGCGCGCCCGGGGCGGATCGACTACGTCGCCCTGGCGATCATGGCCGTCGTGTTGGCCGCGGCAATTGCCGGGTCGTTCCTCATCAAGGGCGCCATGTGAAATCGCCCGGCACGACAACCCCGTAGGGCTGTCGTACCGGGCGACGTCGATGGTCTGTGGAGTCCGATCAGGCCGGGACGACCAGTCCCTTGCCCTGCGTCACAGCGCGGTCGAAGCGCTCGGCGGCGTCGGCCCAGTTGACGACGTTCCACCACGCCTTGACGTAGTCGGGCTTCACGTTCTGGTAGTCGAGGTAGAAGGCGTGCTCCCACATGTCGAGCATGACGACCGGGATCAGTGCGGCCGAGGTGTTGCCGCTCTGGTCGGTGAGCTGCTCGATGACCAGGCGCTGGCCGATGGTGTCGTAGCCCAGGATCGCCCAGCCCGAGCCCTGCAGGGTCGTGGCCGCGGCGGTGAAGTGCGCCTGGAACTTGTCGAAGCTGCCGAAGTCGTTGGCGATGGCGTCGGCGAGGTCGCCGGTGGGCTTGTCGCCGCCGTCCGGCGACAGGTTCTTCCAGAAGATTGAGTGGTTGGTGTGACCACCAAGGTGGAAGGACAGGTTGGCAGACAGCCCGTAGACCTTCTGCGCGATGGTGCCGTCCTCGCGGGCCTCGGCCAGCTTGGCGATCGCGGTGTTGGCGCCGGCGACGTAGGTCGCGTGGTGCTTGTCGTGGTGCAGCTCCATGATGCGGCCCGAGATGTGGGGCTCAAGTGCGCCGTAGTCGTAGTCGAGATCGGGCAGGGTGTATTCAGCCACAATGCTTCCCTTCGCGGTGGATCGTTCTCTGTCTGACTGTTCCACCGTATCCCCCGCGTCGGGGCGCGTCACCACGATGCCGCCATGCGGTCGGGTGGGGGAGCGATCAGATGGCGATCAGGACGAGCAGGACGGCGAGAGGAATGAGCGTGAGCAGCGTCCACGTGCAGGAACCGGAGATGTTGTAGACCGGTGTCCGGTCCGACGACAGATCCGCCTGTTGTGTCGTTGCCACGTGCTCGCCTCCTATAGTCCGTCGCGTACGTCTGGGCAGGTGAAGTGCATCACAGCCCGATAGTGACCGTCATCATAGGCATGGCTGACGACAGACCACAAATCTTTGCTCCGGCCGGATTTGCCGCTTCCGACCAGGGGTGGGGCAGCCGCGTAGGATTGAAACCATGTCCTGGGGTTTCTCACGTGCGAAGCAGGTCATGGTCGATGCGGGCGACGCGCTGTCCGGACGGCCGACGCCGATGCGGGTTGCCCCGCGCAACATCGTGCTCGACGCCCCGATGGTCCCGCCCGGCCCGGTGACGGGCGGTGTGTGCGACTGGGGGCCCCGGCGGCGCGCAGTAATCCTGGCCGGAGGGTGCTTCTGGGGTGTGGAGGAGATCGTCTGGCAACTGCCCGGCGTCTACACGACGGCGGTCGGCTACGCCGGCGGCTTCACCCCCAACCCCACGTACGAAGAGGTGTGTACAGCGCGTACCGGGCACACCGAGGCAGTTCTCGTTGTGTTCAACGAGGACGAAACCGACCTGGAGGCCCTGCTGCGGGTGTTCTTTGAGACGCACGACCCGACTCAGGACATGCGACAGGGCAATGACATCGGTACGCAATACCGTTCGGCGGTGTTCACCTGTTCGGCCGCCGATGCTGAACTGGTGCGCGACGCGGCGCAACGATTCCAACCCGCGCTCACCGCTGCCGGGTACGGCCCGATCGCCACGGAGATCGCTGAACTCGGCGACGCCGGCGACGGCCGGTTCTACTACGCCGAGGACTATCACCAGCAGTATCTGGCGAAGAATCCGCACGGCTACCGCTGCCACGCGGCAACCGGGGTGAGCTTCCCGTCGTGATCACGGCGCAGCAGTGGAACCGCACACTTCTTGCCCGACAGCATCTCCTCGAACGAATCGACGAGGACGTCATCGAAGTCCTCGACCGGTGCGTCGGTCTGCAGGCGCAGGACCCCCGACCGCCGTTCATCGGGTTGTGGTCGCGCATCGAGGGGTTCGACCCAGCCGAATACGACGAGCTGCTCACCGAGCGCGAGATCGTGCGGTCGGTCGTGCTGCGCGGAACGCTGATGGTGATGGACGCCCAGGACGCCCGTTGGATGCGGGCACTCGCCCAGACCAGGATCGCCGCGATCACCGCGACCAATCACAAACTGCCGCCCGGTATCGAGGCGCTTGACGTCGTCGATGCTGGACGTGAGGCGCTGAGCGGGGCGGAGGTGCCCGCGCGTGCACTGCGGGACCTGCTCGCGGGGCGTTGGCCGTCAGTGCCGCCCGCCGACCTGATGGCCGTCATCCGGGGCGGGCTGCACCTCGTGCAGGTGCCGCCACGCGGTACCTGGGACGGCGCCGGCGATCCGGCGCTGGCGCTCCTCGACGACTGGATCGGCCCGGGCGAGCCAGCGGTCGTCGACGACGAGGCCCGCCGCGACCTGATCCGGATGTACCTGCGCGGGTTCGGGCCGGCGAGCATCGCCGGCATCCAGACGTGGGCGGGCCTGAGCGGACTGGGTCCGCTCGTGCGGGCGATGGAGGCGGATTGGGAGTTGGCGCGCATTGACGGGCCGAACGGCGAGGAGCTCTATGACCTCGACGGTCTGTCTGTCGCCGACGGCGACGAGCCCGCACCGGTGCGGCTCATCGCACCGTTCGACCACATCTTCGTCGCACAGGCGGCCACCGATCGGGCCCGTATCGCCGATCCGGACCTGTTCGCTGCGACGTCGACGCCCAACGGGCGCAGTCCCGGGTTCGTCCTAGTCGACGGTCGGCTGGCTGGCACATGGAAGGCCGACGGTGAGCGGATCGGCGTCGACTACTTCATCGACCCGACGCCGGCGCAACGCCGAGAGGCCGACGAGGAGGCGCAGCGGCTCGCGGCTTTCCTGGCGTCGTGAGCCAGGTGTCTCTCAGCCGTTCGCGACGGCGCGCTTGACGCCGCCGATCATCTGACCCATCAGGGTGTCCAACACCTTGGTGAGAATGGGCGCGGGAACCGGCAACTTGGGATCGGAGTCCATCGTGTACCGGACCTTGGTGCCGGCCGGGTCGTCGGAGAACTCGATCAGCCCGGTGTGGCTGCGCACGGGGATGCCACCGACCACCTTGTAGGCGATGCGCTCGTCGGGCACGAGTTCGGTGATCTGCTCCCGAACTCCGACCTTGCCGAGGCCGAGGAAGTGCACCGCGCCGACGCCCTGACGCTCGTCGGTGCCCGGTGAGACGAGCCGGGTGCTGAGCGGCAGGAAGTCGCCGCCGGATTCACGGTCGGCGAACACGGCGTAAACGCGGGGGCGCGGGGCGGCGATGACCGCCTCCACTGTGCTCTTGGTCATTTGTCACTAATCCCTTCGTAAACTGCGGTTTCGCAGGTTGTCCACAAGTTATCCACAGGAGGCCACGGGGGTGGTTCAAGATAGCGGCTCTGCTTGCTGAAGTTTGCGATAGTGCGTGTCGAGGGCCGGAATTAACGCAAACGAGTGACGCCGTTCACAATTCGGCCCGATTGACATGGGAGTCGGTTAAACGCGATTCACTTTTGTGAATCGACACCACTTCGCACCCTTATCGGTTTTCGGTTCTGCACCCATGACCTGTGGATATCTCCACCGCTATCTTACTCGACAGTCAGTGGGCCCCAAACGGGCGGCGTTGGGCCTCCGCCGATCGGCCGATATGTCACGATGGATGCATGCCCGCCTTCGAACAGGTGCCGGTGGCGGAGTTGCCGGACGACTTCACCGGTGAGACCGGTCGAATCCTGCTCGACATCCGCGAATCCGACGAATGGGAGCAGGGGCACATCCGGGGCGCGCTGCACATCCCGCTGGGACAGGTCCCCGAGCGCATCGATGAGATCGATCCCGACGCGGAGATTTTCGTCATCTGCCGGACCAGTGGACGTTCCTTCCGCATGCTCGAGTACTTCGAGCACGTCGGCTACGACGCGGTTTGCGTGGAGGGCGGCATGGTCGCCTGGGAGGCCGGTGGCAAGCCGGTCGTGGTCGGGGAGTGAGGTAGACGATGTCTTCGCCCAACCCCGCCCAGCAGCTGGTGGACCTGTGCCGCAACTGCCGGATCCAAGCGCCCCACCGTGACGGCCGCAGGCGCTGCCCGCGGTGCCAGGGCGTTCTCGTCGTCGTCCCCGCCGAGATGGTGATGGAGGTCGCGGGACCGCGGCCCGCACCGGGGCAACCGGCGGTACCTCAGCAGCGCGTGGCCGGTCGCCGGAGCAACGCACCCAAGGTTCGCTGGGTCGCACAGCGCCCACCCGAGGCCCGCCCGGCACCGCGCCGCCGGTCCGGTGACGGCGGACGCGCTCCGACTCCCCGGTACGCCACGATCCCGCAGTGGGGGTTGCAGGACCTGCCCGCGAGTTGGTCCGAGGTCCCCGCCCGCGTACGGGCTCACGACGAGTCCGCTCACTTCGAGGTCGCCGGGCGCATCGCCACGGCGGTCATGGTGGTCAGCGCCGTGTTGCACCTGCTGCGCTACGCCGTGACCGTCATCGGTCGCGACCGCCTAATCCCCGGTTGGCTCGACAACATCACCACGTGGTTGGTGTTCCTCGCCGGAGCCGCGGCCGTTGTTGCCATGGGTTACGTGTTCGTCCACTTCGCGCAATGGGTGATCGCCATGCGCGCATTGGTCTACCGGGATGCTGGCGGGCTGGAACCGCGGCGCTCCTGGGTGTTGTGGCTGTGTTCGGTCGTGCCCTTGGCCAACGTGGTCGGTGGAGCGTTCCTCGTGCGCGAGGCCGCGCTCGTCGACGCGCGGACCAACAACCCGCGCACCCTGGCGTCACTGCGCAAGATCTGGGTGGCATGGGCGCTGGTCAACGTCGTCGCGATCGTCGCGATAGTCACGCGCTGGGCGGGCGGCCGCAGTGGCAGCCTCCAAACGCAGGCTGATTCGCTGGTCTGGGCAATCGTGTCGGCGCTGGTCTCCGCGGCGTTCGCCTGGTGGATGATCCCGCGGCTGGTCCGCATCTTCGATCCGACGACCATCGCCGCCCCGGTCCGTATTCGCCGCCGCTGGGTCAACGCGTGACCGTCGGTCGCGTGTCGCGATCCGGCACACCCGCTGTCGTAGCTCATCGGGGGGCGTCCGGGTCGGCACCGGAGCACACGCTCGCCGCCTACGAACTCGCCTTGGCGCAGGGCGCCGACGGCTTGGAGTGCGATGTCCGGCTGACCTCCGACCACCACCTCGTGTGCATCCATGACCGCACGATCGATCGCACCTCCAACGGCACCGGAATTGTGAGCGAGATGTCGTTGGCGCAACTGCGCGACTACGACTTCGGCAGTTGGCACAGCGGCACCCCGGCGTCGGTCCTGACGCTGGAGGAACTGTTGACGCTAGCGCTCGACTGGCGCCGGCCGGTGCGGCTGTTCATCGAGACCAAGCACCCGGTGCGGCAGGGCAGCCTGGTGGAGGTGAAGTTGCTGGAGATGCTGCGACGGTTCTCCGTGGCATCGCCGCCGTCGGCCGATCACAGCCGCGCCGTGGTGATCTCGTTCTCGTCGTCGGGGGTGTGGCGGATTCGCCGTCACGCGCCGATGTTGCCGACGATCCTGCTCGGGGACACCGCCCGCGTCCTCGGCGGCAGTGCGGCCACGGCGGTCGGCGCGACTGGGATCGGACCGTCCATCGAGACGCTGCGGATGCATCCGGAGCTGGTCGACAAGGCCGCCGCCGCCGGACGGGTGACTTACTGTTGGACAGTCGACGAGCAGGTCGACGTCCAGTTGTGCGCTGACATCGGGGTGCGCTGGATCGCCACGAACCATCCGGCGCAGGTGCGCGACTGGTTGGTGACGGTCTGATCCCCGCGCGGCGTGTGAAAGGGTTGGACCATGGGTAAGAAGAGCAAGCGCGGCACCGGACCGCGTCCCGGGAGCAATCGCGCCGAGCGCGTCGCCGCGCGCAAAGAGCGCCAGGCGGAGGCGGCGGCGCCGAGGCGGCCGTTCGCCGGACTCGCCGCCGAATGTGACCTCGTCGCTATGCGGGCGTTCGTCGCGTCGGCGACCGCGCGTTTGCCGCTGCTTGAGAAGGGCCCACCCGAGCCGGAGCTGAAGTCGGTCGTCCCCGACGACGACCCAGGACCGTCGCTGCAGGCCGAGGGCGTCCGCAACCACGTCAACGTCGCGACCGTGCTACCCGGTGCGGTCGGCGCTATCGTCCGCGACGGCAAGGGCGCGCGCGAGGGCTTCGCCGGCCTGCAGATTGATCCGGAGCCGGCCAACATCGCCGCCGAGTTCGCCGCGGCCGTCGACTGGGCGGCGCACGCGAAGACCGACGAGGAGTACAAGGGCGGGACGACCGACAAGTCGCTCACCGACCTCATCGAGGCGTCGGGTGCACTCGACATCACCGTGTACGAGGACTTCTCGTGGTGGTACGCACCGGGGACCAAGCTCGACGCCGGAGTGCAGCAGATGCTCGACCGTGCGGCGGCGACGATTCTGCCCACGGCCCGGATGACGCCGAAGAGCGGTTTGGGTGCTCCGTGGTGGGTGGCAGCGGGGGAGAAGGCCCATCTGCGCTGGGTGCGCCCCGAGGATGAGGACGTGGTGATGACCGCGTTGGCGCGGTTGCACGCCGCGGGCCACCTGACGCTGGGCGAGGGGTCGCGCTTCGCTGGATCGTTCCGGACCCACGGGGTTCTCGTGCCCGTCTTCGATCTGGATCCCGACAAGCACGCCGACGAGTGGTACGACGGGCTCGACCAGTTCGACGCCTGGTTGGTGGAGGCGATGGCCGATACCTCCGAGTTGACCACCGAGCAGCGCCGCTCACGCGCGGGAATCCGCACCCGCCAGGTCACGCTGCGCGTCTAGCACCCAGTTCCGCCTACGATTGCCCCATGACGCAACGGACGAAGTTCCAGCAACTGCTGGCCGATCAGATCACCAACGAGTTCGCCGCGAGCCAGCAATACAACGCGATCGCGGTGTACTACGACAACGAGGACATGCCGCAGCTGGCAAGGCACTTCTACGAGCAGTCGGTCGAAGAGCGCAACCACGCGATGATGATCGTGCAGTACTTCCTTGACCGTGACCAGGCGGTCGAGATCCCCGGCGTCGTCGCCCCGCAGAACGCATTCGGCGACTACGCCGAACCGATCAAGCTCGCTCTGGCGCAGGAGGAGCAGGTCACCGAGCAGATCGTCAACCTGGCCCGTGTGGCGCGCGACGACGGTGATTACCTCGGCGAGCAGTTCATGCAGTGGTTCCTCAAGGAGCAGGTCGAAGAGGTCGCGACGATGACGACGCTGCTCACGATCGCCGAGCGGTCGAAGGGCAACATCTTCGACCTGGAGACCTTCGTCGAGCGCGAGATCAACAACAAGACCGCCACTGATGTCGCCGCCCCGGCCGCTGCCGGCGGCAACCTCTAGGACCGCGCAGCGCTACCCGACGGCGGAGTCGTTGCCGTCGGCCGTCGGTTCGACGGCCTTGCCGTGGGCGAGGCGGGAGAAGAACTCCTCGGTGCTCGAGTCCATCGATAGTGCGTCACCGTCGGCGCCCCACACCTCGGCCCCGGTGGGCACGGTCGCCATCGTCGGCGATCCACGTAGCGATAGCGCGAGCAGCAGCAAGTTCCACGAGTGGTCGTTCTCGTCGACGGTCATCGAGTCGACGACCCCGTTGACGAAGGGGAGCAACCGGAACGGGTTGAGCATGACGCCGGGACTGGTGGCCTTGGCCATGAGTGCGGCGAACACCTTGCGCTGATTGACCACCCGCTGCAGGTCGGCGTTGGGGTAGTCGCGGCTGCGCACCAGCCCGAGCGCTTGGCGCCCGTTGATCTTCTGGCACCCGGCCCGCAGGCGGAGACCGGCCTTCGGGTCGCGCAGCGCCGTCTTGAGGCAGATTCGGATGCCGCCGATCGAGTCGACGACCTTGGCGAAGCCGCCGAAGCCGATCTCGGCGTAGTGGTCG
>DLKD01000084.1:29587-29856 GCA_002477755.1 Gordonia sp. UBA7599
CCGATCTCGGCGTAGTGGTCGATGTGCACCCCGGACACAGATTCGACGGTCTGCACCAGCAGCTGTGGACCGCCCATGTTGAATGCGGCATTGATCTTGTGGCTGCCATAGCCGGGAACCTCGACGTAGAGGTCGCGCGGAATGGAGATGATCGCCGTCTTGCCCTTCTTCGGCTTCGAGATCAGCATGATCGTGTCGGTGCGCGCACCGCCCTCGTCGGGCCCGGTCGACAGCTTCTTGCGCTCTGCGGCCGTCAAGCCTTCGCGGGA
>DLKD01000084.1:29961-30083 GCA_002477755.1 Gordonia sp. UBA7599
CGGCCGTCAAGCCTTCGCGGGAATCGGTCCCGACGATGAGCCAGTTGGTGCCGGGCGTAGGAGCGATGCGCCCGGAGAACGACAGTGCGTTGACCCGGGTGAGCTTGCCGTCGTAGTAGATG
>DLKD01000084.1:30210-30636 GCA_002477755.1 Gordonia sp. UBA7599
CGCGGCGATGATCGCGGCGACGAGGGCGATCACGACGGTGGCGATTACGCCACGAAAGGAGACGAGGCGGCGTCGTTTGCCCGGCGGCTTGGGGGCCTTCTCGCGCCGGGGTGGTTTGGCCTCGGCGCTCTTGCCCGGCTTGTCCGACGATGCTGGGCGTGGCGGGGCCACGCGCGGCGACTCGGGCGACGCGGCGGGGATGGGTCCGCGGTGTAGCGATACTGCAGGACGCCGCTGGTCGGCCGGGAGCGGTTCGGGCGTCTGCGTCGGCGCGTAGCGGGGTGCTTCGACGCGGGGTCGTCCTCGCTCCGCACCAGGATTCGGCCGGGGTTGGGGTCTCGGGTTCGGCCGCGGCTGTGGTCCGGGCTCGCGACGGGGTGCACCGGCGGCGGGGCGCACCGAGGGCTGCGCGTCACCGTTGGCCGG
>DLKD01000019.1 GCA_002477755.1 Gordonia sp. UBA7599
CGGCGGTCGCGGGCGCGGCAGCCGAGGCGGTGCCCGCTCGGCGGCCTCGGCCTAATCCCTGTCTCACCGAGACGTTCTCGTCTGGTCCCGCAGGTCGTAGACGGTCGTGCCGTCGACGGTCTGTGCCGTGTAGGTGGCCTTCACCCACTCGGTGATCGCCGATGCGCTGCCGGTGCGGCCGGGCTGATGGCCCGATGCCCCGCCACGACCGTTCCAGGCACCACCCGGTCCTGCGGGCGTACCACCCGGCGCTCTACCGGGACCGTGCGACGATCCGCCTGGACCGCGGTCGTCGACGACGAAGTAGGCGATCTGACCGTCGCGGACATATTGCTTGAACTGTGCGAGCGTGGGCGCGTCGTCGCCACCGTTGAACCCGCCGATCGCCATGATCGGTCGGCGACTGCTCAACTGGAGCGCACCCGACGAGTGGGACCCGACTGTCGCCGCGGCCCATCGGGTATTGGTGGCAGTCAACTTGTCGATCAGTTGATCCGATACGGCTGTGGCGGCGCCGGGTCGGTGACCGTCACCGCCGCGGGCGCCGTCGTCGACGCGGCTGGGTCCCGACGTCGGCATCGAGCCGCTGCCGTGGGACTGGCTGATCGTCGCCACTGTGTACGCGCCCGTCCCGCCGAGCCCGACGATCAGCGCGAACGCGGCCACCGCAGCCATCCACCGGTCTCGACGACTACCCAGAACCAGCGCTACGACGGTTAACCCGGCGCCGACGAGCAACACCCACCGCAGCCACGGCAGCCAGTCAGGCGTTCGGGCCAGCAGTACGAAGCTCCACGCCCCGGTTGCCGCGATCATGACTGCCAACACCACCCGGGCCGCCGGTGCGCTCCGTCGTGCCCACAGCATGGTCGTGGCGATGCCGACCAGCGCCGCGATCGCGGGCGCCAGCGCGACGGTGTAATAGGGGTGCATGATCCCCTTCATCGTGCTGAAGACGATGCCGGTCACCAGCAGCCAGGAGCCCCACAGGATCAGTGCTGCCCGCGTGAGGTCGGTGCGCGCAGCCCTTCTCGTCAGCCAGAGGCACGCGATCAGAGAGAACAAGGCCGCGGGCAACAACCATGAGATCTCAGCGCCCATGGAGTCGCCGAACAGCCTCGTCGCACCGGGAGAGCCACCGAAACCGTTGTGGTGGAACCCGCCGCCGTCCCCGCCCGCCGCGAGCGCGCCGGAGCCACCGTGACCAGTCGTGGCACCGGGTCCGCCCGGCCCACCGCCACCGGTCGTCGGGTTGCCACTGCCGCCGAATATGCGGCCGACGCCGTTGTACCCGAGGGCCAGTTCCAGCAGGCTGTTGTCGGTCGAACCGCCGATGTAGGGGCGTGCTGCGGCCGGCCAAAGGGCGACCAGCGCGAGGAGCCAACCGCCGGACACGACCATCGCGGCGAGCCCGACGAGGCTGATCCGCAATCGGTGCCAGAACGATCCGGGCAGCGCGAGCAGCAGGACAGCCGCCATCCCCGGCACCACAAGTAGCGCTTGCATGAGCTTGGTGAGGAAGGCGAACCCGACCGCGACCCCGGCCAACACGGTCCAGCGCAGCGGGTTGGCCTCCACGGCGCGCACCACGCAGTACGCCGCGGCCACCATCAGCAGTACCAGCAGGGCGTCGGGGTTGTTGTACCGGAACATCAACGCCGCCACCGGCGTCAGAGCGAGGGAGGTCGCCGCGATCAGCCCGGCGCCGGTCCCGCTGCAGCGGCGCACCGCGGCGTAGAGAAGTGCCACGGTCGCGACGCCCATCAGTGCTTGCGGCACCAGCATGCTCCAGGTGTTGAAACCGAAGATCCGCCCGGACAGGCCCATGGCCCACAGCGACACCGGCGGCTTGTCGACGGTGATCGCGTTGCCCGCATCGAGGGAGCCGAAGAGCCAGGCCTTCCAGCTCTGCGTCCCCGCCTGCACGGCTGTCGCGTAGAACTCGTTAGCCCAGCCGAGCGAGCCCAGTCCCCAGAGATAGATCACGGCGGTCACCGCCAGGATCGCGCCGAGGGCGATGCGGTCCCACCGCAGGTGTGGTCGAGCGATAGCGGCGGTCATTGCGAATCTCCTTGGGTCGAGACAGAGG
Source organism: Gordonia sp. UBA7599 (assembly GCA_002477755.1). Taxonomy (GTDB): domain Bacteria; phylum Actinomycetota; class Actinomycetes; order Mycobacteriales; family Mycobacteriaceae; genus Gordonia. The sequence continues at coordinate 2,090 of DLKD01000019.1, forward strand.
TGACGGGTTCGGCGCCGGCGGTGTGGCGCGATCGGAACACCCACCCGCGCAGCAGGACGAAGCGCACGACGGTGGCCGCCAGGTTGGCCAGGACCAGCACTGCCACTTCGACTGCACGGGGTGGGTCGGTGGCCAGGTGCAGCAGCGCCAGGGCGCCACTGGTCAGCGCCAACCCGATGCCGAATACGACGATGCCCTGCGCCTGGTGGCGGGCAACGCCGTCCCGGCCGCGCACCCCGAAGGTGAACCGGCGGTTGGCGGCCGTATTGGCGACGGCGGTGACCAGCAGTGCGGTGAAGTTCGCCACCTGCGGACCCCACGCGTCGCGCAATACGAGGAACAAGGCCAGGAAGGCGACGGTGCTGAGCACGCCGACCGTCGCGAAGTACACGACCTGGCGCAACAGCGACGGTGGCGGGGGCGGATCGGGTTGCGGCTGGAACTGGGCGGTCAGAGAGCGGATCGGGATGGCGCCGGTGGCGAATCCCCGGACCAGGCGGGCCACCCCCAACAGATCGGCGACCGCCGTTGCGACGATGTCGACGCTGCTGTCGGGGTCGTCGATCCAGTCGACCGGCACCTCGTGGATGCGCAGACCGCAGCGGTGGGCCAGGACTAGCAGTTCGGTGTCGAAGAACCAGCCCGTGTCGGCGACGTGCGGCAACAGCATCGCCGCGGCGTCGGCGCGGATCGCCTTGAACCCGCACTGGGCGTCGGAGAAGCGCGCGGACAGGGTGGAGCGCAGGATCAGGTTGTAGCAGCGGGAGATGATCTCGCGCTTCGGCCCCCGCACGACCCGGGCGCTGCGCGAGAGCCTCGTGCCGATCGCGATGTCGGAGTGCCCGGACACCAGCGGCGCGATCAACGGCAGTACGGCGGCCAGATCGGTCGACAGGTCGACGTCCATGTAGGCCAGCACCGGTGCGTCCGACGACGACCATGCGTGGTGCAGCGCCGCGCCCCGACCCTTGAATTCAAGCCGCTGATAGCGGACCTCGGGTATTTCGCGCGCCAGCGCCGCGGCGATCGCCGGGGTGCGGTCGGTGCTGGCGTTGTCGGCGACGGTGATCGCGAACGTGAACGGGATCTGGTCAAGCAGGTAGCCGTGCAACCGTCGGATCGAGTCCGACAACGCGGCCTGCTCGTTGAAGACCGGTACCACGACGTCCAGCACGGGAACGCCCGCGTCGGCCGCGGCAGCCACCACGTGGGGACGGGTCCGCGGTCGCGCGTAGTCCTGTGCTGCGGTGCGCTGTACCGGTTCGATGAGTGTCATGGACTCATCGTCGGCACCCGAGATTGGTCTCCGATTGGCCGCCGCTATGCGTCGGCTATGACCTATTCGACGGAACTACTCGACGGTGGTCAGCTTCCAGCCGGCGCTGGCGCTCTGGTGCTCCCAGAACTCTGCGAAGCGCCCGCCCTGCTCGAGTAGTTCAGCGGGCGCACCCGCCTCGACGATGTGGCCGGCATCGATCACGACGACCTGGTCGGCGTGGCGGATGCCCGCCTGCCGGTGGGCGATGATGACGCGTGTGCGCGGCCGGTCCTCGGCGGAGAGAGCGTCGACGACTGCCCGTTCGTTCTCGTTGTCCAACGCGCTGGTCGCCTCATCGATGAGGAGCACGGGGGCCGGTTTGAGCAGGGCGCGGGCGATGCTGACTCGCTGACGCTCACCGCCCGACAGCACGGAACCGCCTTCGCCGACCTGAGACGAGAACCCGTCGGGCAGGCGCTGAGTGATCTCGTCGACGCGGGCCAGCGCACTGGCCGATTCGAACTGCTCGGCGCTCGCCGTCGGGTCGCCGGCGCGAATGTTCTCCTCGATCGTTCCGCCGGCCAGATACGGCTGTTGGAATACGACGCTGGTCAAGGCGCGGCGCGCGGCCAGGTCCAGGGTCGCGGCGTCGACCCCGTCGAACAGGATTTGGCCGCTGTCGGGTTCGTAGAGTCCGGCGATCAAACCGAGGATGGTCGACTTGCCCGATCCCGACGCCCCGATGACCGCCGTCGCGGTGCCCGGCTCCAGGGTCAGGTTGAAGTCCTGTAGGACCGGAGGTTCGTCGCCGTACGCGAAGGTCACGTTCTTGAGCTCGATGCGCGGCGCGCCGGTCGGAGCCTCGTGCACCGGCCCGTCCGTGACGGTCGGGGCGGCGATCACCGTCGCGATGTGGCGCAGCGTCAACTGAGTGTGCTCGAGCCCGACGGAGAGGTCGCCGAGGATCGTGAACGGCTCCAGGTAGCGGACGGCGACGACGAGGAGCGCGACCGCCTCGGGGGCCTGCAACTGCCCGCAGTGCCACAACCAGGCGGCGGTCCCGGCTAGGGCGAACAGCGCCAACTGGCTGACCAGGGTGAACAGGATCTGTCCGGGGACCTGCATGAAGACCATCCGCATCGACGCGCCGTGCTGACGGTCGAGTGCCGCACCGACGTGGCTGCGCTCGGGTTCGACGCGCCGGGACACGCGCAGGGCGGCCTGGGTGCGGGCAAACTCGACGATGCGCTCGGTGAGTGCGGCATTGGAGTCGTCGAACTCGCGGTCGGTGCGCCGGATAATCGCTCCACTGGCCCACATCGCCCCGAGGACCAGGGGGACGCCGATCAGCGCGACGACGGCCAGTTGCCAGGCGACGCCGAACAGTGCGATCCCGATCGCCAGTGGCAGGAGTACGGCCGCCAGCATCGGCACCATCAGGTAGATGATCACGCCGATCAGGTCAGACCCGGTCGACGAGACCGCCTGTCGGGCAATGGTTTTGTTGTCCGGTGTGAACCAGGTCAGGCGAGTGCGGGACAGTTGCTCGGAGACCGAGTGCTGTCCGAAGTTGAGCATTCCGAAACCGAGCCGGTACCCGACCTGGTTGGTCGACCAGTCGGCGGCCCAGCCGACAAGAGTGGCGACGGTGATCGCGCCCAACCACCACAGCGCGCGATCGTCGTCGCGGTTCACGAGAGCGGTCACCAGAGGGATGAGGATCACCGCCGACGCTGCGCGGGCGATCACGGATAGCACGGCCAGAACGGTGAAGAGGGCGACGTCGCCGCGGCTTCCCGGCGGGAGGAGACGAAGGACGGTCGTGATCATCGGTGTGCTCCTGCCGTCTGGACGGGTTCGTCGGTGCCGGTGTGTGCGGAATCCCACAGCGCGCGGTACCGCCCGCCGGCGGCCAGCAGTTCGGCGTGTGTGCCGGTCTCGACGATCTGGCCGCCGTCGACGACGACGATGGCGTCGACGTCGGTGACGGTGTGCAGTCGGTGGGCGATGACCAGTACCGTTCGGCCGGCCGCGAGGCGGCTCAGCGACTGTTGCACGAGGTACTCCGACTCGGGGTCGGCGAATGCGGTCGCCTCGTCGAGCACCAGGATCGGGGCATCGGCGAGGATCGCCCGGGCGATGGTGAGTCGCTGCAGTTCGCCGCCCGAGAGCGCGGCATCGGGGCCCAGCGGTGTGTCGTAACCCCGGGGCATCTGCTCGATCCGCTCGGCGATGTTGGCCACGCGGGCGGCTTCGATGATCTGCTCCCGCGTCGCCCCCGGCACTGCGAGCGCGATGTTCTCCGCGACGGTCCCGTTGACCAATTGGGACTGCTGGAGCACGAAGCCCAGGTGCTGGTACAACTCGTCGGTCGGCATCGACCGCAGGTCGGCGCCACCGATACTGATCGAGCCGGAGTCGACGTCGTAGAAGCGGGCGAGTAGCGAGGCCAGCGTGGACTTGCCCGAACCCGACGGCCCGACCAGCGCGGTGACGGTGCCCGGCCGCAGGTGCAAGGAGACATCGCGCACCACCGGGTTGTCGAGGCGGTAGCCGAAGGTGACGTTGCGGAACTCGACGTCGGGCACCGGCCCCGGATGCTGCGGGTCCGGTGCGACGACCAGCTCCGGCTCTTCGAGCACGTCCTGGATGTCGCGCGCGGCGATGGTGCCGGTGCGGATGCCACCGATTCCGTAGCCGATGCCGAGCAGGCGCGCGCCGAAGGTCGTGCCGAGGAACAGGAAGGGCAGCAAGTCGATGGCGTTGATGCGGTCGGTGACCACGAACCACGTGCCCACCGCCACGATCAGCCACAGGAAGGTGGTGGGCCGGGTGACCAGGTCCATCAGCGTCTTCGCCTTGATGAACGGGCCCTGCCAGCCCTTGAGGAACTCGATGTAGTCCTCGAGGGTGCGGCGGAAGCGAGACGCCATGGTCCCGCCGAAGGTGCGGATGACCGGCTGCGCGTCGAGGTAGGTGGCCGCCTCGCCGTTCAGGTGATCGGCCCACGACTGTGCTTGTGGGATCTTCGACCCGGACTGGGCCATCATCCGCCACATCGTGACGATGTAGAACACCACCGGGATGAAGAGGAACAGGGCGATGCGCCAGTCGCAGATGAACAAGTAGACCAGGACGGCGACCGGTGCGACGACCGCCGCGACGGCGTCCATGACCGCGTGGGTAACCAGGTAGTGCAGCGACGCGGTGTTGTCGGCGATGAGAGTCTTGACGTTGCCCGAACTGCGCCCGGTGAACCACCCCAACGGAAGTCGCGCCAGTTTGGCGAGCAGCTCCCGGCGCAGGTTGCGGGAGAACCGCGCGTCGACGGTGTGCAGCCACACGGTGAGCGCGGATTGCAGGAGCAGGCCCGCGCCCAGCAGGATCAGCGCCCAGATCCCGACGGACCACAGTCGCTCGGTGGGCTCGTTGGTGAGAATCCGCCGGCCCAGCCCGACCAGCAGGACGTATGGGGCCAGCTGCAGCAGTGTGACCATGGCCTGCAGCAGGCCGGCGACGATCAGCGTGCCCTTCAGCGGCGCCAGCAGCCGTCCGGCGCCCGCGGCGCGCCACTTTCCCTGTACCGCGGGGTCGGCGGCGGAGGCCGTGACCTCGGGTTCGACTGTCTCGACGGCGGGTGCCGCGGTTGTCAGCTCGCCCTCAGCCTGCGGGTCGCGTTCCTTGCCCATCGCCTTGCCCTGCGCCCAGTAGCCGTGGGTGTAGGTCTCGGCTTTCGGGAAGCCGAACTCCTTGGTGCGTTTGCGGACCTCCTTGAGCGTGCCGGTCTCCGGCCCGGCCCACATGTACCAGTCGGACCAGTCGCGGTTCTCCAAGGCGGCGGCCAGGGTCGTCGTATCGCCGCGCTGCACCCAGTGCACGCGCAGGCGCGGGTGAGCGGTCATCGGGAGGGCGCGGTCGTGCGGGTCGTGCTGCTCGAAGTACAGCTCGATCGGGATGTCGTCGGGGATCGTCGCGATGACGGTGTTCATGGCCGGTAGTGACGCCGAGTCGCCGACCAGCAGATAGCCCGACGGCGGGTTCTCCGGCGGCACCTCGAACGGCATGGCGCTCATCCACATCACCGACAGTGTGTCGCCGGGACGGGCGTCGACGGCCCACTGCGATGCTGGGCCCGCCGGTTCGTGCAGCACGAAATCCATCGTGAAGTCGCCGGTCTCGGTGTCGGCCGAGGAGAAGGTGTAGGCGCGCTGGAACTCCTTGCCCTTCCCGTCGGGGAACCACCCGCGGACGAATGCGGTCGGGAAATCGTCCGCCTCGTCGAACAACGTGTCGGAGTGGAACGAGATCCGCTTGCAGTGCGGGGTGAGGTCGGCGATGCCGGTGACGGTGACGACATGGTCGCGCGCGCCGAATGCGCGCATCATCGCGCCGTTGAATCCACGGGACATGGGAAATCCTTCGCAACTGAGGTAAGCGCAACCTTAGTTGCCCGGCGGAACCTCCCGCCACACAGCCTGGTGGCGCCACAAGAAACCGCCCGGCCGACCATCGCGCGTCGGTAGGTTGGGTGCCATGGCCGACACCGCAGAATCCACTGCCCATCCGATCGTCACCGTCGCCTCCGGAGCGGTGCGCGGCACCGTCACCGACGGGGTGGCCGCATTCCTGGGGATACCGTTCGCGGCCCCGCCGACCGGCGCGGCAGCCTTCGCCGCGCCCGGCCCGGTCCAGGCGTGGGACGGTGTCCGCGACGCGACCGCCTACGGCCCGACGGCACCGCAGGTCGGCTACCCGGCCCCGATCGCCGCGCTGCTGGACAACGCCATCGAGTTCGGCGAGGACTACCTCAACGTCAACGTGTGGACGCCGGACCCGTCGGCATCGGGGCTGCCGGTGATGGTCTGGATCCACGGCGGTGCCTTCGGCCGAGGGTCCAACCGGTTGTCGATCTACAACGGCGACGCCTTCGCCCGCGACGGCGTCGTGCTCGTCGGAGTGAACTACCGACTCGGGGTGCCCGGATTCGCGTCGGTGGAAGGCGCACCGGAGAACCGTGGGTTTCTCGATCAGATCGCGGCGCTCGAGTGGGTGCGCGACAACATCGCCGCGTTCGGTGGTGACCCGTCGCAGGTCACCATCTTCGGCGAGTCGGCCGGCGCGATGAGTGTGGCGTCTCTGTTGTCGTCACCGCTCGCGCAGGGCCTGTTCGGACGCGCGATCATGCAGAGCGGAAACGGATCGGCCGCCGTCGCCGTCGAGGATGCCCGCAAGGTGACCGCCCGGGTCGCCGGACTGCTCGGCGTCACCCCCGACGTGGCCGGGCTCGGCTCGGTGGACGGGGCCGCGCTGCTCAAGGCGCAGACCGACATGGCGATGGAGATGATGCTCAACCCCGACCCGGAGATCTTCGGTGCGACCGTCGTCGCCACCGGCATGGGGATCATGTCGACGATCCCCGTCGTCGACGGTGATGTCTTGCCCAACCTTCCCGTCGCGTCCATCGCCGCCGGGGCTGGTGCGGGCGTCCCCCTGATCACCGGGTGGAACGCCGACGAGTTCCGCTTCTTCCTGGTCCCCACCGGCGTGGCCGGCAACGCGACGCCCGAGTTCGCGCGCGGGATGCTGCGCAGCAACCCGCAGGCGGTGCGGGTGTTCGACGACCACCTCGCGGAGGGCGCCACCGCCGGCGACGCGCTGTGCATGACGCTCACCGAGGTCGCCTTCCGCGCCGGTTCGCTGCAATTGGCGCAACTGCGGCCCGACGAGCAGACCTACCTCTACGAGTTCGGAGTCCCCAACGAGCCTGCGAACATCGGCGCCGGACACGCAGTGGAGATCCCCTACGTCTTCGACCACCTCGCCGACGCGGAGCGACTTACCGGTCCCGACGCGCCGCAGGCCGTGGCCGACGCCATGCACGGTGCCTGGGTGGCCTTCGCGAAGACCGGCGATCCGGGCTGGGCGCCGTACCTGTCGCAGGACACGGTTCAGCGCTTCGACTGAGCCCGTCCTCCAGACACCGGACGCGGCACAATACGCCCATGGATATCGTTTTCGTCCTCACACTCAGTGTCGTGGCCATCGCGGCGGCGAATTCGATCGGTCCTCGCTTGGCGATCGCGCCACCGCTGATCCTGGTGGTCGGGGGTCTGCTCGTGACCATGCTGCCGTGGGTGCCCAACGTGTCCCTGCACCCCGAGTGGATCCTCATCGGCGTGCTGCCGCCGCTCCTGTATTCAGCCGCAGTGTCGATGCCGACGATGGAGTTCCGGCGCAACCTCGCACCCATCGGGGCACTCTCGGTGGCGCTGGTGGTGTTCAGCGCGGTTGCGATCGGGTTTCTGGTGCACGCACTGTTGCCCGACGTGTCGTTGTGGACGGGGATCGCGATCGGCGCCATCGTCTCGCCGACCGACGCGGTGGCCACGCAGATGATCAAGAAGCTGGGGGCGCCGAGCCGGATCGTGGCGATCCTGGAGGGCGAAAGCCTCCTCAACGACGCGACCGCCCTGGTCCTGTTGCGCACCGCGATCGCGGCGGCGGCGGCGGGTGTATCGGTGGGTGGAGCGTTCGGCGACTTCGTGTGGTCGGTGCCGTCGTGATCGGTTTCGTGGTGGGCAAGGCGTTCCTGTTCGTGGCCTCGAAGCTGAGTAACTCGACGGTGTGCACGGCACTCTCGTTCACCGTGCCCTACGCCGCTTATCTGCCGGCCGAGCACATCGAGGCCTCCGGACTCGTCGCCTCGGTCGCGGCCGGCATCATCGTCGGCGCCGGGGCGGCCAATCACCTCAGCGCCGCTCAGCGCATGTCGGACGTGCAGAATTGGCGCACGCTCGAGTTGCTGCTCGAGGGCGGTGTGTTCCTCCTCGTCGGCTTGGAGATGTCGGCCCTCGTCTCCCACGTCCACCGCGACGGCGGCCGCCTGTCGGACGCGCTGGTGGTCGCGGTTTCGGTCCTTGTGGCGGTGGTGCTCCTGCGTGCGGTGTTCGTCGGGCCGATGGCGTTGTGGTTGGCCCGCCGTGCACGTCGTGTTGACCGTCTTGCACCGAAGTTGCGCGAATTCGGCGACCGGCTTCCCGCCGACGAGACGGGAAAGATGCGGCGGGTCAACCGCAAGATCGCCGACGTCGACTATTACGTCTCTTCCCCGTTGGGCTGGCGCGAATCGACCATCGTCGTCTGGGCCGGGATGCGCGGAGCAGTCACGGTGGCCGCCGCCCAGACGCTGCCCGTCGATACGACGTCGCGCTCGCTGCTGGTCCTGATCGCCTTCCTGGTGGCCGTCGGATCGTTGATCGTGCAAGGCCTTACGTTGGGACCGCTGGTGCGATGGCTGGGCGTCCAACCCGACGACGGGGAGGCCGACGCCGAGCGTGCCGATCTGCGAAGGAGGCTGCGCGCCGTCGTCGTGGACGACCTCAAGGCGCGCTACGCCACCGAGCCGGAGCGCTACCGGCGGGTCCGTGACGCCGTTTTGCGCTCGGAGGACTCCGAAGAGGGGAGCGTTCGCATGTTGGGACGCACCGAGTTCGTTGTGCTACGCCAGGCGATGATCGACGCCCAGCGCGGCGAACTGCTCGAGCTGCGCGATGAGGGGAGCTACGGCGCCCAAGTCCTCACCGAGGCACTCGCCCGGCTCGACGCCGAGCAGATCACTATCGACCTGTACCGGACGCAATAGGACTCACCGGTCGCGGTTCACTCGTCGGACAACCCCAACACGGTGGGCCCGACGCTCATGAACAGCAGCAGCGTTGTCATCAGCAGGAACCACAGCAGGCCCTGCCAGACCGGCCACTTGTCGTCGACTTTCCACGACCGATAGGTCCGCACGCCGGCGGCGATAGCGCCGGCCAGGGTGATCAACGGACACGCGGCCAGCAGAACCGTGCGCAGCGCCCCGTCAGCCGCGACCCCGGCGATCAGTGCGAGCAGCGCGAGCGCGACCGTGAGCGACCCGTGGATGAACGCGCGCCGGACGGTCGGATCGGTGGTCACGGGGAAACGCTCCTCAATCTGAGATGGGGTCGATCGGGGGCCGCGGTCGGCTGGGGATCCGCGTCGACGACGGGCAGTTCGTCCCGATTCACCCTACGTCAGGGCGGCTTTCATTGACGGGTGCACCGGCTGGGACCACGATGGAATTGCCGGGGCCGGATCCCAATTTCAGTGAAGCCATTCGAGGAGGAGCGCAATGCCCACAGTCGTCGTCGGAGTCGACAACACCGATACCTCACTGCACGCCGCCCGATGGGCCGCGTCGCTGGCGGCCCGGGAGGATTCAGAACTGCACATCGTCGGCGCCTACGACGCCAGCACGAGCAATTACGCCCCCGGGTTGGTCATCCCGCAGGAGGTCGTCGAGGCGATCGCCGGTGAGGCCAAGGATGCCGTCACCAACGCCGCCTCCGCGGCGCTGGAGGCCGAGCCAGACCTGCGGATCCGCACCAGCGTCGGCGAGGGCGACGCCGCACGCACGCTGTTGGAAGTGGGTAAGGACGCCACGGCGATCGTCATCGGCACCCGTCGCCTCGGTGGCGTGAAGGGACTGCTGCTCGGGTCGGTCGGCGTCACCCTGGCCGCCCACTACCACGGTCGCGTTGTCGTCATCGGCGGTGATCCGGGCAGCGGGCCGGTCGTCGTCGGCGTCGGTGACACCCCGATCAGCGACCCCGCGGTGCAGCAGGCGTACCGCCAGGCGGATTCGCTGGGCGTCCCGCTCGTCGCGGTGCACACCTGGGCCCAGCTCGACGCGGATGCGCTGTACGGCTTCGGCATCGAGCCGGAGGCCGTGGAGCGGATGAGCGCCGAGGCGACCGAGGCCGTCGCCGAGCGGATGGCCGGCTACAGCCAGGACTACCCGGACGTGGCAGTCGAGCGCGTCGTCGTCCCCGACGACCCGAGTAAGGCGATCCTCGACGTCGCCAAGGACCGCGGGGCGTCGCTGATCGTCGTCGGCAGCCGCGGTCGGGGTGGGTTCAAGGGCATGCTGCTCGGCTCCACGAGCCAGAAGGTGCTGCAGCACGCCGAGGCGCCGGTCATGATCGTGCGGGCCTGAGCGGCCGTCTCGCTTCGGCTAGAACCGCTACGACCAGCTGGGCAACCAGATCTCCTGGTGCCAGTGCAACTTGGTGATGGGTACGCCGGCCAGCACCGGCCACAGCCACGCGAAGTTGACGACCACCAGCGCCAGGTAGACCGCGACGAGGCCGACGAGAAGGATCTGGCGGTCCGACGGTGAGCCGTCGCGGCGCTTGGGCAGGCCGGCGGCGTGGCGCAGGATGTCGCCGAGGCACAGTGCCACCAGGATCACCAGGAACGGTGCCATCACCGTCGCGTAGAAGAAGTACATCTGACGGTCGATGTTGGCGAACCAGGGTGCGAACGCCGCGGCATAGCCGACCAGGACGGCACCGTAACGCCAGTCGCGACGGCCGAGGAATGCCCACAGCGACCACGCGAGGACGGGCAGCGCCAACCACCAGATCGCCGGGGTGCCGATGAGCATCTGCACCCGCATGCAACCGCTGCCGCCGCACCGGTCCGGGCCCGTCTCGACTGCGTAGAGCATTGGCCGCAGGCCCATCGGCCACGTCCACGGCTTCGACTCCCACGGGTGGTGGTTGCCGGCCGAACTCGTCAGGCCCTCGTGGAATTTGAGGATGCCCGACTGGTAGTACCAGAGCGATCGCCACGCGGCGGGCAGCCAGCCCGGCGGACCGGGATCGCCGGCACTGACCTGATAGCGGTAGACGGCGGTCTCCGAGGCGAACCACGGGGCGAACGTCGCGAGGTAGATCAGTGCCGGCATCACAGCCAGGCTCAGTGACGACGGCACTACATCGCGGCGCAGCACACCCAGCCATGGCCGTTGCACCCGGTAGGCGCGACGCGCTGCGACGTCGAACGCCAGCGACAACAGGGTGAACGCGACGACGAAGTAGATGCCCGACCACTTGGTGCCGCACGCGAGGCCGAGCATCACACCGGCGGTGAAGCGGTACCACCGGAACCCGAAGCGGGGGCCGTAGGGCGACGCCCCGATGAGGCCGGCGTGGTAGGCGGTGTCGAGGCGGCGGCGCATTTGGTCGCGGTCGGCGAGCAGCGCGGTGAACGCGGCGACGACGAAGAAGGCCTGGAAGATGTCGAGCATGCCGATCCGGGACTGCACGAACAGGACGCCGTCGCAGATCGCGAGGAGGCCAGCCATCGCCCCGACGAGGGTCGATCGCGAGATCCGGCGGGCGGCGCAGTAGATCATCACGACGATGGCGATCCCGCACAGCGCCGGCATGATGCGCCAGCCCATCGGGCCGTAGCCGAACACGGCCTGCCCGGCCGCGAGCATCCACTTCCCGACCGGGGGGTGCACCACCAGCCCGTAGGCCGGGTTGTCCTCGATCCAGTTGCCACCGTGGAGCACCTGCCAGCCCTGCGGGGCGTAGTGCTTCTCATCGAAGACCGGCGTGCCCTTGTCGGTGGGGTGCGTCAGGTCCCACAGTCGGGTGACGGCGGCGATCAGGGCGATGACGATGCCGACGAGTAGGCCGCGGCGCCGGTCGGGTGCGCCGAACACCGGGGCCGGAATGGTTGGGCCGGGGGAGCGGCCGAGGTCCTCGGGGGAGCCGTTCGTCGCCAGGCCCGCGGTCGCGATGCGGCCACTGCCCGGCGGGGCCACCACGAGCCAATTGCCGGCGGTGGTGTCGTCGGCGGTGGTCACCCGGTCGATGGTAGTGGCCGACTGTGCGAGTGCGCCTAGGCTGGTCAACCATGACGGGTCGAGCGCAGCGAGGGGGATCTGACGGTCGAGCGCAGCGGGGAGAGGGTGACTCCGGTCGGTTGGTGTTGGCGGCGACGCCGATGGGCACTTACGACGACGCCTCGCCGCGGCTGCGCGCAGCGCTGGAGACGGCCGACATCGTCGCCGCCGAGGACACGCGCCGTACCAAGGCGCTGGCCGCGGCACTGGGCGTGACGATCACCGGCCGTGTGGTGAGTTACTACGACCAGGTGGAGGCCGCGCGCACCCCTGGACTCGTCGAAGCTATCGAGGAAGGCCAGACGGTCCTCGTGGTCACCGACGCGGGTATGCCGTCGGTCAGCGATCCCGGCTTCCGACTCGTCGCTGCATGCGCCGACGCGGGGCTGCCGATCACCTGCCTGCCCGGGCCGTCGGCGGTCACGACTGCCCTGGCGGTCTCGGGCCTGCCGTGCGAGCGGTTCTGCTTCGACGGCTTCGCGCCCCGCAAGTCCGGTGCACGCCGAAAGTGGTTGGCACAGTTGGCCGACGAACCGCGCACCGCCGTGTTCTTCGACTCACCCCATCGCTTGGCCGACACCCTCACCGACGCCGTCGACGTGCTCGGCCCGGACCGTCGCATCGCCGTCTGCCGCGAGCTCACCAAGACCTACGAGGAGATCCGGCGCGGCACCCTCGCCGAGGTGGCCGCCTGGGCGGCCGACGGCGTGCGCGGCGAGATCACCGTCGTGCTGGCGCCCGCCGTCGCAGCCGAACCGGTCGTCGAAGACCTGGTGGACCAGGTGGCGGCGCTCGTCGAGCAGGGGATGCGCCTCAAGGAGGCATGCGCGCAGGTCGCGGGGGCGACCGGGGCCTCGAAGAAGGAACTCTACGACGCGGTCGTCGCAGACCGTGACTGAGCGGAGTCAGGCCGGGCGCAGACTGGCGACAAAATCCAGCTTGTCCAGCACCGGCGCGGGGATGACGAACGGGTAGAGGTCGTCGTCGCCCATCGACCGGTTGATCAGGTTGAGGCTCAACGACAGTGGTGACCAGACGGTCGTGACCAGTCGGGAGAACGGCGTGCGCACATCGTCGGTCGGTGTGACGATCAGCCCGGTCGCCACCGCCGATTCGACGGTGTCGCAGATGTGCAGGTAGTGCGCCCACGTCTCGGCGAAGTCCTCGTACGGGTGCATCGTTGCGTAGGTGGAGATGTAGGACGCCGCCCAGTCGGCCGGCGGGCCCTGCTCGTAGTGCCGGTCGATCGCGTCCTGGTAGGAGACGGTGTCGTCGCCGAACAACTCGCGGCAACGCTCCTGCCGGTCGGTGCCGTCGACGAGGATCCACTCGAAGTAGTGGCCGGACTCGTGGCGCAGGTGCCCGAGCATCGTGCGGTACGGCTCGTCCAACCGGTCGCGGACCTGTTCGCGGTGAGCGTCGTCGGCCTCGGCGAGGTCGATGGTGATCACCCCGTCGGCGTGCCCGATGACGACGTTCTCGTCGACGCTGGACAGCATGTCGAAGCACAGGCCGCGCTCGGGGTCGGTGGCTCGATCGGCGACGACGAACCCGAGGCGGTCGAGTTCGGCGAGCAGCTGGCGCTTGGCGCGCTCGGCGACGGGGAACTCCGCGATCCCCTTCGCGTCGGCGTCGCTGGGACGGGTGCGGGTCATCGCGCAGGCGCTGCATTGGCCGCCTTCGACCTCGGTGAGCCAGGTGCACCCCGACAGGTCGAGGTTGCGGCACACATGCTGCTGCGTGCCCCGCGCGTCGACGTAGACGCCGTGACTGTCGACCGGCACGATGTCGTCGTCCGCGCGCGAGAAGCCGAGATAGGTGCCGCAGCCCACGCACACCGAGTTCTCGAAGTAGAGGCGGTTCCCGCACACCTTGCACTCGTAGACCTTCATGGCGCGACGGTACCGCGCTACGGCGGTATCGGCAGTGCGTCGACGATGGCAACCGCCTTGTCCAAGCATTCCTGCCATTCGCGGTCCACGTCGGAGTCGATGGTGATTCCGCCACCGACTCCCAGGCGCATCTGCCCGTCGGCGTCGATCTCGACGGTGCGGATGGCCACCGAGAGGTCCAGCGCGTGTTCGGGGCCGGCGATACCGATGGCGCCGCAATACACCCCGCGCGATAGCGGTTCCCACTGCGCTATCAGCTCGGCGGCGCGGATCTTGGGGGTCCCGGTCACCGACGCCGGGGGGAACGTCGCCTCGAGTAGCGCGTCGTTGCCAATGTGGTCGGAAAGTTCGGCGCGCACCGTCGACACCAGGTGCCACACGCCCGGTGCCCCGACGACGGTCAGTAGCTCGGGCACGGTCACCGAGCCGACCGCCGCTACCCGGCCGAGATCGTTGCGGACGAGGTCGACGATCATCACGTTCTCGGCGACGTCCTTCACCGACATGGCGAGGTCGCGCGGGTCGCCATGGGCGGGCAGCGTCCCCTTGATCGGCGACGAGGTGACTGCGCCGTCGCGGCGGTTCAGGAACGTTTCGGGGGAGAAGCTGGCGACCGTACCCCAATCTCCTTGGAGGAACGCGGCTTTGCGGGGTGCGGTGGCGGCGGCGACCGCTCCGAAGAAGTCGACGGGGTCGCCGTCGAGTACGCCGTCGAAGCGGGTGCAGATGCAGGCCTGATAGATTTCGCCCGCGCCGATTGCCTCCAGAGCGTTCGTCACGGCGCGCCGGTGCTCATCGCGGCGGTGCGCCGAGGGCGTTTGCCAGTGGGCTATGGGCTCGGGGTCTCGATACGACCGCTCGTGCCTCGCGGTCACTCGACCACCATCGTCAGGACCCGACCACCGCAGCGCACCGGTCACCCAGTCGGGCGCGTCGGCGCCGGTCACGTCGGTCCACGACCACTGCCCGTCGCGCAGCAGGAGCACCCCGTCGACGAGGCCGCCTGCGGCGGTGGGGAACGGTGCCTTGGAGGCGTTCACCGGGAACCCCAGGTACCCGAACCAGAACCGGTCAGGATCGTCGGGCGGCGCCAGCCCCGCCACGATCTCGACCGACGGGGCGATGACGGCGTCGGCGCCGTACCAGGAGCCGATCAGTGCGGCCGGTGGCGGTAGGCCGGCACCGGTGCAGTGGTGGTGCAGCGACCGCAGCACGTCGAGCGCGCTGGGGCTCATCGCCGATCAGTCCTGCGTGGGCGCTTCGAGGCGCGGGAAGACGGGCACCGGCTTGGGCAGGACTGTGCCCGGCTCCAAGCGGGCGCTGACGGCGGTGAAATCGCGGTCACCGGCGTCGACGGCGAGTTGGTCGAGGATCGTCGCGCACGACGCAGGCATCACCGGTTGCGCCAGCAGCGCTACGACGCGAACGGCCTCGGCGCAGACGTAGAGGACGGTCCCGGTGCGCTCGAGGTCGGTCTTGGCCAGCTTCCACGGCTCCTGTGCCGAGATGTAGCGGTTCGTCTCGGCCAGCGTCTGCCACAGCGTCTCGAGGCCCAGGTGGATCGCCTGGGCGTCGAAGTGTGCGCGCACCGTCGGCAGCAACCCGTCCAAGCGGTTCAGCAATGCGGTATCGACATCGGTGTAGTCGCCGGGGGCGGGCAGTGCGGAGTCGAAGTACTTGCCGATCATCGACGACGTGCGCTGGGCGAGGTTGCCGAACTCGTTGGCGAGGTCGGCGTTGATGCGCGCGACCATCGACGACGCCGAGTACGAGCCGTCCTGGCCGTAGGGCACCTCCCGCAGGAAGAAGTAGCGCACCGGGTCGAGGCCGAACGCGTCGATCAACTCGACCGGGTCGACGACGTTGCCGACCGACTTGCTCATCTTTTCGCCGTTGTTGAACAGGAAGCCGTGCGCGAACACGCGTTTGGGCAGCTCGATCCCGGCGCTCATCAGGAACGCGGGCCAGTAGATGCAGTGGAACCGGATGATGTCCTTGCCGATCACGTGCAGGTCGGCGGGCCAGTACCGGTCGAACAGCGCGGGGTCGTCGGGGAAACCGACGCCGGTCAGGTAGTTGGTCAGGGCGTCCACCCACACGTACATGACGTGGTCGGGATGGTCGGGGACGGGCACGCCCCAGTCGAACGTAGTCCGCGAGATCGACAGGTCGGTGAGTCCACCGCGCAGGAAGCTGACGATCTCGTTGCGCCGGGTGTCGGGGCCCAGGAAGTCGGGGTCCTCGTCGTAGAGGGCCAGCAGGCGATCGGTGTAGGCCGAGAGTCGGAAGAAGTACGTCTGTTCCTCGGTCCAGGTGACCACGTGCCCGGTGTCGGCGGCGACGCGCTGACCGTCGTCGCCCAGCACGGTGTCACCCTCGGCGTAGAACGTCTCGTCGCGCACGTCGTACCAGCCGGAGTACTTGTCCAGGTAGATGTCGCCGGTCGCGGCCATCCGGTTCCAGATCTCGGTGGATGCGCGCTTGTGGTCGTCGTCGGAAGTGCGGATGAACCGGTCGAAACTCGATCCCAGCCGCCGCTGCAGCGCCTCGAACTCGTCGGAGTTGCGCGTCGCGAGCTCGGCCGTCGGGATGCCCTCGCGCTGCGCGGTCTGCTGCATCTTCTGCCCGTGCACGTCGGTGCCGGTGAGGAAGCGGACATCGAAGCCGTCGAGGCGCTTGAAGCGTGCGAGCGCATCGGCGGAGATGTACTCGTAAGCGTGGCCGATGTGGGGGGCGCCGTTGGGGTAGGCGATCGCCGTCGTGAGGTAGTACGGGCGGTTGTCGCCGTGTGAAGGGTGGCTGGCCATAGTGCCCGTCAGATTACTCGACGGCCAATCCCACGATCGCGCGCACGAGCGTACGGCGCTGACTGGTCAGGTGCGGCGAGTCCGGCTCGAGCAGCCAGCGCAGGACATAGCCGTCGAGGTAGTTCATCGCCAGCAAGCCGACCTCCTCGACGTCGGCCGACCAGGTGACGCCGGCAACGTCTGCGCAACTGGCGATCATGGTCGTCACGTACCGGGTGTTGAGCCGATACTGGGTCAACGCTGTGGCCCGGACGTCACCGCCGCCGCGGACCGCGCCGGTGGCGATCTCGTAGGTGACCAGTCGACGCTTCGGCGTCGAGGAGATGATGGACCACCACCCCTCGATCGCCTGGTTCAGTAGCTCCTCGAGGGCGGCAAGTCCGCGGAGCTTGCTGGACACGTCCGGTAGCGCGGAGGCCACTTGGACCACCTGGTCGGCGAGCGACAAAGCCACCGCTCGGATGAGGCCGTCTTTGCTCGGGAAGAAGTGTTGGAGCGTACCCAGCGAGACGCCCGCTGCCGACGCCACATCGCGCATGGAAAAGGCCGCAAAACCAGACTGTTCGGCCAATTCCACCGCTGTCTGGACCAGCTGTCGCTGACGATCCGCCGCGGTCATCCTGGGGGCCACCATGCGAGCTTATCGCCCGATCCGGGGTGAGTTCGCTCCACGCGGCACTCCTTGACCCCAGTCAACTGTACGATTAGCGTACCAGTCAGTCGTATTGTTGTGCCAGTCAGTCGTATGGTTACGGCACCACGGTAAGTCAAGAGAAAGATGGTTGGGAATGGGTGTGCTACACCGACCGGTGACGATGGCGTAGCCACGCAAGGCGACAGGGCGGCCCGTTGACGTCGGGCCGCCCTGTCTGCTGTCTGCGTCGCTACTCGGGGCGCTGGTAGGGGGCGCAGCCCGGAGGTGCCTGCGGGGCGACGAGGGCGGGGCGCTTGGCGATCTTCTTGGTCACCGGGGTGTCTTCCTCCAGGAGGAACTTCTCGCCGTGGTGGGCCAGTTCGATCGGCGGACCCGAGAGCAACCGGTACGTCGCCGAGTCGCGGTCGACGGCGACGACGATCGACGACCCGCGCACGATCATGCGGAACGACATGTAGTTCAACCGCTTCGGCAGGCGCGGCGCGAAGGTGATGTTGCCGTCGAAGTCGCGCATGCCGCCGAATCCGGCGACGCAGTCGGTCCACGCGCCCGCCAGGGCGGCGATGTGGAGCCCCGACGCGACGTTGGCGTGCAGGTCGTGCAGGTCGGTGAACACCGACTCGCACATCAGGTCGTAGGCCAGTTCCAGATAGCCCACTTCGGCGGCCACGACTGCCTCACAACACGCCGACAGCGACGAGTCGCGGACCGTGAGCGGGTAGTAGTAGTCGAAGTTGCGCTTCTTGGCGGCGTCGTCGAATACGTCGCCGCGGGTGTACATGGCGAAGACGAGGTCGGCCTGCTTGACGACCTGTTTGCGGTACAGGTCGAAGTACGGGTAGTTCAGCAGCAGCGGGTAGCGGTCTTTGGAGCCCTCGAAATCCCACTGCCCCAGGAGGGTGAACGACTCGCACTGCGGGTGGACTTCGAGCTTCTCGTCGTAGGGGATCGCCATCGCGTCAGCAGCGGCCTCCCAGCGCGCCGTCTCCTCGTCGGTGACGCCCAGGGCGCGCGCCACCTCGGGCTGGCGGTGGACCGCGGACACCGCGTCGCGCAGGTTCTGCTGCACGGCGAGGTTGGTGAACACGTTGTTGTTGACGATCGCCGTGTACTCGTCGGGCCCGGTCACGCCGTCGATGCGGAACTCGTTATGCATGTCGAAGTGCCCGGTGCCCGAGAACAGGCGTGCGGTTTCCACCAGCAGTTCCACGCCGCACTCGACGTCGAACTGCTCGTCGCCGGTGGCATTGAGGTACTTGGCGACAGCGTTGGCGATGTCGGCGCTGACGTGCACGCCCGCCGTTCCCGCCGGCCAGTAGCCCGAGCACTCGTCGCCGTTGATGGAGCGCCACGGGAACATGGCGCCCTTCTGGCCCAGCTCTGCGGCGCGCGCCTTGGCCTTGTCCATCGTGGCGTGCCGCCAGCGCAGTTCCTCACCGGCTGCAGCGGGCAGGGTGTAGGTCAGCATCGGCAACACGAAGCTCTCGGTGTCCCAGAACGCGTGCCCGTCGTAACCGGGCCCGGTCAGGCCCTTGGCCGGGATGGCGCGCGACTCGCCGCGTGCGCCGGCCTGCAGCACGTGGAACAGTGCGAAGCGGACCGCCTGCTGCAGCTCCGGGTCACCGTCGAGCTCGATGTCGGCAGAATGCCAGAAGTCGTCGAGGAAGGCGGTCTGCTGGGCGACCAGCTCCTCCCACCCGGTGTCGACGGCCAGGGCGAGTGCCGCCTCGACCTGTGCGCGCAGCGCGGGCACGCTGCGGCGGCCCGACCAGCCGTAGCCGATGTACTTGGTCAGCGACACCTTCTGCCCGCGCGGCACGGTGGTGGAGATCGTCAGGCGCGCCAGGTCACCGTCGGCGCGGATCGAGGTCTGGGCGTCCGACGGCATCTCCAGCGTGTGGTCCATGCCCGCGGCCATGTGCAACTGGGAGTTGCGCGTGTGGTGCACCAGGACCGCCGAGTACCCGTGCGAGTCGGCCAGGTCGGCCACCAACGGAGCGTCGAGCGCGGCCGCCAGACGGGGGTCGTTGCCCGGAATCGGGATCGGCTCGTTGGCGAGCAGGTCGGATTGCAGCACGAGGGTCATGTCCTCGCTGAGCGGCTCCACTTCGTAGTGGATGGCGGCGATCGCGCGCTTGGTGAACGACACGAGCCGTTCCGAGCGGATGCGCACCCGGCGCCCCGTCGGCGAGGTCCACACTGTCTCGCGGCGCAGCGTGCCGGTGCGGAAGTCCAGGGTGCGCGAGTGCTCCTCGGTGGTCCCGTACCGCAGGTCCATCGGCTCGTCTTCGACCAGGAGTCGGATGATCTTGCCGTCGGTGACGTTGACGACGGTCTGGCCCGATTCGGGGTAGCCGTAGCCGGATTCGGCGTAGGGCAGGTCGCGCAGCTCGTAGAACCCGTTGAGGTAGGACCCGGGCAGATCGGTCGGCTCACCCTCCTCGAAGGTGCCGCGCAGGCCGATGTGCCCGTTGGACAGCGCGAACAGCGATTCGGTGCGCGAGAGCATGTCGACCCGCAGGCCGTTCCACTTGAGCTGCCACGGGTGGACCTCGAAACCCATCTCGCGCACGGGGCCGTGCGGATCGGGGAACGGGTGGCTCATTGTGGTGCTCCTTCCGGCTGGCGCAACTGGTCCAGACTGGTGACGACGATGGTGGCGCCGTTGGCGGCAAGCGACTTCGCATGCGGGCTCGGCTGTTCAGTTCCGCCGGTTCTGTCCACGCCCACGACGGTGGGAAAGCCGCCGGCGGCCCCGGCGGCGACCCCGGAGACGGCGTCCTCGAACACAGCGGCGTGCTCGACTCCCACACCCATCAGCTCGGCGCCGAGGAGGAACGAGTCGGGCGCTGGCTTGCCCTTCAGGCCGCGCTCGACGATGACGTTGCCGTCGACGCGGTGGGTCACGAAACCGGTTAGTCCGGCGGCCTCCAACACGGGCCCGCCGTTCTTCGAGGAGGTGACGACCGCGATGCCCAGACCCGCGTCGCGCGCCGCCTGCAGGTAGGCGACCGCGTCGGGGTAGGGGGTCACCCCGTCGCGGTCCAGGATGGCCAGGAAGCGGTCGTTCTTGTCTTGTGCCAGCTTGGCGACGGCCGCGTCGTCGACGGTGATGTGACGGGCGGTGAGGAAGGCGGTGATGCCGTCCTCACGGGGCCGGCCGTCGACGTGGGCGAGGTAGTCGGCATCGGTGAACGGCACCGGGGTGTTTCCGTCGGCGTCGGTGACGTGGGCGAGGAAGTCGTTGAACGCCTCGGTCCACGCCGTCAGGTGCACGGAAGCGGTATCGGTAAGTACCCCGTCCAGGTCGAAAAGCGCGACGGTAATCGAATCCGGCAACCCCAACATCTCGCTCACGCTACGCGACTGGGCATCGGCGTGCGCGACGACTCGGCCCATTGCCGGGCGTGCCAATATGGGACCCATGCTGTGCGCCTTCGCCCAAGCCGATCTAGGGACGGCCGAGCCGTGACGGCGGAGTCCACGGTGGCCAAGAAGAGTCGCCGCGAACCGCCACCGGATCCGGACCCGTTGCCCGGGCTCGTCGATGCGCATACCCATCTCGCCGCATGTGGCGGTCGTGACTCCGAGTCGGTCGCCGCGATCCTCGACCATGCCGATCGCGTCGGGGTGGGGCAAGTGGTCACCGTCGCCGACGACATGGTCGATGCGCGGTGGGCCGTTGCCGCCGCCGAATGGGACCGAAGATGCTTTGCTGCGGTTGCGCTGCACCCCATGCACGCCGGTGACCTCGACGACGACGCCAAGGTCGAGTTGGAGCAGATGGCGCGTCACGAGCGCGTCGTCGCGGTCGGCGAGACAGGGTTGGACTACTACTGGCCGTCGCGGTCGCAGGACTGTGCGCCGCCCGATGTCCAGGCGCAGGCGTTCGCCTGGCATATCGACCTAGCCAAGCGCGTCGGCAAGCCGCTGATGATCCACAACCGTGAGGCCGACCGCGACCTGCTGGACATCCTTGCTGCGGAGGGGTCGCCGGAGACGGTGATCATGCACTGCTTCTCCGGCGATGCGGCGACTGCGCGCGAGTGCGTGGACCGCGGGTATGTGCTGAGTTTTTCCGGCACGGTGTCTTTCTCCAATGCCTCGGAACTACAGGAAGCTGCGCTCGTGGTGCCCGACGAGCAGATTCTCGTCGAAACCGATGCCCCGTTCCTGACGCCGCACCCGTATCGCGGGCGGCGCAACCAGTCGTACTGCCTGCCCTACACGGCACGGTTCCTGGCCGCCCTGCGCGGCACGTCCGACGAGGAGATGGCGGCGGTCCTGGGGGGCAATGCCCGCCGCGTCTACCAGCTCTGATATAGCGCGGGTGGCTGAAAAGTCGCCACTTCGATATCATTTCGTGACATGCCCGCCGCGCGGTGGCCTTGACCATCGGCACGTCGGCGGGTGCGCACAGCGCAGAACCACCGTCTGACAACAGATCTAGGCAGGACCGAGTCCGATGACGCACAACGTAACCCGCCATGTGGAAGCTCCGGCTCCGCAGAGCAAGCATGCCAAAGTCGAGGCGCCCGAGCCGAGCGCCGTCACCGCGGT
Source organism: Gordonia sp. UBA7599 (assembly GCA_002477755.1). Lineage (GTDB taxonomy): Bacteria > Actinomycetota > Actinomycetes > Mycobacteriales > Mycobacteriaceae > Gordonia. Next base: position 23,982 of record DLKD01000019.1, read on the forward strand.
GAACCGTTCGACCTCGCTGCGGCCGCGGATCGCCGTCGGCGCGGTGCTGGCCACCCTTGCCGCCGGTGGGATCGTCGGTCTTGCATCGCACAAAACGGTGACGCTGGAGGTCGACGGGCAGTCGCGCACGGTATCCACGATGGCGCTGTCGGTGGACTCGGTGCTGCGCGCCAACGGATACTCGCCGACGAAGGCCGACGTGGTTGTCCCGGCCGGGTCGTCGAAGCTGCACGACGGTGAGAAGGTCACGCTCAAACGACAGAAAGAGGTCACCCTCGACGTCGACGGACAGAAGCACACGGTGACCACCACGGCGTCCACCGTCGATGAACTGCTCGCACAGCAGAACCTGTCGAACCACTCGACCACGACCAAGCTCACCGCGCTGCCTGTCTCGGGGGCCGTCATCGTCCTCAGCTCGCCGGTCCCGGTCACCCTGACCGACGGCACCGTGACGTGGCGACCCGTCGTCGGTGCGCAGACGGTCGGCGAGCTGCTGTCGAAGACCGGCAAGCCGTTGGCTCCCACTGACAAGGTCGTGCCCGCCGCGGACACCCCGGTGACCGAGGGCATGAAGGTCAAGGTCACCCGCATCCGCACCGTAGAGTCGACGCGCGTGGAGAACGTGGCACCGCCGCAGATCGAGAAGAAGGACGCGGCGCTGGTCAGCGGGCGCACGATCGTCGAGAAGCCCGGCAAGCCCGGGCAGGCGCGCGTCACCTATACGGTGACTGTCGTGAACGGCAAGGAGATCAAGCGCATCAAGCAGGGCTCGGAGACGCTGGTGGAGCCGGTCGCCGCGACCGTGCGCGTCGGCACCAAGCCCGGTGCGCCGTACGTCCCGCCGGGCTCGGTGTGGGATGTCCTGGCGCAGTGTGAAGCCGGCGGCAACTGGGCGATCAACACCGGCAACGGCTTCTACGGCGGCGTGCAGTTCGACTACGGCACCTGGCTGCGCCACGGCGGCGGCAAGTATGCCCCGCGCGCCGACCTGGCGACCCGCGAGGAGCAGATCGAGATCGCCAAGAAGACCCAGGCCGCACAGGGCTGGGGCGCCTGGCCGGCGTGCACGGCGCGAATGGGTCTGCGCTGAGCGCACAACCGCCCCGATTGCTGGGCCCGGCCCAGATCCGTGGACTTGCCGCCGAGCTGGGCGTGCGCCCGACCAAGACACTCGGCCAGAACTTCGTCCACGACGCCAACACCGTGCGGCGCATCGTCGCGACCGCCGGTGTCGACGAGTCCGACCGCGTGCTCGAGGTCGGTCCGGGCCTCGGTTCGCTGACGCTGGCGCTACTGGGCGCCGCCGGCTCGGTCGAAGCCGTGGAAATCGATCCGGTGCTGGCCGCTCGACTGCCCGAGACGATCGCGGAATACGCGCCGGCCCAACAGGATTCGTTCGACGTCATCACGGCTGATGCGCTGCGGATCTCCGCGTCGGACCTGTCGGGCGAGCCGACAGCGCTGGTCGCCAACCTGCCCTACAACGTCGCCGTCCCGGTGCTGCTGCACCTCATGTCCGAAGTCGACTCCCTGCGCACGGCCCTGGTGATGGTGCAGGCCGAGGTCGCCGACCGACTGGCCGCCGAACCGGGCAGCCGCGTCTACGGCATCCCCAGCGTCAAAGCCCGCTACTTCGGGCGGGTCTCGCGTGCCGGCGCGGTGGGCCGCAACGTCTTCTGGCCGGAGCCGAAGGTTGAATCGGGTTTGGTGCGCATCGACCGGACCGATGACTACCCGCGCGACGCACAAGAGCGCCGCCGGGTCTTCGAGGTGATCGACGCGGCCTTTGCGCAACGCCGCAAGACCTTGCGTGCCGCGCTCGCCGGGTGGGCGGGTTCGCCGGTCGAGGCCGAGCGACGACTGCGGGCGGCCGGCATCGATCCGTCGGCGCGCGGCGAACGGCTCGGCATCGCCGACTACGTCGCACTCGCGCAGACTGCACTACCCTGACGTTCCGTGGCTTTGAAACCCCCGTCGTCCACCGGGTCGATCACCGTGCGTGCCGCGGCGAAGATCAACCTGTTCCTCGGGGTGGGCCCGCTGCGCAGTGACGGCTACCACGACCTGACGACGGTCTTCCAGGCGGTTTCGTTGTTCGACCACGTCACCGTGCAGACCGCTGACGAGCTGTCCGTGCAGACGATCGGCGAGGGCGCCGATCAAGTCCCCGACGATCCTCGGGCGAACCTCGCCGCCCGCGCTGCCCTGCGCGTCGATCCCGATGCCCGCGTTTCGGTGGAGATCGACAAGACCATCCCGGTCGCCGGGGGAATGGCCGGTGGGAGTGCCGACGGCGCCGCGTCGTTGCTTGCCTGTACGCGGCTGTTCGGCGTCGATTGGACCCGCGACGAGCTGATGTCTGCCGCTGCCGACCTCGGCTCCGACGTGCCGTTCTGTCTGCACGGCGGTACGGCGCTGGGGAGGGGGCGCGGCGAGCAGCTCACCGGGGTCCTGTCGCGTGGCGTCTATCACTGGGTGCTGGCGATCGCGAAGACCGGCCTGTCCACCCCGGCGGTCTTCGCCGAGCTCGACCGGCTGCGCGAACGGGACAATCCAGAGAGTATCGATGGGCCGGACCCCGACGATCTGCTGCGTGCCCTGGCCGTCGGTGACGTGGAGCGTACTGCCGCACTGTTGCACAACGACCTGCAGCCGGCGGCGCTGTCGCTGCAGCCGGGCCTGCGCCGCACGTTGAGCGCCGGCGTGGACGCCGGTGCGCTCTCGGGCATCGTCTCCGGTTCCGGTCCGACGTGTGCCTTCCTGTGTGCCGACGAGGAGTCGGCCGTCCGCGTCGCCGCCGAACTCGCCGGTCGCGGGGTCGCTCGCTCCGTGCGCACCGCCCACGGTCCCGTCCCCGGCGCGCGAATCGTCGAATAGCGGCAGTGCCTCGACCCGATGGGTTAGCGTCGCTGCTATGCGAGCATTTTCAGTTTTCCTGGGCGCAGCCCTTGCCCTGGCCGGCCCGATCGCCGTCGCCCCCACACCCAACGCCTCCGCAGCAGGGACGGGGACCGTGCTGTCGCGGTCCGCGGTCCCGGCGGTGAACCTGCCGTCGGGCGCCGTGCGCGCCGTCAAGGTGCTGTACACCACGCGTGACCAGAACGGTCGTCCCGCGCGCAGCACCGGCGTCGTCTACTACCCGCGCGGTGCCGCGCCCGCCGGTGGCTGGAAGGTCGTGTCGTGGGCCCACGGCACCAGTGGCATCACCGCCAAGTGCGCGCCGAGCATCACTTCGGGCAAGCGCCAGGACGAGATGCAGCCGAATATCGCCGGTGCACTGGCCCGCGGATACGTGGTGACCGCGACCGACTACATCGGCCTTGGCGGCGGCGGGGTCGCCGAGTACCTGGGCGGGCGCTCGGCCGCCTACAACGTGATCGACATGATCCGGGCCGCGCGCAACGTCGACCCGACGATCGGCAAGCGGTGGGTGTCGCTGGGCCATTCGCAGGGCGGCCACGCCGCCCTGTGGGCCGCTCGGACGGCTCCGCGCTACGCCCCCGAACTGCCGATGCTCGGCACTGTCGCACTGGCCCCGGCCAGCCAGATCCCGAGTATCACGCCGGTGTTCCAGTACCCCGGCACTCCCAGCCTCGGCACGTTCAACATGATGTCGGGGTTCGGGCTGTACCTGATGAGCGGTCTCAACAACGCACGGCCGGATCTGAACGCGTTGTCCTACCTGTCCCCGGTGGGACGTCAGTGGTTGGCGATTGCGCGGAACACCTGCGTCTTCGAACTCGCCGTCAAGATGCGCAACGTCGCACCCGGGACGCTGTGGGCGAAGGCGACGGCGAGTTCGCCGCAGTTCATGGCCGCCCTGAATGACTACGCGGGAATCCCGAACACCGGGTTCGGCACCCGAGGCGTCCGACTGCAGCAGGGCATGAGCGACACCATCGTCCTGCCGATCAGCACCATGCAACTCGAGGGGCAGCTGCGCAGTGGTGGCGCCAACGTGTCGCTGCGGTTCTACCCGGGCGACCACATGGCCGTGACCAGGCAGTCGATGGGCGACACGATGGCGACCGTGGCGGGCTATTTCCGCTGACTAGACTGGCGCCGTGACCGCGCCGGCCAACCCCGTACTGATCAACGCCGAGAAGATCAGCAAGAGCTTTGGCATCAAGCCGCTCCTCGAGTCGGTCAGCGTCGGCGTCCACGCGGGGCAGCGGATCGGCGTCGTCGGCCTTAACGGCGGTGGCAAGACCACGCTGCTGGAAATCCTTGCCGGCATCGTCGAACCCGACGATGGACGCGTGTCGACGGCCCGTGAGGCGCGCATCGCCACGGTGACCCAGCGCGGCGAGCTGCCGCCCGATGCCACGGTTGCCGAGGTCGTCGTCGGCTCGCTCGGCGTCGCCGAACACGAATGGGCGGGGGACCCGCGGATCCGGGACGTGCTGGCCGGGATCGGTGTCGCCGACCTTCTGGACCGACGCACCGACGAGCTATCGGGCGGTCAACGCCGACGAGTCGCGCTGGCCGCGGCGCTGGTTGCCGACGCGAACGTCCTCATCCTCGATGAGCCGACCAACCATCTCGACGTCGAGGGTGTGCAGTGGCTGGCGGGTCATCTCGTGGCACGCGGCGACGCGGTCGTCGTCGTCACCCACGACCGCTGGTTCCTCGACACCGTCGCGCAGCGCACCTGGGAGGTGCACGACGGGACCGTCGACGAATACGACGGCGGCTACAACGACTGGGTGTTCGCGCGCGCAGAGCGGTCGCGCCTGGCCGACGCCGCCGAGGAGCGCCGACGCAATCTGGCGCGTAAAGAGCTCGCGTGGCTGCGGCGCGGCCCGCCCGCGCGGACGTCGAAACCCAAGTACCGGATAGAGGCGGCCGAGAAGCTGATCGCCGACGTCCCGCCGCCGCGGGACACGGTGACGCTCTCGGCCTTCGCCAAGCGGCGGTTGGGTCGCGTGGCGATCGAGCTGGAGGATGCTCGCGTGAGCACGCCGGTCGGGGCCGACGGGTCGTCGACGGTGCTGCTCGACGCGTTGACCTGGCGGCTGGCGCCGGGCGAGCGGATCGGACTCGTCGGCGTCAACGGTTCGGGGAAGACGACGCTGCTGCGCGCGCTGGCCGGGGAGGTTCCGGTGGAACCGGGGCGGCGGATCGAGGGCAAGACGGTGTCGCTGGGGTGGCTGCGCCAGGAACTCGACGACCTCGATCCCGACCAACGGGTGCTCGATGCGGTTGAGGCGATTGCCGGCACCGTGACGCTGGGCGACAAGGAACTCACGGCCAGCCAACTCGCCGAACGGCTCGGCTTCGCACCCGCCCGCCAGCGCACACCGGTCGGGGACTTATCCGGCGGCGAACGCCGGCGCCTGCAGCTGACGCGGGTCCTGATGGGCGAGCCCAACGTCCTGCTCCTCGACGAGCCGACCAACGACCTGGACATCGACACCCTGCAGCAGGTCGAGGATCTCCTCGACGGCTGGGCCGGCACACTCGTAGTGATCAGCCACGACCGCTACCTCATCGAGCGGATCTGCGATTCGACGTGGGCCTTGTTCGGCGATGGGAAGCTGACCAACCTGCCTCGGGGCATCGAGCAGTATCTGGAGCGACGAAGTGCTGCGCTGCGCGCGACTGGCGCTCCGGGCAAGGCCTCCGCCACCGCGTCGTCTGCTGCATCGGCCGCCCCGACGTCGGCGGCCGAGCACCGCGATGCCCGCAAGGCGATGGGCCGACTCGAGCGCCAGATCGACAAACTGTCCGCACGCGAGGCCCAGTTGCATGCCGACCTGGTCGAGGCCGCCACCGATCCGAGTCGATTGGTGGAGCTTGATGCCGAGCTCAAGCGCGTCGTGGCGGACAAGGAGCAGGCCGAGGCCGACTGGCTCGTGGCCGCTGAACTCGCCGACTGAGCCCGATCCGACGCCGAGTGAGCCCTACTTCTCTTCGGGAGCCAATGGGCTTCAGCCGCCTGTGATGAACAGCCCGGCCAGCAGCACGACGGCCAGGGTCGTCGTACCCCAGCCGACTATCGGCACCGCCCCGTTGGGCGGGGTCAGCCGTCCGCGCCGGCGCCGCGACAGCACCCAGATCACCAATGCGAGCGTGAGGGCGGCTATCGACAGTGTGACTCGCACCGCGTCGACCCGATGGAACATCACCACCCCGGCGATCGTCGCGGCGCTCACCGCGGTGCGCTCCCACGCCAGCGCAGTGCGCTCGGACGGCAGCGTGGGCGGTGCGCTCGGATCGGTCATTAGTTGTGCGCGAAAATCATCAGGACCAGCGCGTACACCGCCGTCACCAGCATCGCCGCGGCCAGCAGGATCGGGATTCGACTCGGTGGCAGGTCCTCGTCGGCCTCCATCGCGTCCTGCACTTGTCGCCAGCGCCGCACCGCAAGTGCGGCCAACACGCCGCCGAACGCGATGAGCAGACCGCTCAGACCGTGGCGCAAGCCGTAGATTCCGAAGCTCGGCAGCACGATCAATGCCACACCGCCGCCGATCAGTGCGAGCGAGGTTCGGATCCAGGCCAGAAAGGTCCGCTCGTTGGCCAGGGTGAACCGGTAGTCGACCATTGCGGAGGTGTCCTGGGCCCGGGTGTCGGTCATGCTTCGCGCCTACACCTCGTCGGCGGGGACCCAGTTGAACGTCACCGGATCGGGCCCGATGCGCCGACCCTCGTCGAGAGCATCGATCGCGGCGATGGTCTCGGCGTCGAGTTGAACGTTTTGCGCCTCGAAGTTTTCCCTGATTCGAGCGGCGCTCGACGCCTTGGGGAAGAGGATGTCGCCGCGCTGCAAGTGCCAGGCGATGACGATGGCCGATACCGGATGCCCAGCGCGTTCGGCGATGGCGGCGAGCTGCGGATCCTCGAAGACGGTGCCCATCGCCAACGGTGACCATGCCTCGGTGGCGATACCCAACTCGGCGTCGACGGCGCGCAGGTCGTTCTGCGCCAGGTACGGGTGCACCTCGATCTGGTTGACCGCAGGTACCACCGAGTCGGGTCCGGTGATGCGCCGGAGGTTCTCGGCGGTGAAGTTGGAGACGCCGATCGACCGCGTTTGCCCCGTGCCCCGAGCGGTGATCATTGCGTTCCAGGTGTCGACGTAGTCGATGTCGATCTCGGGTAGCGGCCAATGGATGAGGAACAGGTCGACATGGTCGAGGCCGAGGCGCTCCAGTGAATCGCCCAGCGACGAGATGACCCGGTCGGGCGCGTGGTTGTTGTTGTTGAGCTTGGTGGTGACGTAGAGCTCCTCGCGGGGGATGCCACTCTCCGCGATCGCCCGGCCGACGCCGCTCTCGTTGCCGTACATCTGCGCCGTGTCGATATGGCGGTATCCGATCTCCAGGGCTTCGGCGACACGGTCGCGTGCCTGCTCGTCGGGGATCTGCCAGGTGCCGAATCCGAATTGGGGGATGGAAAACCCGTCGTTGAGGGTGATGAGGCTCATGGATTCCACAGTAGTGGCGCCCGGGATCGGCTGTGGTGAGACTCACTCGCCAGATTGAGTGTACGTATGTACACTCAAATTCATGACCGCTGCACCACCGTTCTCGTACGACGATGAGCGCTCCCACCCCGACGCCAGCACCCGGGCCGAGCGCCGCGCCGAAATCCGGGCACTGTCCGAACTCGGGCTCGTCGAGTTGGGCAAGGCCTCCGACGGTATCCACGAGACTCACCGCGCGATATCGGACCGCATCTTCAAGACCCTGCGGTGGGGCTTGGGGCCCACCGTGGCGCCGGTCAAGGCCGTCCACGACGCGATCGCCGATGGTGTGTACCTCGTCGTCGGCCAGTCGATGGAGACCGCCGGCAAGGTCAGCGGCATGGCTGCCGACCTGCCGATGAAGCAGGCGCCGTCGTCGACGAAGGTCGGCTCGACCATCATCGCCGCGGTCAACGGGGTGATCGGCGACGAGCTCGACTCCTACCAGTCGCCGCTTGCCGATCCGCTATCGATCCGCGTCGACGGGGAGCCGGTGCCGCTCGCCGACGAGGCCCTGGCGGCGGCTTTCCCGAACGCGCATCCGCGGATCGTCGTCGCGATCCACGGCCTCGTCGAGACCGAGCACGCGTGGGCGTGGGGCGAGTCCGAGCCTTACGCCGACAGTCTCGAGCGCTCCGGTGTCACGACCGTGTTCCTGCGGTACAACACCGGCCGCCACATCTCGACCAACGGGCGCGATGTCGCCGAGCTGATCGACGACCTCGTGCGCCGGTGGCCGGTGACCGTCGAATCGGTCAACCTCCTGGGCCACTCGATGGGTGGGCTCGTGGCTCGCAGCGCCGCCCACTACGGCCTCGGCGCCGGCCACGGTTGGGTCCGTCTGGTGCGGTCCACCGTCTCGTTGGGCACCCCGCACCTCGGAGCGCCGCTGGAGCAGCTCGTCCATTTCGGCAGCGCCGGGCTGATGAAGCTGCCCGAGACGCGCGCTTTCGGCCGGCTCTTGCGGCGGCGCAGCAGCGGTATCCGCGACCTGCGTGCCGGGACCATCGTCGACGAGGATTGGGCTGGCCGCGACCCCGACGACCTGGCTCGCGCCGCGGCCGCCGAGGTCCCGCTCCTCCCCGGAGCCGACCACTACTTCGTGTCGGCCACCGTCACCCGCAATCCGCGCCACCCGCTCTCTCGGGTCATCGGTGATGGCCTTGTGCTGCACCACAGCGCCAGCGGCACCAATTCGACCCGACACATCGGCTTCGATCCGGGCAACGGCCTGCACCTGGGCCGGTCAACCCACTTCACGCTGCTCAACTCGCCGATCATCGCGGCGAAGTTGCCCACCTGGTTCGCATTGGATCAGCTGCCGATGCCTGAGCCGCTGCCACAACTGCCGGTCTAGCCGCCGAACAGCAACCAGAGCCCGGTGAAGGTGTAGCCGACCATCAACAGCATGAGGGCCAGCTGACCCGTCAGGTGGTGGCGCCGCGGCAGGATGCGCAGCGCCGCGTCGTGGGCGGCGATTACCGCGAGCAGGTGCCCGACGATGATCGCGCCGACGGCCAGTACCGACAGCAACGTCGGGTGGTCGGTGAACGGCGACCACATCGCAGGCTCGCCGGCGCCCAGTGTGCGTAGCCACGCGTGCAGGACCTCCTGCCCGTCCTGGACGAAGTACTTCGCGTAGTGGGCGACGAGATAGCCGACGGCGATCGGGATCAACGTGTGCGACATCTTCCCCGGGATGGCGAGCCGTTGGGCCCGCGTCACACCCCCGGTGGCCATCGTCGCGAGGCAGAAGCTCACGCCGACGACGACGATGAACAACAGCAGGATGGCGGTGCGCACCCCGATCCCCGTGGCGCTGTGGGTCGCCGACCAGGCATCGAAGGCAGTGGATCCCAGCAACACCGCGATGACCGCGACCGCGCCCGCGCCGGTCTGGTAGGCCGCCAGCCCCCGTAGCGGGTTGCGCAGGACTAGCTCACCTGACACGGCGTCGCGTCCCAGCGGGCTCATCGTCGCAATCGTCACGCTGTACACCTCGAACGGTTCGGCCTGGGTGAACCACGTCGAACCGAATACGACCGCTCCGACGACGGTGATCGCGAAGTACACCGCGCACCACCAGAGCACGGCGGTGAAGTCCTTGTCGACGACGGCGAGCTCGATCCACACAAACGCGAACAGGCCAACTGCGGCCGGCCAGCGCCCCAGGACAGCCGGGTACGCGCGCAATCCCCGCTCCGGTCGGCGGCCGAGTGCCGAGCAGGCCCACCGGTGCAAGGTGCGTACCGGCGACAGGTACCGCCCGACCGGGCCGAAGACCAGCGATGCGGGCACCAGTCCGACCCACAGCCAGATGAAGAAGGTTCCGACGAGCGGGTTCTCGTGCTCGTCGCGTGCGATGAATCCGAGGATCAACGCACCGACGGTGAGCGCCAGCCCGACCACCCCGAGGCCCTCGCGTAGGGCGCGAGAATCGGCCAGGTGCGTCAGGCGTGGCAGGGCGGCAACATACTTCGATGCATCCAGGCGCGGCGTCTTCCATGCGAAGGCCAACACGAGGAACGAGACGGCCAGCGCCCACGACCCGCCGACAAGCGCATAGGTGATGTCGACGGGGAAGGCGGCCGCCTCACCGGTGCCGTGGGCCAGGTAGGAGGTCATCCCCGCGGCGTGCTCACTCGTCATCGCGTGAATCGCCGGGCTCGTCATCTGCGGCGCTGAGTTCGCGGTCGTAGGTGTCGAGCATCTCGTCCTCGTCGAGGAAGGACTCCTCGTCGGCATCCTCGTCGTCGCGGCGTCGGTCGCGCACGACCATCGCCACGATGACGGCGACGACGATGAACGCCGGGACGAAGGCCGGTACCGCGGTGATGAGCGGATGGTCGGCCAGATAGACGGTCGTCATCAGTGGCTACGCGTCCTCAACTGTTGCGCCGCTATGTGTCAGCACTGTCGCGCCGCTACGCGTCGACGGGCTCGGGTTCGCGCTTGCCCGAGGCCTTGCGGGCGCCCTGGAACCGCAGCGGTGGGTCGCCCTCCCGCGGGAAGTAGGCCTGGTTGACGCGCGCGACGCCCCAGCTCAGGACCCAGACGAGGGCGATGGTCATGGCGGCGACGATCCAGGTCGCGGTCGAGAACAGCCACGCCGGATGGTCGAACTTGCGCTCGCGCTGCAGCACCTCGATCTCGCGACCCAACGGGCGGTCGATGTGCGGCGTGGCGCTGACCTCGGCGGCGCCGATCGCTGGGTCGGCGGCCATGTAGATCGGCAGGGCCGTCAGGGTATCGCCGTCCTGGATGCGCAGTACGGTCTTCCACGAGCCCGAGACGGGGAACGGCCGCGTGCTGCGGAAGTGGCCGGGACCGACTTTTTCCAGCGGATCGACGACGAGGCCGCGCAGGTCGTTGCCGCCGCCCTGCCACGCGAGGATGGTCACCCACTCGGGGTCGTCACTGATGAAATCGGTGGGGGTGACGGTGACATCGGCGGTGACCATTCGGAAGCCGTCGACCTGCGGGGCCTCGGTCAAGTGCAGGGTCGCCCGTGCGCTGGTAGGCACGTTGATGCTCAAGCCCCACAGCGTCGACCCGGCGACGACGAGGATCATCGCGACCACGATGGAGCGGCGCACCGCCCGCCGTGGCAGCGGCCGCGGTTCCAGTGCCCGAGCGAACAGCCCGGCGGTCATCCCGACGGCGATGCCGATTGGGATCCCGACCGCCAGCAGCGACGGCCACATGCTGCTCGGCCACGGGATCGGGAACATCGCCTGCACCCACAGCGACTCGCCGTAGGCGCCGACGGTGGCGCCCAGCACGCCCGCCACCGCGCCGAAGGCGATCGCGTTCTGCCGCAGCTGCGGGATGAGGGCAAGCAACTCGACGACGATTGCGATGCCCAGGTACAGCGGGAACGTGTTGGTCGGCTCACCCAGGATGGGGCCGACCAGGACCGCGACGATGGTGCGGATGAACGCGGCGAAGATGACCGCGATGAATGCGGCGCCGGGGCCGGCCCAGAGGCGCGCCACGACACAGCCGAAAACGCCCGCGCCGATCATCAGCATCGGTTGGAAGACCAGGCGGAACTGTTCGACGCCGAAGTCGAACTCCACCTGGAACACGGACAGGCCGATGAGCAGGCCCCCGCAGGCGATGCTCTGCGCCAGCTTGGTCATGAACGGCCCGGCGATCCAGGCGGGCACAGTCCAGCCGAACAGCTTCGACGGTCCGCCGGGCGGGGTCTGGTTCTTCTGCTTGCTCACCGTGGCCGCGAGGAAGCCCTCGTGCAGCAACAGGATGATGGCGATCAGGGAGAACCCGGCGCCGCCGATCAGCATGAGGTGCGTCGGTCCCCACAGGGTGACGTCTTGGCCGAAGATGCGGTGCCAGATGTCGTCGAGGGGGAATCCGACGAGGGCGTAGACGCCGCACGCGGCCAACAGGATGCCGCCGACCGGCGAGTACCAGGTCCGCGTGATCCGGATGGCGGCCATGCCCGGCTTGGCGATGGAACGGTCGTCGTTGCGCGGCAGGATCATCGCCAGCGCGCCGGCGATGAAGAGGAAGAAGAGGCCGACGAGGATGAAGTAGTGGGCCGGGTTGGCCAGCGGGCCGTCGTCGCGACCGCGGCCGACGTGCAGGCTTACATCCCAGATGAAGCCGAGGAAGGCGGTCAGGATGGTGGTGATGAACAAGAAGACCGGGATGACCGACCACGTCGGACGGTCGCCGATCCGGCCCAACCAACTTGCCCAGTCCTCCAGCCAGTTCGACTTGAACGTGCGGTGGCGGTAGGCGATCCACAGCAGGGCGATCGAGATGACACCGGTGGCAGCAGTCATGATGAAGACCTGGTCGAGGGCGGCTCCTCCGCCCGCGTCGGCGGCCAGGTTCATGACCTGCGCAATGGGGGATGACACGAGCTCCGCTGCTTGCATGGCATGAGTATTGCACGGGCAGGGGTGACCCGGACCACCTAATGTGACAATAGATATTGATACTGTTTGCAGTGACGGCGATCACAACTGTGACGGTCGGTAGGGTGACCGGCATGTCTCTGATCTCCGCTTCGGTCGCCAACGGCGTCGGCGATATCGTCTTGAACCGTCCCAAGGCGCTCAACGCCCTCGACCAGGCGATGATCGACGAGTTGTATCCGGTGCTGTTGGCGTGGGCCGACGACCCCGACGTCGAGACCGTCCTGGTCACCTCGGGCATCGACCGTGCCTTTTGCGCCGGCGGGGACATCCGGGCGATCCGCGATGCCGCGCTGATCGGCGACACGGCGGCGATCACGCAATACTTCAGCTCGGAATACACGCTCGATCAACTGATCGCCGACTACCCCAAGCCCTACGTCGCCCTCATCGACGGCGCCGCGATGGGCGGCGGACTGGGCATCAGCGTGCACGGCGAGGTGCGGGTGGTCACCGAGAAGGCCCTCATCGCCATGCCCGAGACGGCGATCGGCTTCTTCCCCGACATCGGTTCCACGTACTTCCTGCCACGACTACCCGTCGGCGTCGGCAAATGGTTGGGGCTGACCGGCGCGCGCATCCGGGGCACCCAGGCGATCGAGGTCGGCCTCGCCACGCATTCGGTGGCTTCCGAGTCGGTCGGGCCGCTGGCCGACGCAATCCGCTCGGGGATGCCGTTGGGGGAGGCCCTCGGGTCGTTCGATTCGGCTCCGGCCGCCGACGCCCTGCCGCTGCGGTCGATCGCGGACTACTTCGGCGGGAACGACGAGGTGTCGGCCATCCTCGGCGGTCTGCGCGGCGGCGACGAGTGGGCGCGCGACACGGCCGCACTCACCGACAGCTGCTCCCCGACGAGCCTGCTGGTGACCGCGGAGATGATCGACCGCGGCGCGCAGAGCTCACTCGGGCAATGCCTGGACCGCGAGTTGCGAGCTGCCGAACAGATCACCGCGACACACGATTTCGCTGAAGGTGTGCGCGCGGTTCTCGTCGACAAGGACCGCTCGCCGAGCTTCGACCCGGCGAGCATCGACGACGTGGATCCCGCGGTCGTCGCGCGGATCGTCGGAGACCGCTAGCCGCTACGGCTTGACCTGGAACCAGCCGGAGATCGTGATGGCCTCCGGGTTCGGCGCGGGTGCGGGCGGCGGACCTGCAGGTTGGGCTGGCGCGGGCGGGGGCGCCGGCTGTCCGGGCGCCGGTGCGGCGTGGGTGGCGGTCTCGCCGTCGTCGCCCTCGT
>DLKD01000025.1 GCA_002477755.1 Gordonia sp. UBA7599
TGTCTCAGTCCCAGTGTGGCCGATCACCCTCTCAGGTCGGCTACCCGTCGTCGCCTTGGTAGGCCATTACCCCACCAACAAGCTGATAGGCCGCGGGCCCATCCCAAACCGCAAAAGCTTTCCACCACAAGACATGCATCCCATGGTCATATCCGGTATTAGACCCAGTTTCCCAGGCTTATCCCAAAGTTTGGGGCAGATCACCCACGTGTTACTCACCCGTTCGCCACTCGAGTACCCCCGAAGGGGCCTTTCCGTTCGACTTGCATGTGTTAAGCACGCCGCCAGCGTTCGTCCTGAGCCAGGATCAAACTCTCCATGAAAAAACAAAGAAAACAACCAACCCACAACCAAAAAGTCACGAGCCGGCCATCCTCAGAACAATCCTCACAGAGGCAAAAACCCCAGCAAAAACAATCCAAAAAAACAAAACTGGCATCAAAAAACAGACACCATCAAAAAATGGCATCAAACAAATTTGTCACACACTATCGAGTTCTCAAAGAACACACACCCGCTGGCGCCATCCCCAAGGGGACGCTCTCCAGCAAGCTGGGTTTTGTTGGATGTTGACCCCTCATTTGGGGCAACTCTCCCATCCTAACAGACCTGTTCGCCAGGCGCAAACTCGCGTTCGCGTCTGATCAGATCCGGGCTGTTCGGAAGTGTCAACGCCAGACTCGGTCTCCGTATTCCGGCGCTCCTGTCGGAGTTGGCCGGCGGCGCCGTGGCGCGCTGACTCCGACTAAGTTACGCATGCGTGTCGGGCAGGTCAATTCGCTGGCACGTGACGTCCGCCACACTGGATCGAGTCCAGATATAAGCGCAGGTCAGGGTCTCCGGCTAGCCGGAGACCCGCTCGATCTCGCCGCCAAGGGAGCGTAGCTGCGCCAGGAAATCGGGGTAACCCCGGTCGATGTGCTCGATGTCGTACACCTCGGTGACCCCGTCGGCGACCAGGCCGGCCAAGACAAGTCCGGCGCCCGCCCGGATGTCGGAGGACCACACGGGAGCACTCGAGAGGCGCTCGACGCCACGGATGACCGCATGGTGACCGTCGGTACGCGCATCGGCACCGAGCCGGACCATCTCCTCGACGAACCGGAACCGTGCCTCGAAGACGTTCTCAGTCACCACCGACATCCCGTCGGCGACGGCCGCGAGTGCGATCATCATCGGCTGCAGGTCAGTGGGGAAACCCGGATACGGCAGAGTCGACACGTTGATCGCTACGGGCCGCGCCTCTTGGCGCACACGGAACCCGTCGTCGTAGCGGTCGACCTTGGCGCCGGCGTCGGCGAGCTTGTTCAACACCAGCGCCAGGTGGTCGGGATCGACGCCGCGGACCGTGACGTCGCCGCGGGTCATCGCCGCCGCGATCCCCCACGTCGCGCCGACGATGCGGTCCCCCACCACCCGGTGGGTGGTGGGGTGCAACTCGCGCACGCCGGTGACGGTCAGTGTCGAGGTGCCCGCACCGTCGATCTGCGCGCCCATCTGGGTCAGCATCTCGCACAGGTCGATGATCTCGGGCTCACGCGCAGCATTGTCGACCGTGGTCACGCCGTCGGCCAGTACCGCCGCCATCAGGATGTTCTCCGTCGCCCCAACGGAGGGGAATTCGAGCGCGATCGGTGCGCCCGTCAGCGCCTGCGCCGACGCGACGACGCAACCGTGCTCGATCGCGCTCTCGGCCCCCATGGCCCGCAGGCCCGCCTGGTGCATGTCGAGTGGCCGCGACCCGATCGCGTCACCGCCGGGCAGCGCCACGATTGCACGGCGACAGCGGGCCATCAACGGACCGAGGACGCACACCGAGGCGCGGAACTGCTTAACTGCGTCGAAGTCGGCGTGGAAGCTCGGCATGGCCGGCGAATCGATCCGCACCTCGTCGCCGTCGAGCTCCACCGATGCGCCCAGCCCGCGGAGGACCTCCGCCATCAGCGGCACGTCGGCGATATCGGGCGAGTTGGTCAGCACCGTCGTGCCTTCCGCCAGCAGGGCTGCGGCCATCAGCTTCAGGACGCTGTTCTTGGCTCCTGTCACCGCCACTTCGCCGGAGAGCCGCGCACCACCGGACACCAGAAACCGATCACTCACCCCCGTAGCTTATCCACTACCGTGAACTCATGGCCGTCCACCTCACCCGCATCTACACCCGCACCGGCGACGACGGGACCACCGGGTTGTCCGACTTCTCCCGCGTCGCGAAGAGCGACCCCCGTGTCACCGCCTACGCCGATTGCGACGAGGCGAACGCGGCGATCGGCGTGGCACTGACCCTCGGTGCGCTGTCACCCGACATCGCCCAGGTGCTCGGTACCGTGCAGAACGACCTCTTCGACGCCGGTGCGGACCTGTCGACCCCCGTCGTCGCCGACCCGAAGTACCCACCACTGCGCATCGAACAGTCCTACATCGATGCACTCGAGCGGTGGTGTGACGCCTACGGCGAGAGCTTGCCCGCCCTCGACTCGTTCATCCTTCCCGGCGGAACCCCTGGATCCGCACTGCTGCACCAAGCGCGGACCGTCGTGCGGCGGGCCGAGCGCTCCGCGTGGGCAGCGATCGACGCCCACCCGCAGGACACGTCGGTGCTACCGGCGAAATACCTCAACAGGCTCTCTGACCTGTTGTTCATTCTCGCCCGCGTCGCTGCCGGACCGGCTGGCGACGTCAAATGGGTGCCCGGCGGCAATCGCACGCGCCCGGACGCCTGAGCTGCGGGTCAGCTTGACCGACGACGGGCCCGCGGCGGCGGAGCCGATTCGAGCCAGGCCTGGAAGGCCGTGAACGCGTCGGGTGTCATGCCCAACTCATAAGCACCGCCCGCTGCGTCGGCACCCGGTCCGAGTTCGACGATGACCAGCCCATCGAGGATCTCCCGCTCGGTGCCGCGCGGCTCCCGTCGCCCCACCACCGTGATCGCACTGCGGATGAGCCGCACGGCAGGGCCGCGCCAGAAGGTCACCAGACGGTGGTAGACCAGCGTGTCGTCGCCGTAGTGCGCGGATCCGTGGTGCCAGCCGTGGTCCTCCGCCGCCGGCACTGGTCGCAATAGCAGCGGGGTGCCACTCCGTCGCAGTTCAGCCAACCGGTACATCGACAGGGACGCAACGGCGACTGCCGCAGCGAGCGCTACGGCTAGTACGACGATCCAGACGACCATCACGACACCGGTGCCACGGGCATGGGCACAGACACCAATCGCCCGACCGGCGGTGAACACCGAATCGGGCGATTGACGACGCGCATTACTACCTTGCCAGGGCGGCAGCCGCTGACAGTCGGGACTTCGCGAGCTGGTGTGTCTCGCTACCGGGCTCGGCTTCTTCGAGAGCCGCGGTCTCGGCCGCGACGTCGACGTGATGGGCCCATTCCGCCGACTCGGCGAGAATGGTCACGCCCTCCGTCGCCACCGACAGGAAGCCACCGGTCACCGCCGCAACGCGGCGATCGCCCCCGACCTCGGTGACCGCGATGTAGCCGCCTTCGCGCAGCTGGCCCAACAACGGAGCATGGCCGGCCAAAACGCCGATCTCACCGTCGGTGGTCTGGGCGACGAGGATCGTTGCCTCACCCGAATACAGTCGCTCGTCGGCTGAGACGAGATCTACCCGGAAGCTCTTGTCCGCCATGACCGGTCTCTACTTCCCGGCGAGCTTGGCAGCCGCGGCCTCGACGTCGTCGAGCCCGCCACAGCTGTTGAACGCCTGCTCGGGCAGGTGGTCGAACTCGCCCTTGCAGACCCGGTCGAAGGCATCGATGGTATCGGCCAGCGGCACGACCGAGCCGACCTGGCCGGTGAACTTCTCCGCAACGAGGAAGTTCTGCCCGAGGAACTTCTGGATACGACGGGCCCGGTTGACCGTGACCTTGTCCTCCTCGGAGAGCTCGTCCATACCGAGGATCGCGATGATGTCCTGCAGCTCCTTGTACTTCTGCAGGATGCGCTTGACCTCGTTGGCGACGCGGAAATGCTCGTCACCCACGATCGACGCCTCTAGGATGCGCGAGGTCGACGTCAGCGGGTCCACAGCCGGGTAGATACCCAGCTGCGAGATCGGGCGCGACAGCTCGGTGGTCGCATCGAGGTGAGCGAAGGTCGTTGCCGGTGCCGGGTCGGTGTAGTCGTCGGCGGGGACGTAGATCGCCTGCAGCGAGGTGATCGAGCGGCCCTTCGTCGACGTGATGCGCTCCTGCAGCTCGCCCATCTCGTCGGCCAGCGTCGGCTGGTAACCCACGGCCGACGGCATGCGGCCGAGCAGCGTCGAAACCTCCGAGCCCGCCTGCGTGAAGCGGAAGATGTTATCGATGAACAGCAGCACGTCCTGGTGCTTGACGTCACGGAAGTACTCCGCC
>DLKD01000004.1:0-27633 GCA_002477755.1 Gordonia sp. UBA7599
GCCAAGCTCGAAGCCGAGATCAAAAAGCACTGGTTTATTCACGAGAATATCAAGCACCTGATCGACGCCTTCCGCCACGACGCGCACCCCATGGGCATGTTCATCAGCGCGGTCGGCGCGTCGTCGAGTTTCCACCCCGAGTCGGCCAATATCTTCGACCCGGCCATCCGCAACGAGCAGATCGTGCGGCTGATCTCCGAGGTGCCGACGATCGCGGCCTTCTCGTACCGCCATATCCGCGGCCTGCCGGTGGTGTACCCCGACGACGATCTGAGCTACACCGGCAATTTCCTGAGCATGATGTTCAAGCGCACCGAGCACCACTACAAGCCCAACCCCGTGCTTGAGCGCGCGCTCGATATCCTGTTCATCCTGCACGCCGACCACGAGCAGAACTGTTCGACGTCGACGGTGCGCTTGGTCGGGTCGAGCCAGGCCAACCTGTTCACCTCGATCTCCGGCGGCATCAACGCGCTGTGGGGCCCGCTGCACGGCGGCGCCAACCAGGCGGTGCTGGAGATGCTGGAGGACATCCAGCGCAGCGGCGGCGACACCAAGGCGTTCATGACGAAGGTCAAGAACAAGGAAGACGGCGTGAAGCTCATGGGCTTCGGGCATCGCGTCTATAAGAACTACGACCCGCGCGCCGCGATCGTCAAGAAGACGGCCGACTCCATCCTCGAATCCCTCGGCGTGGAGGACGAGATGCTCGACATCGCCAAGGGCCTGGAAGAGGTTGCACTGAGCGACGACTACTTCATCGAGCGCAAGCTCTACCCGAACGTCGACTTCTACACCGGCGTGATCTACCGGGCGATGGGCTTCCCGACGCGCATGTTCACCGTGTTGTTCGCCCTGGGCCGCCTGCCCGGCTGGATCGCCCACTGGCGCGAGATGCACAACGACCCGACGACCAAGATCGGTCGTCCGCGCCAGCTGTACACCGGGTACACCGAGCGCGACTACGTCGCGATGGGAGACCGGTAGACATGGCGAATCTCGAGAAGCCCGAGGTCGAGTTCCCCGACGGTCCTGCGCCGGCGGAACTGGTGATCAGCGACATCGTCGTCGGCGACGGCGCCGAGGCTCTCCCCGGTGCGACGGTCGACGTGCACTACGTGGGCGTTGAGTACGACAGCGGCGAGGAGTTCGACTCCTCGTGGGGCCGCGGCGAGTCGGTCGAGTTCCCGCTGAACCGGCTCATCCCGGGCTGGCAGGAGGGCATTCCGGGCATGAAGGTCGGCGGCCGTCGTCGGCTGACGGTGCCCCCGGCCCTGGCCTACGGTCCCGCAGGTGCCGGGCACCGGCTGTCGGGTAAGACGCTGGTCTTTGTGATCGATCTGCTCGGCGTCAGCTGAGCCCGTGTGGCGGCGCTTCGGTGCCGCGCACCCCGCACAACGCTGCGGCGCGCTCGCCGTTTACGGTGCGCTCGACCTTCAGCTTGTTGTTGACGAACAGCTTGCAGCTGGCCTGCATGCCTTCCTGCTGAATCTTCACCGCGAGGATCTGGTTGGGCACCGCGCTGCGGAAGCTGAATCGACGGTGGAAGCGACCGTCGGCCTGTCGCTCGTCGGGGCGGAAGTTGAAGTGCTGCTGGCGCAGGATGTTGCCGCCGTTGATGTAGGAGACGGTCGTCCACGTCGTTTCCGAATAGACGTCGAAAGAGATCACGTCGCCCCGGCCCGGGTGGGCCCAGCTGGCGGCGGCCTCGGGGGCGGCCACCGCGCCCACTCCGGCGATTGCTCCGAGCCCGATGAACGCGGCTGCTGCGGTAACTTTCAGCTTCGGCATGCGCATGGTTGCAGAGTCTAGCCATCCACACGCCACAGGCCCAGAGGCGGTAGGTTTACCGTCATGATCCATAGCTCCAGCGACGGTGCCGTCACGACGATCGAACTCGACCGGGAGGTCAAGCGCAACGCGCTCGACGAGGAGATGCTCGACGGTCTGTCGGCGGCCTTCACCGCTGCCGTCGACTCCGGCGCCCGGGCCATCGTGCTGACCGGGCGCGGCGCGGTGTTCAGTGCCGGCGCCGATCTGTCCGGTCCGGTGTACGACCTCGACTTCATCGACCGGCTCGTCGCCGTCCTCAAACAGATCGAGGCCACGCCGGTGCCCGTCATCGCCGCGTTGAACGGGACCGCGCTGGGCGCCGGACTCCAGCTTGCGATGGTCGCCGACCTGCGCGTCATGGCGCCGGGGGCGTCGGTGGGCATCCCGGCGGCCAAGATCGGCGTCGCCGTCGACGAATGGACGATCCGGCGCCTGGCTTCCCTCGTCGGTGACGGCCATGCCCGGGGCATCCTGATCGGCTGCGACATGTTGACCGCCGACCGCGCGCTGGGCGTCGGGTTCGCCAACCGGATCGGCGGGCTCGCCGACGCACAGGCGTGGGCCGCGCAAATCGCCGGTTGGGCGCCGCTGACCCTGCAGCACTACAAGATGGTTCTGACCGGCGACGGGGCGCGCGACGCCGCACCGCAGGAGCGCGAAGACGCCATGAAGGCGGCCTGGCTCAGCGAGGACCTCGCCGAGGGGCGTGCTGCGCGGACAGAAAAGCGGACCCCCGTGTTCCGAGGCCGCTGAGGGGTCAGGCCCCCAGGACCCGGTCCAGGTAGTCGTTGGTGAAGACCCGATCGGGGTCGAACCGGTCGCGGACCGCGACGAACTCGTCGAAGCGGGGGTACACGGTGCGCAGGTAGTCTGCATCGCGGGTGTGCATCTTGCCCCAGTGCGGCCGACCGGCGTGCGCGGTCATGATCGCCTCCACGTCGGCGAAATAAGCCGCCGAATCCGCCGGATCGTCCTTGGCGTAGCGGTGCACGGCGATGTAGCCGCTTTCGCGCCCGGCCGCGGTGGAGAGCATCAGGTCATCGGCGGCGGCGGCGCGCACCTCGATCGGGAAGCTGACCCGGTAGCGGCGCTTGTCGATCATCGCCCGCACCTCGCGCAGCGCATCGGGGACGGCCTCGACGGGGATGGCGTACTCCATCTCCCGGAAGCGCACCTCGCGCGAGGAGATGAAGATGTTGGTCGACGAGTCGACGATCGTGCGCGCCGACAGCGCGCGCCCGCTGAGTTGGTTGATCGTCGGGACGGCGGCGGGCACGCGCCGACCGATCGCGCACATCAGCCCGAACAGCTTGTTGGAGAGCAGCTCGTCGTCGATGTAGCGGCGCACCGACGACGGTCCGCTCACCGGCGTCGTCGCTGGGAGCCGCGTGTTGGTCTTGGTCAGGCAGCAGTCGGTGTGCGGGAACCAGTAGAACTCGTAGTGGTCGATCGAGGCGATCGTCTCGTCCCATCCGGCCAGCACCTCGTCGAATCGGCCGGGTGCCTCGACCGCCTCCAGATGGAACGCGGGCACGCACCGCAGCGTGATGTCGGTCAGAACGCCGAGTGCACCGAGGCCCAGCGCAGCGGCGGCCAGATCGGGGTCATCGGCAGTTATGTGGACTTGCTCGCCTCGTCCGTTCACGAGCGTCACCCCGGCGATCTGGGTGCTGATGCCGCCGAAGGCGGCGCCGGTGCCGTGGGTGCCGGTCGACGTGGCACCCGCGACCGTCTGCCGGTCGACGTCGCCGAGGTTGGCCATGGCCAGGCCCAGTGGGGCGAGCAGCCTGGGGATCTCATGCAGGTGGGTGCCCGCGGCCAGCGTGACGGTGCCCGCAGCGGCGTCGGCGCTGACCACGCCGCGCAGTTGCGACAGCCGCACCTGGATGTCGGTCGGCACCCCGATCCCGCTGAAGCTGTGCCCGGCGCCGATCGGCTTGACCTTGCGCCCCGAGGCGGCGGCGTCGGCGACGACTGCCTGTAGCTCCGCGACAGTGGCGGGCACGACCACCGTCGGGTCGGCCTCGTAGGTGTGGCCCCAGTTCTCCCAATGCTCGGTGCTGCTCACAGGAAGCACTTCCCCTCGCCGCGATAGGTCGGTACGACGTCGACGACGCGCGGCCCGCCGTCGGCGCCCCGGTCGATGATCGCGACCTCGTTGGCGTGTTCGGCGGGTTCGCCGGACTTGGTGTGGCGAAACCACACCCGGTCGCCGATCCCGAGGTGGCGGGCACCCGGGCCGCGCAACGGGGTCTGCACCTCGCCCGCGGCCTCCGAACCGATGTAGGAGAGCCCGGCCGGCCACACGGGCTTCGGGAGCCGATCGAGTGCGGGCGGGCCCGAGGCGATCCACCCGCCGCCGAGGGCGGTCACGATGTCGCGCGACGGGCGGCGGACGATGTCGAGGCCGAAGCACATGGCCGGGGCGGGTTGGAAGTGCGAGTAGCCGTCGAACAGGTGACCTCCGAAGAATCCGCTGCCCGCCGCGATGTCGGTCACCGACGGGTCGGTCGAGGTCGCCTCGAGCGACCCGGTGCCGCCCGCGTTCACGAATTCCAAGTCGGCGTACTCCCGGATCGCGGCGACCGCCTTGCTGCGCCGCGCGATCAGCTCCCGCATCGACCGCGACTGAATCACCCCGATCGCCTGGTTGCGCATCGCGCCCGCCGCGTCGTCGGCGAACCCGGCGACCTGCGCCTCGTAGGACATGACTCCGACCAGCGTGAAGCCGGGGCGCCGGGTGATCGTTGCGGCGAGCCGAGCGGCGTCGGCCACCGAGTGGATGGGGGATCGACGCACGCCGAGGTGGACCATCCCGCGCGCGTAACGCAGCGACGCGTCCAGGTCGATGGCCACGCGCACCGGTCGCCGTCCCGACGGTGCCACGGTCGCATCGATGACGTCGAGGTGGCGGGGCGAGTCGACAAGCAGGGTGACGCGCTGCGCCGCGGTCTCGTCGGCGAGGAGGCGGCCGATGGCGGCCGTCGACACCGACGGATAGCCGAGCAAGACGTCGGGGATCTCTGCGGCGGTGGCGAGCCAGCGTGCCTCGTCGACGGTGTAGGCCAACACTCCGGCGAAGCCGTCGCGTCGCAGGATGTCGCTGATCACCGATCGCACGCGCAGGGACTTGCTCGCCACGCGGATGGGCACCCCGCCGGCGCGGCGCCTCAGGTCGGCGATGTTGTGTTCAAGCGCAATCGCGTCGACCGCCAGGACGGGCGCGGGTAGCCGCGCAGCCCGCACGGCGGCGTCGATCCCCGCCCAGTACGCCTCCGGGTCATCGAACCAGGTTTCCACGCCCACCAATCTATTCGCCGCTGGAATCGCTCTCGTCGGCTGCCACCGCATACGTCATGATCCAGTCTTTGATCGCATCGATGACCTGTTCGGTCTGCTTCTCGTCGGTGGTCGTCAGGTAGACCATCCCGACGGCGTTGGTGGCCGCGATGAGCAGTGGCCCGAGTTTCTCCGAAGGCAGAGACCAGTTGGTGCCGTGACGTTGTGCGATCGATTCGAGTGTCGCGGTTCCGAGTTCGTAGAGCCGCTGCCACATTTCGCGGCCGGCCTTGCGCAGTTCCTCCTGCTGGCGCGAGTAGAGCGCGAGCGACATGGTGGCGTGCACACGACCGGGGTCTTTCACAATGAGGAGGAACAGTGCCTGCAGAGACTGATCGACCTCGCGCTCGACACCGGCCAGTCCGTCACCGGGCAGGTCTCCGGCAGGGGTGTACTCGCGGATCTCGTCGGCCAGCGAGGTGTGCCTGCGCGGCACCGCTTGGTCGATGACGGCGGTGAGCAGTGCCATTCGCGACTCGAATGCGTAGTGGAAGCTGGCCAGCGGCATGTTGGCTTGGGCGCACACCCTTCGCGTCGTGGCGCCCTCGACCCCGTGGTCGGCGATAACCCGGTAGGCGGCTTCGATCAGCGCCTCTCGACGCTCCTCGACCGACATGCGCGCCATCGCAACCTCATTCCGTCTGCCCCCGGAATTCTCGGACATGTGTCCTGATGTGTCGATCCTAACGTGCATCCGCTCGGTACATTGGATGCGGTGACGGACAAGGGAATTCGCCATAGCGCATCGTCGGCGGTACGCGGTGCAATATCGGGCGCGACCGGGCGGCTGGCGGGCGTCGGGGTGCCCCCCGCCCGGGCGATCGGCGCCACCCTCGAGGCGATCGCCGCCGAAGTAGCCGGATCGAGATTCCTCGTCGACGGGCGGTTCGCCAATGCCGATCCGCCGTCGCCGATGATGGGTAACCCCGCCGCGGCGCTGGGCGACATGATCCGGCGCCCCGGACGGCCCACCCGCAAGGTCATGGTGACCACCCCGACTTCGCACACTCACCGCGCGACCTCGCGGCGACCTGGCTGGGACATGCCAGTGTGCTCGTCGAGCTGGACGGTGCGCGGATCCTCACCGACCCGGTGTTCTCACGACGCGCCTCCCCGTCGCAAGCGGTCGGCCCGGCCCGGCTGCACCCGCTGCCCTGCAGCGTCGACGAGCTCCCGCCGATCGACGTCGTGCTGATCAGCCACGACCACTACGACCACCTCGACACCGCCACCGTTGTGGAAATCGCCCGCCTGCAGCCGGACGTGGTGTTCGTCTGCCCGCTCGGCGTCGGCGCACACCTGCGGTCGTGGGGGATCGGGGCCGACCGGATCCGTATGGCGGAGTGGGACTCCGATGTCGTGGTCCCCACCGCCAGCGGTCATCTCAAGTTCGTCGCGGTGCCCGCACGCCACTTCTCCGGCCGCGGCCTGGACCGCAACGTGACGATGTGGGCGAGTTGGGCGGTGATCGGTCCGCGCCACCGGGTGTTCTTTTCCGGCGACACCGGGTTCAGCGAGTCCTTCGACGACGTCGGCCTGGTCCACGGTCCGTTCCACCTGACGCTGATCGCGATCGGCGCCTATGACCCGTTGTGGCCCGACATCCACGTCAACCCGGAGGAAGCGGTCACGATCCACCGGATGCTGACGCGTGGAGAAGACGCGCTGCTCCTGCCCATCCATTGGGGTACGTTCAACCTCGCGCGACACAGGTGGGGCGAACCCGCCGCGCGGCTCTCGGATGCAGCGGCCCCATCACCGGGCCGATCCCGGGTCGACATCGTCATCCCCCAACCGGGCGGTGAGTTCGACGTCACCCGTCGCACCGGTACCGCCACGGTCGCACCTGACTGGTGGAAGGAGTCGACGTGACCGTCGAAACCCCGGAACGGACCGATCCGGTCGACCCCGCGCGCGGGCTCACCGCGGCGCAAGTCGCCCAGCGCGTCTCGGCCGGACAGGTGAACGTCGCCGGTGAGAAGACCGGCCGGACCGTGGGCGAGATCATCCGCGCCAACGTGTTCACGCGCATCAACGCCATGCTCGGCGTCCTCTTCGCGCTGGTGATGACCACCGGGTCGTTCAAGAACGGCCTCTTCGGGCTGATCATCATCGCCAACAGCGGTATCGGCATCATCCAGGAGATCCGCGCCAAGCAGACGCTCGACCGGCTCTCCATCGTCGGACAGGCCAAGCCGGCGGTGCGCCGCGACGGCGTCGCGGTCCAGGTGGCGCCCGAGGAAGTCGTCCTCGACGACATCATCGAGCTGGGGCCCGGCGACCAGATCGTCGTCGACGGGGAGACGGTGGAGTCCGCGGCGCTCGACGTCGACGAATCCCTGCTTACCGGTGAGGCCGACGCCGTCGACAAGGCGGTCGGCGACAAGATCCTCTCGGGCAGTTTCGTCGTGTCGGGATCAGGGTCCTACCGTGCGACGAAGGTCGGCTCCGAGGCTTACGCCGCGAAGCTGGCGGCCGAGGCATCGAAGTTCACCCTCGTCGATTCCGAGCTGCGCAACGGCATCAACAAGATCCTGCAGGTCATCACGTGGCTGCTGATCCCGGCCGGCATCCTCACGATCATCAACCAGCTGTTCATCGCCGGTGACGGGTCGCTCGCGTGGGAGTCGGTCAAGCCCGGCATCCTGGGCATGGTGGCGGCCCTGGTCCCGATGGTCCCCGAGGGCCTGGTACTGATGACGTCGATCGCCTTCGCTGTCGGCGTCGTCCGCCTCGGTCAGCGGCAGTGCCT
This sequence comes from Gordonia sp. UBA7599, assembly GCA_002477755.1. GTDB lineage: Bacteria > Actinomycetota > Actinomycetes > Mycobacteriales > Mycobacteriaceae > Gordonia. Next base: position 7,925 of record DLKD01000004.1, read on the forward strand.
GGTCAACGAGCTGCCGGCCATCGAAGGGTTGGCCCGCGTCAACATTGTCTGCGCCGACAAGACGGGCACGCTGACGGAGAACGGGATGCGGCTGTCGGAACTGCAGCTGATCGATGGCTCCGGCGTCGACGAGGAGCAGGCCCGCGCGGTTCTCGCGGCAATGGCGGCGGCCGACCCGCGCCCCAACGCGAGCATCGAAGCCATCGGCGAGGCCTACCCCGACGGCCCCAATTGGACGGCGACGTCGGTGCAGCCGTTCTCGTCGGCGCTCAAGTGGAGCGGCATGTCATTCGCCGACGCGTCCGGATCGTCGGCGGGCAACTGGTTGATCGGCGCGCCCGACATCCTGCTCGACCCGTCCAGCGCGGTGTCCGCCCAGGCCACGGCGATCGGCGAGACCGGCCTGCGGGTGCTCCTGCTGGCCCGCACCGACATCGCGGTCGACGAGCCCGGCGCCGTCGATCAGATGACGCCGGTGGCCTTGGTGATCTTGGAGCAGCGCGTGCGCCCCGACGCCAAGGACACCCTCGACTACTTCGAGCGACAGCATGTCGCGGTGAAGGTGATCTCCGGTGACAACGCGCGCTCGGTGGGCGCCGTCGCGGCGTCGCTCGGACTGGGATCGGTCGAGAACGCTGTCGATGGCCGGCAGCTTCCGAAGGAGACCGACGAGCTGGCCGAGGTCGTCACCGACGGCACCGTGTTCGGCCGGATCCGGCCAGACCAGAAGCGGGCGATGGTCAAGGCGCTGCAGTCGCGCCACAACACCGTCGCGATGACTGGCGACGGCGTCAACGACGTGCTGGCCCTCAAAGACGCCGATATCGGCGTCGCAATGGGTTCGGGCAGCTCCGCGGCCCGGTCGGTGGCACAGATCGTGCTCCTCGACAACAAGTTCGCGACGCTGCCCTACGTCGTCGGCGAGGGCCGGCGCGTCATCGGCAACATCGAGCGCGTCGCCAACCTGTTCCTCACCAAGACGGTCTACGCGGTCCTGCTCGCACTGCTGGTCGGGATCGCCGGGGTCGCGGGCAAGATCTTCGGCTTCGCGTCGTTGGCCTACCCGTTCCAGCCGATCCACATCACCATCTCGGCGTGGTTCACCATCGGCGTCCCGGCCTTCGTCCTGTCGCTGGCCCCGAACAACGAGCGCGCGCGCACCGGTTTCGTCAAGCGGGTCCTGACCCACGCGGTGCCCAACGGGATCATCGTCGGACTGGTCACGTTCATCACGTTCGTGCTGGTCAATCCGGGTGGATCCGACGGCCCGCGGTTGGGCATCGAGGCCGACCATGTGCCGCCCGCCGTCGCGCAGGCGTCCACCGCGACGCTGATGGCGCTCATCGCCACCGCCTTCTACGTCCTCGTCGTCGTTGCGCGGCCTTACACGTGGTGGAAGATCGCACTGCTGGTCGTCTCAGCGCTGGCCTATGTCGTCATCTTCACCTGGCACCAGACACAGGAGTGGTTCAACCTCGATTCGTCGAACTGGGGCAACAACGCCGTCGGGCTCGGGCTCGCTGTCGTCGGGATGGTCGCGATCGAAGTGGTCAATCGCCTCATCCCCCGATTCGTCCCCGAGGACCGCCCGTTGGCCTACGAGTTCGACGACGATGTCGACGACGAGGAGTTGGCTTCCCCGGCTCGCGGGTGACGGCGGTAGGCCGACACTGACGGCTCGTCGGCAAGCCAGAACCGCCACGGCTGCTCCGCGGCGCGCCGCACGCCGACGCGCGGCCCGCTGAGGATGCGCGCGGCATCGATTGCCGCGCCGGCGGGGCGCAGCGTCACCGGTGACGGGTCGCGCAAGTCGGTACCGAGGTCCTCGATCGTGATCCCTAGCGCTTGGGTGAGGTTGCCGGGCCCGCGAGCGAGCGCGTCGTCGTCGCGGGCGCTGAGGCGCCGCTCGCGCGCCGTGTCGACGCCGTCGACGATGCGTCCAGCGCGGATCAGCACGGCGCTCGCGCTCTCGGTGGGACCGGTCACGACGTTGGCGCAGTGGTGTCCGTGGAGGCGGTAGACGTAGAGCCGCATCGGCGGTCCATACATGATTTCCGACCGCGGCGTCCGGGTGAAGGCGTGCGACGCCGGGTCGTTCACCCCGTCGTAGGCCTCTACCTCGGTGATCATGACCGTGGCGCCGTGGCCGACGAGGTGACAGCCCAACAGTTCCCGGGCCCGCGTTAGCACAGTAGGCTGATGTCTCATGGCCAAGGTGAGCGACTCCGTGCGTGTTGACATGTCCGTCGAGGACGCGTGGGCCCATGCTTCCGATTTGTCCCAGTACGACGAGTGGCTCACGCTGCACGACGGGTGGCGCAGCGAGGTCCCCGCGCCCAGCGATCTGACCAAGGGTGTCAAGGTGTCCTCGGTGGTCAAGCTTAAAGGTGTGCGAGTCCGATTCAATTGGACCGTCGAGAAGTTCGACCCACCGCACGAGGTCCGCCTCAAGGGCGACGGCAAAGGTGGTGTGAAGGCCAAGTTGGACCTGGCCATCACCCCCGACGGCGACGGCGCGAAGGTGACCTTCGAAATCGATCTGGGCGGGTTGCCGCTGATCGGTCCGGCAGGCAAGGCCGCGGCGCTCGCCACGAGGGACGACTTGCACCGGTCGCTGGAGAACTTCAAGTCAGTCTTCGTCGCTGAGGAGTCGAAATGAGCCGACACGCCACCACCGATTCCGGGTTCGGATTTGAGCACGCCGACACCAGCACGCCCCGCCGCTCGGGGCTGATCTGGGCGATCGCCTCCTTGCTGGTCGTCCTCGCCCTCGTCGGCGGGTTCGTCGCTTGGCGCGGTGGTGCGTTCGGGTGCAAGGACGAGCCGGTCACCGTCGCCGTCGACCCGGCGCTGGCGGGCCCCCTCAAGGAGGTCGCCGAGTCCGCAGCCGGGAAGTGCTATGCGTTCACCGTGACGGCGCTGCCCGGTCCCGACGTCCCGGCGCACCTCACCTCCCCCGACAAGACGCCCGACCTGTGGGTCGGCGACTCGTCGGCACAGGTCCGGCGCGTGAGTGAGCAGGTGAAGCGACCACTGCCAGCCGTTGCCGACTCGATCGCCAAGAGCCCGGTCGTCGTCACCGGACAGCAGGTCTCCACGCTCAAGAGCTGGGTCGACGTGATGAAGCTGCCCAACCTGCGGATGGGTTCGCCGATCGACACGACCATCGGCGACGTCCCGATCATGGGTGCGCTGGCCGAGGTCGACACCGGCCGCATCACCCAGAAGCAATTGATCGATGCCATGACGATCCTGGCCGTCCAGCAGAACAATGCTCGTACGGCCAACGATTCCGAGGGATACCGGCTCAACCTGGCCAACACCAATGCCGACATCCCGGTGTTGACCACCGAGCAGCAGTTCGTGCTGTTCACCAAGACGCACCAGGGTTCGCAGTTGAAGGCTGCCACCCCGCAGGACGGCGATGTCATCCTGGACTATCCGTTGGTGAACACGGCCGGGCAGGACCGCAGTGAGACCGCGCAGAAGGCCGGCAAAGCCCTCACGGACGCAATCAACTCCAGCGAGGGCAAGCAGATCCTGGGACGGTCGTTCTTCCGCGACGCGCAGGGCAAGCCCCTGGCCGACGGTGCCGGCGTCGGGGACGTGAAGCCCTTGACCCTGAAGGATCCAGCGCAGGTCGACCGTGCGCTGCGCCAGTGGCAGGTCCTGGCGATCCCCATCCGGACGCTCGTCGTCGAGGATGTCTCCGGCTCGATGGTTGCCAGCACGGGCTCGGGCACGCGCGCGGACCTGATGCGCGAGGCGTCGCTGTCCGGGCTGAAAATGTTCCCGAACAACGCCCAGATCGGCTTTTGGGTATTCAGTATCGACCGCGGCGGACCCGGGATCGACTACAAGGAGGCCGCGCAGATCCGACCACTGGGTGCCCGATCCGCTGACGGCCGGACGCATCGCGAGGTGCTCGCCGACACCGTGAAGAGCGAACTCACCGACGTCCACGGTGGAACCGGGTTGTACGACACCACGCTCGCCGCGTACAAGAAGGTACAGAGCACCTACGACCCGAACTACTCGAATTCGGTCATCATCATGACTGACGGGACCAACGAGGATGCCAACAGCATCGGTCTCGAGGATCTGCTGGGCGAGCTCAAGAAGATGCAGGACCCGGCGCGGCCCGTGCTGATCCTGACCATTGGAATCTCCGACAGCGCCGATGCCAAGGCGCTGAAGATGATCGCCGATGCGACCGGTGGCACCTCCTATACCGCGAAGACGCCGAACGATATCCGCTCGGTTTTCGTCAACGCGATCGCTGCCCGCGTGGAGGCGGCCGGAAAATAGTGTGACATGCGCATTCGCGCATCCCGCTCCCGTAGCTCAGGGGATAGAGCACGGCTCTCCTAAAGCCGGTGTCGTAGGTTCGAATCCTACCGGGAGCACAACTGTCTTGCGGGTTGCGACCGTGGGTCGACACCGATCGTGCCGCCTGCGGCGAACACCGATTTCGATGGACTCATCGGTCGGCCTCCAACTGCTCTCCGATCGCGCCGATGACCGTTTGCAGGCCCTGGAGGGGCCGGATCATGACGGTGAATTCGGTGAGTCGGTTGTCAGGACCCCAACGAACGATGTCGACTCCGTTGACCTCTCGCCCCGCAACGTCGGCGGTGAACAGCAGGACCGCGGAATTGTCGTCGCGATCGATCCACTCGTGGTGGTACTGAATGCTCGGAGCGAGCACACTCAGCGCTGCCCAGAGAAACATCTCGACCGCTTCTCTTCCGTGCTTGGGCTTGTACATGGCCGGTGAACGGAACACGATGTCCTCGCTGAGGAGACTTCGGAGGGTATCGCGGTCGGGGTTGCTCACGAGTCGGTGCCAGGCATGAAGTGCTTCCGGCAGTGTCGAGTCGGTCATGGGGCTCTCCAGATTCTGTTTTGCATCGGCAGGTCGGTTTCTTGCGCAGTCATTGTTCTCGGTGACGACTCTTGCACCAACCCCTTGCCTGGGGTCTTTCATCCATCGCGGGTGAAAGTAACGATTCAGCCACCAGGAGGTTCCGCCGCCGCTGTTGCGGCACTAGGGTGGCTATCGGCAACCAACTCGAGATTTCACTCCGGTGGGACCTTCTGGGTGTCGTTACGATTCCGCTGCACAGTTTGCGATCGTGTAGCAAGCTATGTGCAGGTATGGATTTAACCTGCCATGAGGACAAGGAGTGCACGGAGTGAAACCCGTACAGAAGAATTCAGGGCTGCACGCCCTGCGCCGGCTCGCGGTGGGTGTTGTTGCCGCGGCCGGTTCACTGATGCTCGTCGCCCCGCTCGCGCATGCGGCTCCGGCCGACGATGCCCGCGGTGCAATCGACAAGGCCGCCGCCGCAGTCGCCGACGGATCGGCCGACCAGGGCTTCCGCAACACCGGTCTCGGTGAGAAGGAAGGCGACGTCACGTCGGTCGGCGACGGTTTCGAGCAGAAGTACGCCGGCGGCGCGATCTACTGGTCTGACAAGACCGGCGCGCAGGTCCTCTACGGCGCGATCAACGACAAGTTCGTCGAGGAGCAGGGCCCGACCGGCTCGTTGGGCTTCCCGACGAAGAGCGAGGGCGTCGCACCGGCACCCGAGGGTGCGCGCTACGCCGAGTTCGCTGCCGAGGACCATCCGAAGATCTACTGGACCCCTCAGACGGGTGCTTGGGTCGTCCGCGGCCCGTTCGCAGCTGCTCTGGCTGATCCGCAGATCGCCGGTGCGCTCGGCGTTCCGGTTGGTGCCGCCGAGGTCAACGGCGACATCATCACGCAGAAGTTCGCCAACGGCACGCTCACCTTTGATGCCAAGACCGGCAAGTGGATCAACCTGCCCGACATCGGGCTGCCGGACCTCGGTGCCAAGCTGGGTGGCCTGAAGTGGCCGGCGCTCAGCCTGCCGGGTTGGCCCAAGATCAACCTGCCGAACGTCGGTGCCCCCAATGTGAACGTGCCGGACGTCAATGCGCCCGACATCAACGCTCCCGACGTCAACGTCTCCGCACCCAAGACGAGCGGCTTCAACTGGTGGTGGCTGCTGCTGCCGCTGCTGATCATCGGCGGCCTGCTGCTGTTGGCGTGGCTGTGGCGACTGCTGACCGGTAAGGGCAAGGGCCACAACGTGAGCCTGCACGCCCCCGATCTGAAGGCCCCGAACCTCGACGGCGCTGTCGGCGCGGTCAAGGGTGCGGGCGGCAAGATTGCTGCCAGTGCAGCCGGTGCGGCTGCTGCCGCCGGTACTGCTGCTGCGGCGGCCGGTAGCAAGGTCAAGGATGCGGCCGAGGATGCCGCTGGTGCCGCCGGTCGTGCCGGGGACAAGGTCAAGGGTGCCGCCGAAGGCGCCTTCGACAAGGTCAAGGACGGCGCCGAGGATCTCGCTGGCAAGGTCAAGGGTGGTGCCGAGGATCTCGGCGCCGACGCCAAGGGCCTCGTCGGGGACATCAAGGACAAGGGTGCTGCTGGCGCCGCGACTGTCGCTGGTGCGGCTGGTGCAGCCGGTGCGGCTGCGGCGACCTGGACCAAGGCCGACGGGACCACCGTTCCGCTGCCCAAGGGTTCGCACCTCCCGCTGCCCGGCAATGCCGAGCCGAAGGGGTTCCCGATCAAGGGCAACGCAGATTCCGGCCTGTACCACACCCCCGCATCGCGCGCCTACAAGGCGACGATCGCGGAGATCTGGTTCGCGACCGAGGCTGACGCCGAGGCCGCCGGATTCAAGAAGTTCGAGTAATCCAGCACAACCGCCGCGGCCCGGCACCCGACAGGGTGCCGGGCCGCGGTGCGCGGTACACCGTCGACGTCGCGGTGATCGGCGTGGGACCGGGCGGTCCGCGACAGATCACCCTCGAGGCCGTCGACGCACTGGGCCGTCTCGACGCCGTGGTGCTGCTCGACAAGGGTGAGTCCACCGCGTCGATGCGGCGGCTGCGCACCGAGATGCTCGAGCGTTACGCGCCCGACTGCGACGTCCTCGTCGTCGCCGATCCGCCGCGTGATCGCCACCCCTCTGACTACGCCACCGAGGTGCGCCGCTGGCACGCGGCCCGCGTCGATGCCATCGCCGAGGCCATCGCGGCGCTCCCCGAGCAGCCGGGGCGCGATCGGGTCGTCGGATTCCTCGTGTGGGGGGACCCGTCGCTTTACGACAGCACGTTGCGCGTCGTCGATGCCCTGGCAGCGCGGCCGGACTGGTCGGTGCACCTGTCCGTAATCCCCGGCGTGACCAGTGCCTCGGCATTGACGGCCGCCCATGGGATTACCGCCAACCGCATCGGCGAACCCGTTCACATCACCACCGGACGCCGCCTGCCCAGCACGCCGGAGGCAGTGGCGGGCAACCAGATCGTCATGCTCGACGGCGCGGAGGCCTTCCGCGCGGCCGCGCGGCCCGGTGACGAGATCTATTGGGGCGCCAACCTGGGCACCGACGACGAGGTGGTGATCTCCGGTCCCGTCGAGCAGGTCGCCGACGAGATCAGCGCTGCCCGCGAGGAATGCAAGCGCCGGGCCGGTTGGGTGATGGACATCTACCTGTTGCGCTCACCAGACGTTGTCGAGGGCACTTAGAACGTCGTCGGCGATCTCGCGCCGGCAGATCACGAAGTCCGGCATGTATGGCATGCGCTGGTTGTAGATGATCTCCGAGCCGTCGAGTCGGCTGCAATGCAGTCCCGCGGCGTCGCACACGCCGACCGGTGCGCAGTTGTCCCACTCGTACTGCCCGCCCGCGTGCACGTAAGCGTCGACATCACCGCGCACCACCGCCATGGCCTTGGCCCCGGCGGATCCGATCGAGACGCGCTGGAGCCCCAAGGCATTGGCGACGTGCGCGGATTCGTAGCTGCCGCCGTAGCGGGAGACCGCGATGCGCCCGGTCAACGAGCCCCCGACCTGCTCGACGTCGTCGGAGCGGAACAGCTCGTCGCGCGCGGGGATGGCCACGGCCGCGGCAGTGGGCCGACCGTTGACGGTCAGTGCGACGTGAACCGCCCAGTCGGCGGTGCCGTGGCAGAACTCGCTGGTCCCGTCGAGGGGGTCGATGATCCACACCCGCTCCGCTGTCGAACGGTCGCCGACATCGTCGGCTTCTTCTGACAGGACGGCGTCGTGCGGGCGTCGGCGGCGCAGCGCCGCACCGATCCACGCCTGTGCGATCTGGTCGCCGGCATCGCCGATCAACCGGCCGTCGAGCAGACCGCCGTGGCGCACGCCGAGCAGGATCCGGCCGGCGCCACGGGCGATCTCGGCCGCCAACTCACCGTCGGACAGCTGTGCACTCACCCTCTCACTAGAGCACACTTGACCCATGCCCGAGCTACCGGAGGTCACGGCGATAGCCGACTTCCTCGACGAGCGCATGGCCGGACTCCCGATCCGCCGCGTCGATGTGGCGTCGCTGGCGGTTCTCAAGACCGCCGATCCGCCCTACACGGCGCTGGTGGGCCGCACCGTCGCGTCGGTCGGCCGGATCGGCAAATACCTCGTCATTACGACTGTGGGCGCCGACGACGGCGAGCCGCTGCACCTGGTCATCCACCTGTCGCGCGCCGGATGGGTGCGGTGGAGCGAGAACCTGTCGCCCACGCCGCCGCGCCCCGGCGGCAAGGGTCCCATCGCGCTGCGCGTGCACGCGGGCCTGCCGGGGGAGGGGTTCGATGTGACGGAGGCAGGTACGCAGAAACGGCTGGCGGTGTGGGTCGTTACCGATCCGCTCGACGTCGAGCGGATCGCCGGGCTGGGCCCCGACGCGCTGGCATTGAGTCGTGGTGAGCTCGCGCAGATCTGCGCGGGCAGTTCAGCCCGCATCAAGAACCTGCTCACCGATCAGCGCATCATCGCCGGCATCGGCAACGCCTACTCCGATGAGATCCTGCACCGCGCCCGACTTTCGCCGTTCGCCACCGCCAAAGGGTTGTCCGACGACCAGCTCGACGCGTTGCACTCGGCAATTACCGAGGTGCTGCGCGACGCACTCGCGCGGCTCGAGGGACCGGGCGGGGTGGCGACGATGAAGGCGGAGAAGCGCTCCGGGCTGCAGGTCCACGCGCGCACCGGGTTGCCGTGCCCGGTGTGTGGCGACACCGTCGCGCAGGTCGCCTTCGCCGACCGGTCATTCCAGTACTGCCCGACCTGTCAGACGGGTGGCAAGAAGCTTGCCGACCGTCGAATGTCGCGACTGCTCAAGTGAGTAGGGTGGCGTGGTGACCACACGCGAGAAGATCCTGATCACCGGTGCCAGCTCCGGGCTGGGCGAGGGCATGGCGCGCGCATTCGCCGCGCAAGGACGGGCGCTGGCGCTATGTGCGCGTCGCCTCGACCGGCTCGAGGCGCTGGCCGCGGAACTGCGCGACAGCGCCGCGCAGGTGGCCGTCGCGCAGCTTGACGTCACCGACTTCGACTCGGTGCCGGTGGTCTTCGGCAAGCTGCGCGACGAACTGGGCGGTCTGGACCGGGTCATCGTCAACGCCGGGCTGGGCAAGGGTGCGCCGATCGGTACCGGCAAGGCCAGGGCCAACTTGGAGACCGTCCAGACGAACCTCGCCGGCGCGCTGGCCCAGGCGGAGGCGGCACTGGAGATCTTCCGGGAGCAGGGCTACGGGCACCTCGTACTCATCAGCTCGGTAAGCGCCAACCGCGGCCTTCCCAAGGCGCAGGCGGCGTACTCGGCGTCGAAGGCGGGGGTCACGGCCCTGGGGCAGGCGCTGCAGGCGGAGTTCGCCGGCAAGCCGATCGCCGTCACGATCATCGAACCCGGCTACATCGAGACCGACATCAACCGTGGCGTGAAGACCAGACTGATGACCAAGACCGACGACGGGGTGGCCGCCATGGTGGCCGCCATCGAGGCGGAGAAGGAGTACGCCGCGGTGCCGCGCTGGCCGTGGGAGCCGCTGGCGGCGGCGATGCGCCACCTGCCCGGGTCGGTGTCGCGCCGGATGGTCTGAAGACCCTTCCGACGCGAGCGCAATCAGACGCTGCGACCCTGCTGGGCCCGGTACCACGCGACCAGCGCGTCGGTGGAGGAGTCGCCCAGGTCGGCCGGCGGGTCGGCGGAGGTGAGGGCCCCGAGAAGTTCGGACGCCTGCTTCTTGCCCAGTTCGACACCCCACTGGTCGAAGGAGTCGATGCCCCAGACGGCTCCTTCGACGAACACCTGGTGCTCGTAGAGGGCGATCAGCTGACCCAGGGTGGACGGCGTCAGCTTGGGCGCAAAAATCGTCGTCGACGGCCGGTTGCCTGGCATCACCTTGTGTGCGATGAGCTCGGGCGCCACGCCCTCGGCGGCGATGTCCTCGGCGGTCTTGCCGAAGGCGAGGACCTTTGTCTGAGCGAGGAAGTTGCTGATCAGGAGGTCGTGCATCGACGTCCCGTCGTCGGTGATGACGTCGCGGAACGGCGTGGCGAAACCGATGAAGTCGGCCGGGATCATCCGCGTCCCCTGGTGCAGGAGCTGGAAGAAGGCGTGTTGGCCATTGGTGCCCGGTTCGCCCCACCACACCTGGCCGGTGTCGCAGGAGACCGGGTGCCCGGTGCGGGTCACCGACTTGCCGTTGGACTCCATCGACAGTTGCTGCAGGTAGGCGGTGAAACGCGCGAGGTCGTTGGCATATGGCAGCACGGCCTTGTTGCCGGCGTCGAAGAAGTTGTCGTACCAGACATCGAGCATGCCCAGCAGGACGGGGGCGTTGGCCTCCAGCGGCGCCGAGGCGAAGTGTTCGTCGATCGTGTGGAAGCCGTCGAGGAACTCGGCGAATCCTTCCTTGCCGATCGCCAGCATCACCGAGAGCCCGATGGCCGAGTCGACCGAGTAGCGCCCGCCGACCCAATCCCAGAACTCGAACATGTTTGCCGGGTCGATGCCGAAGGCCGCGACGGCCTCGGTGTTGGTGCTGACCGCGACGAAATGCCGCGAGACCGCGGCCGAATCACCGAGCGCGTCGACCAACCAATTGCGTGCGGCCCGTGCGTTGGACAGGGTCTCCTGCGTGGTGAACGTCTTCGACGAGATGGCGAACAGCGTCGTCGCGGGGTCGACACCGTCGAGGGTGGCGAGGATGTCGGCCGGGTCGACGTTGGACACGAAGTGGGTACGCGGGCCGTCGTGGTAGTCCCGCAGCGCGCCGCACACCATCGCCGGCCCCAGGTCGGAGCCGCCGATGCCGATGTTGACGACGTCGGTGATGGCCTCGCCGGTGAAGCCGCGCCACGCCCCGGAGCGGACGGCATCGGTGAACGCGCCCATCGCGGTGAGGACCTGGTGGACCTGCGCGACCACCTCCACGTCGTCGACGACGAGCTTGGCCGTGGCGGGCAGGCGCAGGGCGGTGTGCAGGACCGAGCGGTCCTCAGAGGTGTTGATGCGGGCGCCGGCGAGCATGGCGTCGCGCTGCTCCTCGACGCCGGTCTCTCGGGCCAGCGACAGCAACAGCTCCAGAGTCTCGCGCGTCACGCGGTTCTTCGAGTAGTCGATGCGCAGGTCGCCAGCAGTGACCACGAGGTCGTTGCCGCGATCGGGATCGAGCGCGAACAGCTCGCGCAGGGTAGTCGCGTACACGTGCGGCTGGTGGGCCGCGAGCGCGTGCCACGACTGTGTGGCGGTCACATCGTCGCTCATGGTTCCACCATATGGTCTGCGCTCGGTTGCCGCCGGGGCACTGGCCTATCGGCTCTGTCCGGGCGCCGGTCTATCGGCCCAACGGCCCCCGGCCCAGGCGCAGTAGCAGCATCGCCAGGGTGTGGCCTTCTTGGCCGAGGTCGGCGAAGCGGTCGAGGACCTTGACCTCGCGGCTGTGGACCAAGCGCGGCCCGCCCGAGGCCATTCGCGCCGCCCCAATGCGCTTGGACACCGCCGAACGCCGCTTGATCGCGGCGAGGATGATCGCATCGAGCCGGTCGATCTCGACGCGCAGGACCTCGATGTCGTCGGGCAGCACGGTGACATCGTCGGACAGGTTGTGGTCTGCCGGATCGAAGGGCTGCGTTTGGTCGCTCACGACGACGATTTTGCCACGCGACGCCGCGCAGCCGATCAACCTGTCGTTTTCACCGGTTTCCGGGCAAAAGGCCATGCTGATCGTGGGGTCCCCGCTTGGAGAAGACGGCGCCCGTACGATTCGAGGCGTGGATCGTTTGGCTTCAAGAGGTAACGCTCCGGGCAAGCGGTCGGTGGTCGGGCTCGTTGCGGTCGGGTTGATAGCGGCTTACGTCGCGACACGCATCGTGTTGGTCGCGACCGGCGGCTTCTACTGGGACGATCTGATCCTGATCGGGCGGGCCTCAACGCACAACGTGTTCGGGTGGGAGTACCTCACCCACAATCACGATGGGCACTTCATGCCCGGTGCCTTCCTCGTCGCAGGCCTCACGACGCTGCTGGCGCCGACGCACTGGTGGCCGGCGGCGGTCACCCTGGTGGTGCTGGCGACGGCGGTGGCGCTGGCGGTGTGGCGGATGATCCGAATCCTGTCTGACTCGGATTCGGCCCGCTCGCAATGGGCGCAGGTGCTGGTGCTGGCGTTCTTCCTGTTCACGCCGATGACTGTGCCGTCGTACGTGTGGTGGTCGGCCGGTCTCAACTCTTTGCCCATGCAGTTCGCGATGGCCTGGCTGATCGGCGATGCGGTGCTCCTGTGCCGCGGCGGAGTCTCGACCCGGCTCATCGTCGTGCGCAGCTCGCTGATCTACCTGGCGGCGCTGGCGTGCTTCGAGAAGTCGCTCTACATCCTTCCCGTCGTCTTCCTCTCGACGGTGCTGTGGTGCCGATTCGGGCGGGTGCGCACCGACCGCGGCTCGTCGTCGATCCCGGGTCCGCTCGCCGCGGCATTCGTCGGGGCGCGGCCGCTGTGGCAAGTGCTGGCCCCACTGACCGTGGTGTGGGCGGTGGTCTTCCTCTCGGTGACCGGCGGGCAGGGTGCCGCCGGGCAACACAGCGTCGGCCAGACGCTGCACCTGACATGGCGCACGATCAACAACGCGGTGATCCCGTCATTGGTGGGCGGGCCATGGACGTGGGACCGGTGGATCCCGAGCCCGCCGATGGGCTTCGCGCCGCTGTGGCAGATTCTTGCCGGTTGGGCGGTGTTGGCCATCGTCGTCGGTGTGATCGTGAAGCTACGACGCGGCGCTTGGCCGATCGTCGTCGCCGCGGCTGCCTACGTCGTGGCCGCGCAGATCCCGGTGATGTGGAACCGGTCCAGTGCCAACACCGCGCTGGAGCTGGCGCAGACGATGCGGTACCTGCCCGACTCCGCGCTGGTGATGGCCGCGGCGCTGGCCCTCGTGCTGGCCGTACCAGCCCCGGAGCGGGCCGGCACGGCGGAACGTCGGGGTGCACTTCGGGTGGGTGCGGGGGCCGCGGTGGCGGTGCTCGTCGTGTCGTCGGGATGGGGGCTGCTGCACTTCTCGCAGTCGTGGCGCAACAACCCGACTCCCGAGTACCTGCGCACGGCGCGGGCTTCGCTGCAGTCCGACACCGGGCGCACGATGTTCGATCAGGCGCTGCCGCTGGAGATTCTGACGCCGGTGGCGAACCCGGAGAACCAGATCAGCCACACGTTCGGCCGGGTCCGCAACCGTGCCCGGTTCGGGACGGTCACCGACGACCTGAAGGTGCTCGACAAGCGCGGCCGACTCGTCGCCGGCGGTGTGACGCCGGCGCGCACATTCGCAGCCGGGGCGGGCAGCTGCGCCGCGCCGGAGGTGCGCGGTGTGACGCGGGTACCGCTCTCGGGGCCGTTGCTGAACTGGACGTGGACGATCGCGATGGGGTACTGCGCCAACCGCGACGGACAGATGACGGTGGCGCTGGTCGGCGGTACGCCGATGGTCGTCGATGTGCGCGCGGGTTTGCACGTCGTCTACGTGCAGACCACGGGACGGGGCACCGCGATCACGCTGCGCCCGCTGACCCCTGGGCTCGCCGTGCACACCGGGGCGGGCCGTGTCGGCGAAGTCGCCGAGGGTGAGCTGGTGAAGTAGCGCCGGTCCCGGAGACTGTCGGAGGGGCCCGGTAGCCTGGACGGCGAGATGAGTGCTGAGGAACTGCTTCGCGGATTGAACCCACAGCAACGCGAGGCGGTGGTGCACACCGGGTCTCCGTTGCTGATCGTCGCAGGCGCCGGGTCCGGTAAGACGTCGGTACTCACGCGCCGGATCGCTTACCTGTTGGCCGAGCGCGACGTGAGCCCGGGACAGATCCTGGCGATCACGTTCACCAACAAGGCGGCCGCGGAGATGCGCGAGCGCGTCGTCGACCTGGTCGGCGGTGCAGGCCGTGCGATGTGGGTCTCGACGTTCCACTCGATGTGCGTCCGCATCCTGCGCGCACAGTCGGGACTGCTCGGCGAGACGTTGAACTCCAACTTCTCCATCTACGACGCCGACGACTCGCGCCGACTGCTCGGGATGATCATCCGCGATCTGGAACTCGACCCCAAGAAGTTCTCGGCGCGCGGGCTGGCCGTGGCCATCTCCAATTTCAAGAACGAGTTGGTGGCACCCGATCAGGTGGAGATCCCAGAGGGGGCAGCCGATGGCGATGCCGAGGCCGTGATCGCCAAGGTGTACGACATGTACCAACGGCGGCTGCGCAGCGCCAACGCCTTCGACTTCGACGACCTGATCGGCGAGACGGTGGCTCTGCTGCAGCGTCATCCCAATGTCGCGCAGTACTACCGTCGCCGCTTCCGCCACATCCTCGTCGACGAGTACCAGGACACCAACCACGCCCAGTACGTACTCATCCGGGAGCTGACCGGTGACGATGAGAACGCCGATCCGCCACCCGCAGAGCTCTGCGTCGTCGGCGATGCCGACCAGTCGATCTACGCCTTCCGTGGTGCGACGATCCGCAACATCGAGGAGTTCGAGCGGGACTTCCCGAACGCGCAGGCCATCCTGCTCGAGCAGAACTACCGCTCCACCCAGACCATCCTGTCGGCGGCGAACGCGGTCATCGCGCAGAACCCGAACCGGCGTGCCAAGCGGCTGTGGACCGACTCGGGCGACGGCGAGTTGATCGTCGGCTATGTCGCCGATACCGACCGCGACGAGGCCACGTTCATCGCCGGCGAGATCGATGGGCTGACCGACTACTCGATCGGCGGTTCGGCCAGCCGCGCCTACTCCGATATCGCCGTCTTCTACCGCACCAACACCGGCTCGCGTGCAGTGGAGGAAGTCTTCGTCCGCCACGGCATCCCGTACAAGGTGGTCGGCGGCACGAAGTTCTACGAGCGTAAGGAAGTGCGTGACATCGTCGCCTACCTGCGCACCGTCGCCAACCCCGATGACACGGTGAGCCTGCGGCGCATCTTGAACACGCCTCGGCGCGGTATCGGCGACCGCGCGGAGGCATGCGTCGCGGTGCACGCCGAGAACCGTGGGATCAGCTTCTATCAGGCGCTGGTCGAGGCCACGGGGGGAACGGTTCCGCTGCTGAACACGCGCGCGGTCAACCAGATCAGCGGGTTCGTCGACCTTATCGAGGGGCTTCGGCGGGAGTTCCTGGCAGCGTTCGGGTCCGGCGAGGACGCCGACCAGATCGTCGTCGACGCAACGGCGGAGGCCGGCGACGTCGGTGAACTCGTCGAAGCGATCGTCGACCGCACCGGGTATCGAGCCGAGTTGGAGGCGTCGCGCGATCCGCAGGACGGGGCGCGGCTGGACAACCTCAACGAGCTTGTCGCCGTCGCCCGGGATTTCAGCGCCACGGCTGCGGAGGAGGCGGCGCAAGCGCCGGTGGTCGACGACGATGAGGTCGACGGTGAAGGCGAGCCGGAGCCGGGGTCGCTCGCCGCGTTCCTGGAAGGGGTGTCACTGGTCGCCGACGCCGACCAAGTACCCGATTCCGAGGCCGGCGTGGTCACGTTGATGACGCTGCACACCGCGAAGGGCCTGGAGTTCCCGGTCGTATTCGTCACCGGCTGGGAGGACGGACATTTCCCGCACATGCGCTCTCTCGGCGATCCGGCCGAGCTCAGCGAGGAGCGTCGTCTGGCGTACGTGGGAATCACCCGTGCGAAAGAGCGGCTGTATCTAACCCGTGCTTTGATGCGGGCGTCGTGGGGGCAGCCGGTGTCCAACCCGGAGTCGCGCTTCCTCACCGAGATCCCCGGCCACCTGCTGGACTGGCGGCGCACCGAGCCTCGACGCTCGGCGTCGCGTCATCACGCCTCGGGCGCCTTCGGCTTCGGTTCGGGCGGGGGCTTTGGGTCTGACCGCCAGCGCGGCCGTGAGTCGTTCGGCGCTCCGACGCGCGGCCGCAACAGCACCGTGCACTACGACATCGGCGACCGGATGAACCATCCGAAGTACGGCTTGGGCAAGGCGGTGGCCAAGGAGGGCGCCGGTCCGACCGAGCGCATCGTCTTCGATTTTGGTGGCAGCATCGGGCGCATGACGTTCATGACCCTCGGCGGGCTGCCAGGAGAGAAACTGTAGGCGATCTGCTACAGAAACTGACAACAGCTACCGTCGCAACGGTAGCTGTTGTGGGTTTTGGTAGCTGTTGTGTCGGGATTAGCCGACGTAGGCCGACATCCGCACGCCGTGCTGCGCGAGCCACGGCATGGGGTCGATCTTCGTGGTGCCGTTCTTCCACACCTCGAAGTGCACGTGCGGGCCGAAGGAGAAGCCCTCGTTGCCGACCAAGCCGATGACGTCACCGGCGGTGACATGCTGGCCCTTCTGGACCAGGACGCCCGACGATGCCATGTGGCCGTACATGGTGACGGTGCCGTCCTCGGCCCGCACCTGGATCCAGTTGCCGTAGCCCGACGCGGGGCCGGCGTTGATGACGACGCCATCGGTGGCGGCGTGGATCGGGGTGCCCAGCGGAGCGGCGAGGTCAAGGCCGCCATGGAAGGAGCCCCAGCGGTTCGCGAAACCGGAGGTGAAGGTGTACACGCCCAGCGGGATCGGCGAGGTGTACAGCGGGCGGCGCTTGAGGTTTTCCCGCGCCTGCTCGGCGGCGGCCAGCTGCGAGCCCTTGTTGAGTCCGCGCTGGAAGGCGCTCATGTCGGTGTCGGTGCTGCCGGTGACGACGCCGGGACCCAGGTCGGGGGTGCCGTCGGCGGCGGTGGCAGTGGTCGTGGACTTGTCCACGGAGGCCGCGGCCGCCACAGCCGCGACAGCGGCGCCGGCCGCGAGTGCGACAAGTGCGGCTCGACCGCCCTTCAGCGTCGTCGGCGGGGCACTGATGCGGTGCTTGCCGTTCTTGCGCGGCTTCCCCTGGGGGCGCGCGGCGCGCTTGATGGGCAGCTCGTCGAGCTCACCGGATTCGATGAGAGACGGGGCCGGTTCGGGCGTGACGGGCGCCGTCGGGATGGGGGCGTAGGAGGTGCGGTACTCGTACTCCGAGATCACGATGTCCTGGGTGATCTCCGAGCTGGTGACGGTCTTGGGATCCAGGGTGCGCCCGCTGCGGATGGCTCCCGCCCAGTTCACGTTGCTGAGTGTGAGGGTGTCGGACCCGTCATCGAGGTCTGCCGGAGAGATGGTCGGAGTGCGGGCGGCGACGACGGCCGATGCGTCGAGGGGCGCCACAAAACGACGCCCTGCGTGCTCGATTACCCCGTTGCGTTGTTGCGCCACAATCCTGCCTAACTGCCCATCTCGTCGGTCTTCGTAACCATTTCGTGACTTGGCACCCCAACGAAGGTATCGGAGTCGGGGCCTCAAGTCCAATGTTCGGAGTGTTTTGTTGGCGGCGCGTGACAATCTCCACAGATGTTGCCAACCCCCCGCAACCGGGTCTGACCTGCTCTAGCGTTTGTGAGCGGGAGCCGCTCGATGCGTGTGGGCGGCCTGGGTTTAAAGTCCGATGTATCGCCCGCGTCACATCCATTCGCTGGGCGCCATAAAAGAAGAAACGGTGAATCCTATGGATCTCTTCGAATACCAGGCGAAGGAACTTTTCGCCAAGCACGGGGTGCCTGGCACGGCCGGGAGTGTGACTGAGACGGCTGCTGAGGCCCTCGCGATTGCCCAGAAGATCGGCTCTGCTGTGATGGTCAAGGCCCAGGTCAAGACTGGCGGACGCGGTAAGGCCGGCGGCGTGAAGTTCGCCGCTACGCCCGAGGACGCGCTGTCGCACGCCGAGGACATCCTCGGACTCGACATCAAGGGTCACATCGTCAAGAAGCTGCTCATCGCCGAGGCGAGCGATATCGCCGAGGAGTACTACATCTCCTTCCTGCTCGACCGCGCGAACCGGGACTACCTGGCAATGTGCTCGGTCGAAGGCGGGATGGAGATCGAAGAGGTCGCTGCGACCAAGCCCGACCGCCTCGCCCGGATCTCGATCGATCCGGTTGCCGGTGTGGACGTCGCCAAGGCCCGCGAGATCGCCGAAGCGGGACACCTCCCGGCTGAGGTCCTCGACGCCGCCGCGATCACCATCGCCAAGCTCTGGGAGGTCTTCGTCGAGGAAGATGCGCTGCTGGTGGAGGTCAATCCGTTGGTGCGCACCCCCGCAGACCAGATTCTGGCGCTCGACGGCAAGGTCACGCTCGACGGCAACGCCGACTTCCGGCACCCCGACCACGCCGAGTTCGCAGACAAGGATGCCACCGATCCCCTGGAGCTCAAGGCCAAGGAGAACGACCTCAACTACGTCAAACTCGACGGTGAGGTCGGTGTCATCGGCAACGGTGCCGGTCTGGTCATGTCGACGTTGGACGTGGTCGCTTACGCGGGCGAGTTGCACGGCGGCGTGAAGCCGGCCAACTTCCTCGACATCGGCGGCGGCGCCTCGGCCGACGTGATGGCGGCCGGTCTCGACGTCATCCTGGGCGACGAGCAGGTGAAGAGCGTCTTCGTGAACGTCTTCGGCGGCATCACCGCCTGTGATGCGGTGGCCAACGGCATCGTCGGCGCACTGGACAAGCTGGGCTCGGCTGCGAGCAAGCCGCTCGTCGTCCGGCTCGACGGCAACAAGGTCGACGAGGGTCGCAAGATCCTGGCCGATGCGAACCACCCGTTGGTCACGCTCGCCGAAACCATGGACGAAGGCGCCGACAAGGCTGCCGAACTGGCGAGCAAGTGAGGATTTGAAGACATGTCGATCTTTCTGAACAAGGACAACAAGGTCATCGTCCAGGGCATCACCGGCGGTGAGGGCACCAAGCACACCGCACTGATGCTCAAGGCGGGCACCAACGTCGTCGGCGGCGTCAATGCGCGCAAGGCCGGCACGACAGTCAGCCACGTCGACGCCGACGGTAACGCCGTCGAGCTGCCGGTCTTCGCGACCGTCGCCGAGGCCATCGAGAAGACCGGGGCAGACACGTCGATCGCCTTCGTGCCGCCGGCCTTCTCCAAGGACGCCATCATCGAGGCTGTCGACGCGGAGATCCCGCTGTTGGTGGTCATCACCGAGGGCATCCCGGTGCAGGACTCCGCGTACGCGTGGGCCTACAACGTCGACAAGGGTGGGAAGACTCGCATCATCGGTCCGAACTGCCCGGGCATCATCACCCCCGGTGAGGCGCTGGTGGGCATCACGCCCAACAACATCACCGGCAAGGGGCCGATCGGCTTGGTCTCCAAGTCGGGCACCCTGACCTACCAGATGATGTACGAGCTGCGCGACCTGGGCTTCTCCACCGCTATCGGCATCGGCGGTGACCCGGTCATCGGCACCACCCACATCGATGCCATCGAGGCGTTCGAGAAGGATCCGGAGACCAAGCTCATCGTCATGATCGGCGAGATC
>DLKD01000004.1:27759-50876 GCA_002477755.1 Gordonia sp. UBA7599
TCGGCGGCGACGCCGAGGAGCGTGCGGCTGCCTACATCCAGGCCAACGTGACCAAGCCGGTCGTCGGCTACGTCGCCGGGTTCACCGCGCCGGAGGGCAAGACCATGGGCCACGCGGGCGCGATCGTGTCCGGCAGCTCGGGTACCGCCCAGGCGAAGAAGGAAGCCCTCGAGGCGGCCGGCGTGAAGGTCGGCAAGACGCCGAGCGAGACCGCTCGCCTGGCCCGGGGGCTCTTCGAGAACCTGGCCTGACGCCGCGCTCGCCGGCAACCCAGCGCTACCGGACCTGCCCCGCACCGAAACGGTGCGGGGCAGGTCCGCATCTGTGGGGTGTGTGGTGGGTACAGGGTCTGCGGTGGGAGAGTAGGAGTCATGACTGAACTCCTGCCCTTGGATCCCGATCAACTCCTGACGACGACGCGCTCGGTGCGAAAGCGGCTCGACCTCGACCGCCCGGTGCCGCTCGACGTCATCCGCGAGGCTCTGGAGGTGGCGCTGCAGGCACCGACGGGCAGCAACAGCCAGGGCTGGCACTGGATCGTGATCGACGACGCGGAGAAGAAGCGCCAGATCGCCGATCTGTACCGGAAGTCGTTCGCGCCCTATATCGCCGCCCAGGGAAACCGGGATGAGACCGGGCAGCGCGTCGCGTCGAGTGCGAGCTACCTCGCCGAGGTTCTCGACCAAGTGCCCGTCTTCGTCATCGGCGCAATCCACGTCGGGCGGGCCGGACTGCCGGAGGGCAACCAGGCGGGCCTGTGGGGGTCGCTGTTGCCGGGGGCGTGGAGCCTGCAACTCGCGCTGCGCGCTCGGGGGATCGGCTCGGCGTGGACGACGCTGCACCTGGTCTACGAGAAGGAGGTGGCGCAGATCCTCGGTATTCCCGACACCATCGCCCAGGGTGTCCTGCTGCCGGTCGCCTACTACACCGGAGAGGGCTTCAACCCCGCGCCGCGTCGGCCGCTCGAGGATGTATTGCATATCAATGGATGGTGAGGACGGGTCGCCGACCACACCACGCGGGCGGGCGAAGGCCGCACGCCGAGCGGAGATCCTGGCGGCTGCGGCCCGCCTGATGGCGCGCAGTGGTTTTGCCGGCGTCCGGCTGGAGGACATCGGAGCCGCCGTCGGGATCAGCGGACCGGCCATGTACCGGCATTTCGAGTCCAAGTCCGCCCTGCTCGACGAGATGCTCGTCGACATCAGTGAACGCCTGCTGGCCGGGGCGCACGACGCTATTGCTGCGGGTGGTCCCGCCGGTGAAGTGCTGGTCCGGCTGATCGACTTCCACATCGATGTGCTGGTCACCAAACCCGACCTCATCACCGTCCAGGACCGTGACCTGTCCTCGTTGACGCCGGCGGCCAATCACCGTGTCCGTCTGCTGCAGCGCCGCTACGTCGAGCTGTGGGTCGACGTCGTGCTCGACTGTGCAGACACCGGCGAACTGCCCCGGATCGGCCGGGACGAGGCCCGGGTCCGCGTCCACGCGATGTTCGGGCTGTTGAACTCCTCGCCGATGCTGCCGCCGTTCCCGGCGGCAGCGCTGCGTGCTCTCCTGGCCGCCATGGCGCGAGCAGCTCTGGGCGTCCGGCTCGTCGACTAGCCCGGTCCGTCGACTCGACCGGCCCGTTGATCAGCCCAGCGCGGCGAGTCGGCGGGTGACCTCGGTCCGATACTGCTGGACATTGCGCATCTTGACGCCCTCGTAGCCGCGGACCATGTCGGGCAGCCCGGCGATTGCGGCCGCCGCGGCCAGCCGGTCCGGCGTGGGCGCCGCACCCAACCGGGCCAGCAGTTCGTCGACGGTGGCGCGATACTCGAGCACCAGTGCGCGCTCGGTGCGCCGGACCTCGGTGTGGCCGAACGGGTCCAGGGCGGTGCCGCGCAGGCGCTTCATCTTTGCCAGTGCCCGCAGCACCGGCCGCGATCGTGCGCCGAACGCGATCTTCTCCCGCCTCCCCAGTGCCCGCAGCACCGGCGGGTGGAGTCGCACCGCGGTGCGGGCATCGGTGCCGAAGGCGTTCTCGACGTCGGCGGTGAACCCGGCGTCGTCGGTCAGGCGTGCGACCTCGTATTCGTCTTTGTAGGCCATCAATTTGTACAGGTTGGCAGCCACCGTGCCGGTCAAGTCGTCGCCCAGCCCGGCGGTGTGCACCCGGACCACGTGGGCGAGGTACTCCTGCGCGTACGACTCGCCCTGATAGGCGATCAGTTCGTCGTAGCGATGCGCAACGATCGCCGCGGTCTCGTCACCGAGGCCGACGAGGGTGCTCACGGCAGTTCGTGCCGATTCGCTCGGTTCGTACTCCGGCCGCGCCACGGTGACATCCTCGGCGGCCTGCGCCAGTGCTTGCGGGTCGGCGACGGCTTGGCGCCCGCGCCGGAACGCCTGGGTGTTCGCCTCGACGGCGACGCCGTTGAGGGCGACTGCCCGCTCGATCGACTCGGCCGTGATCCCCAGCGCTCCCGTCTGATACGCCGCGCCGACCATCAGCATGTTCGCGTACTGCTCGTCGTCGAACAGTTCCGCAGAAAGGGCTCCGGCGTTCAAATAGACCGCCCGCGCCACACTCTCCTCGATCAGCGAGTGCACCTGGTCGGTTGCGGGGAAACCGACCTGGGTCGAGGTGACCATTGCGCCCGTCGGCACCCTCGTCGTCGAGACAACGGCCACCGTCTTGTCCGGTGAGGCCACCTTCAGGTTGGCCGGGTCGGTGGCGACCAGTTGGTCGCACGCCAGATACACGTCGCAATCCCCGGTGGCGACCTTCGCCGCCTGCTCGACCGGCCCGGTGGAGATCTTCAGGTCGCTGACCACGGCGCCGCCCTTCTGGGCCAGCCCGGTCATGTCGACGGTGCGCGCGCAATGCCCGTCCAGGACCGCGGCGGTGGCCAGGATTTGTGACACCGTGACGACGCCGGTGCCGCCGATGCCGGTGACGCGCACGGTGCGGGCGCAATCCGCCGACGAGGAGCTGGGCGGTGGCACCTCGTGGACGCCGATGTCGTGCACCCGCCGTCGTTGGCGGGCGGCACCGGGGACCACCGTCACGAATGCGGGACAGTCGCCGGCCAGGCACGAGAAGTCGAAGTTGCAGGAACTCTGGTCGATCTGCGTCTTGCGGCCGAACTCGGTCGCCACCGGGTGCACCGAGAGACAATTCGACTTCTCCCCGCAATCCCCGCAACCCTCGCAGATGCGCTCGTTGATCATGACCCGCTGGGCCGGGGTGTCGAAGGCTCCGCGCTTGCGCTTGCGCCGCTTTTCGGCGGCGCAGTACTGGTCGTGCACCAGGACCGTCACGCCCGGTGTGGCGGCCAGCTCGCGCTGAACGTCGAGCAACTCATCACGATGGCGGACGTCCACTGTGCGCGGCAGGCCCACTGCCCGGGTGCGCTTGACGTCGTCGGTGGTCACGACGACGCGTGCCACCCCTTCGTCGAGCAGCAGCGAGGCGAGCCGGGGCAGCGTCATCCCGCCCACCGGGTCCTGGCCGCCGGTCATCGCGACGGTCCCGTTGTACAGGAGCTTGTAGGTGATGTCGGCGCCGGACGCGACCGCGGCTCGCAACGCCAGTGAGCCGGAGTGCGCGAACGTGCCGTCGCCGATGTTCTGCACGTAGTGGCGTTGCTCCAGGAACGGTGCCATCCCGATCCACTGAGCACCCTCGCCACCCATCTGCGTGACGCCGGTGACATCGCCCACCTGGTGTTGGCCCATCAACAGAACCATGGCGTGACAGCCGATCCCGGCGCCGACAAGGGTGTCGGGCCCGACCTTGGTGGAGCTGTTGTGCGGGCAGCCGGAGCAGAAGTAGGGCGTGCGCACCGCCAGTGGCAGGTTGACGCGCTCGTGGCGGTGACGGTTCTCATCGACCCACCGCGTCGCCGAGGCGATCCCGTGGTGGCGTCCGAGTCGGTCGGCCAGGCCGCGGGTCACCGCGTCGACGTCGAGCTCACCGAAGCGTGAGAACAGCGTCGAGCCGTCCTCGTGGGTCTTGCCGACGATTGCCGGCACACCGGGGCGCCGGAAGAGGATGTCGCGCATCATCGTCTCGATGAAGTCGCGCTTCTCCTCGACGACGATGACCTCGTCGAGCCCGTCGATGAACCGGTCGAGGATGTCGGTCTCCATCGGGTAGACCATGCCGAGCTTGAGGATGCGGATACCCAGGTGGCCCAGATCGGCGTCGGCGATCCCGAGGTGGCGCAGGGCCTCGCGCACGTCGAGGTAGGTCTTGCCGGCCGCGACGATGCCGATTCGGTCGTCGGCGGTGTGCGCGACGATCCGGTTGAGGCCGTTGAGCCGTGCGTACTCCCTGGCCCGCGGCAGCCGGATGGTCAGTTGATTCTGCTCCAGCTCCATGAGGTTGGCGCCCAGCATCATCCCGCTGGGAACGTGCGGGCTGGTGCCCAGGCCGCCAAAGTCGGGGACGAGCATGTCCGGGTCGACGACTGCGGTGGATGCGCCGTCGGCAACGTGCGCGGAGATCTTGAGCGAGGTCCAGAGTCCGGAGGTGCGGCTCATCAGGGCGGCGTGCACGCCGAAGGTGAGGATGTCGGCACTGTCGGCGGGGTAGAGGATGGGGATGTAGAGGTCGGCCAGGGCCATTTCCGACGCGCACGGGACGGTGGAGCTCTTGGCGCCGGGGTCGTCACCGACGAGCGCCACCGCCCCGCCGCCCGGGTGGGTGCCGACCAGGTTCGCATGACGTAGGGCATCGGTGGCGCGGTCGAGGCCGGGCGCCTTGCCGTACCAGTAGCCGACGATGCCGTCGCGGTGCTGCCCGGTGGAGTCGGCGGCCAAGTCACCGACACGGGCCGCGATCTGGCTGCCCATGACCGACGTTGCCGCGATCTCCTCGTTCAGGGCCGGTCGGTGGACAATGTCGAGCGGGTCCAGCAATGAATGCCGCCTCGCGATTTCCAGGTCGTAGCCGGCCAGCGGCGAGCCTTCGTAGCCGGAGATGAAGGAGGCGGTGCGGCGGCCGCTACGGCGATCGAGGACCGCGCGGTCGGCGATCATCCGGACCAGGGCCTGAATACCCGTGAGGTACACGGTCCCGGTGTCGCGCGTGTAGCGGTCGTCGAGCGAGAAGGGGGCGTGTGCCCGGTCAGCGAGGGTCATGGATCACCCGGCCTTCGTGTTGCGTCCGCGGGGTATTGCGGGCCTACTCCAAGCGTACGAGTCGATGTGAGCCGCGTCACGTGGCGCGGCCGGTTTGCGAAGAGGGTGACAAGTGCGTGGCTCATCGCTTAAACTCTCATTCAGTTAATCACCACTAACTGAAAACTCGTTGAGTTGGGAAGGGGTGTCATGGCCGGACAACAGTCGGGCGGGCCGTCGCCCCGCGTCGCGCACGAAGAGAATGTCGCAACGCTGCGGCAACGGCTCGCCGTCGCCGCGGCCGGTGGCGGCGAGAAGGCCCGGGAACGGCACCTGTCGAGGGGCAAGTTGCTCGTCCGCGACCGCATCGACGCCCTCTTGGACCCGGGATCACCGTTCCTGGAGATCGCGCCGCTGGCGGCTTACGGCATGTACGACGACAAGGCGCCGAGTGCGGGCGTGGTCGCCGGGATCGGGCGCATCCACGGCCGCGAGACCATGATCGTGGCCAACGACGCGACGGTCTCCGGGGGCACCTACTACCCGGTGACGGTCAAGAAGCACTTGCGCGCGCAGGAGATCGCCTCGGCCAACCGGCTGCCCTGCCTCTACCTCGTCGACTCTGGCGGCGCGATGCTGCTCCAGCAGGACGAGGTCTTCCCCGACCGCGACCACTTCGGCCGCATCTTCTTCAACCAGGCGACGATGAGCGCGGCGGGCATCCCGCAGCTCGCCGCTGTCCTCGGGTCCTCGACCGCCGGCGGCGCCTACGTGCCGGCGATGAGCGATGAGAACGTGATCGTCCGCGAGCAGGGGACCATCTTCTTGGCCGGGCCGCCCCTGGTGAAAGCGGCCACGGGCGAGGACGTCACCGCCGAGGACCTGGGCGGCGGTACCATGCACTCGACCGTTTCCGGGGTCACCGACCATCTTGTCGACAACGACGAGCAGGCGCTGATGAAACTGCGCGACATCGTCGCCACGCTCGGCCCGCGCGAGTCGGCACAGTGGGAGACCACTCCGACCGTCGAACCGACGCGGAGCCAGCGCGACCTTTACGACGCAGTGCCGACCGATCCGCGGATTCCCTACGACGTGCGTGAGGTCCTCGAGATCCTGTCCGACGGCTCGGAGTTCACCGAGTTCAAGGCCGGCTACGGCACGACGCTGGTCACCGCTTTCGCCCGCGTGCACGGCCACCCGGTCGGCTTCGTCGCCAACAACGGTGTCCTGTTCTCCGAGTCGGCACTCAAGGGGGCGCACTTCATCGAGCTGTGCGACCGCCGCCGGATCCCGCTGGTCTTCCTGCAGAACATCACCGGATTCATGGTCGGGCGCGCCTACGAGGAGGGCGGCATCGCCAAGAACGGCGCCAAGATGGTCACCGCCGTCGCCTGCGCCCGCGTGCCCAAACTGACGGTGATGATCGGCGGCTCGTTCGGCGCCGGCAACTACTCGATGTGCGGCCGGGCCTACTCGCCGCGGTTCCTGTGGTCCTGGCCCAACGCCCGCATCTCGGTGATGGGCGGACCCCAGGCGGCCGACACCCTGGCCACCGTGCGCCGGGCCCAGTTCGAGCGCTCGGGCCAGACGTGGCCGGCTGACGAGGAGGCCGCGTTCAAAGCGCCGATCCACGAGCAGTTCGCGCGGCAGTCCGATGCGTACTACTCGACGGCCCGGCTGTGGGACGACGGCATCATCGACCCCGCGGACACGCGCACGGTGCTCGGCCTGGCCCTGGAGGCCTGCCGCTATGCGCCCCTCGAACCGGTCAACAACGGCGTCTTCCGGATGTGAGACATGACTAAACCGATCCACAGCGTCCTCATCGCCAACCGCGGCGAAATCGCGTGCCGCGTGATTCACACGGTGGCTGCCATGGGCTTGCGATCCATTGCGGTCTACTCCGACGCCGACGAGCATGCCCCGCACGTAGTGGCGGCCGACGTCGCCGTCCGTATCGGGCCCGCACCGGCGGCGCAGAGCTACCTCGACATCGACAAGGTGGTTGCCGCGGCGGTCGCGTCGGGCGCCGACGCAGTACACCCGGGATACGGCTTCCTCTCGGAGAACCAGGACTTCGCCGCGGCACTGGCCGACGCCGGGATCGTGTTCATCGGCCCGCCCGCGTCGGCTATCGCGACGATGGGCGACAAGATCACCGCGCGCGCCGCGGTGTCGCAGCGCGGAGTACCCGTCGTGCCGGGGCTGTCGCGGCCCGGGCTTACCGACGACGAGCTGATCGCCGCTGCCCCCGGAATCGGGTTCCCTGTACTGATCAAGCCGAGCGCAGGAGGCGGCGGGAAGGGCATGCACCGCGTCGGCGACCCCGCCGACCTGCCCGATGCGCTTGTCACCGCGCGCCGTGAGGCGGCCGGTGCGTTCGGCGACGACGCGCTGTTCCTCGAGCACTTCGTCGACACCCCGCGTCACATCGAGGTGCAGGTCCTTGCCGACGAACACGGCTCGGTTATCCACCTCGGCGAGCGCGAATGCTCCCTGCAGCGTCGCCACCAGAAGGTCATCGAGGAAGCCCCCTCGGCACTGCTGGACGCGGCGACGCGCGAGCGGATCGGTACCGCGGCCTGCGATGCGGCGCGCAGCGTCGGCTACACCGGGGCCGGCACCGTCGAATTCATCGTGTCCGCCCACCGGCCCGACGAGTTCTTCTTCATGGAGATGAACACACGGCTGCAGGTGGAGCACCCGGTCACCGAGATGGTCACCGGCATCGACCTGGTCGAGCAGCAGATCCGGGTGGCGCGCGGCGAACGACTCGGCATCACCCAGGACGACATCGTGCTCAACGGTCACGCCGTCGAGGCTCGGGTTTACGCCGAGGACCCCGCGGCTGGATTCCTACCCACGGGTGGCACGGTGAACACCCTGGTATGGCCGGCGACCGCGGACACTTCCGGGGTGCGGGTGGACTCCGGCATCGACGCCGGGTCGGTGATCGGCACCGACTACGACCCGATGCTCGCGAAGATCATCTGCCATGGCGCCGACCGGACCGTCGCACTCGACCGGCTCGACGAGGCGCTCGCAAAGACCGTTCTCGCCGGCGTCGGCACCAACGTCGACTTTTGCCGATACGTTCTGCGTCAACCGCAGGTGCGCTCCGGCGACCTCGACACCGAACTACTCGACCGGCTGGCGGCTGACTACGCGCCGCTGTCACCGACACCGGCCGCACTGATCGCGGGTGCGCTCGGCGCACTGCCGCTCGGTACCTCCGACGACGTGTGGAGCAGTGCTATCGGCTTCCGGATAGGCGCGCCGTCGCCCGTGGTGACCCGCCTCGACTGCGACGGCCACCGGTACACGGTGAGCGCGCGGGTCACCGACTCGGACACCCGCACGCTGCACGCCGACGCGACCATCGTCAACGGGGAGGGTGAGTCGGTGTGGGCGGGCGCGGCCTACGTGAAGCCCCGCACGGGCGCGGTGACAGTCCGCTGTGACGGCGTCGGGTCCCGGTGGGTCGTCAAATCCGTCGGACTCCAGCGCTGGGTCTGCGGCGAGGACGGCACGTGGATCATGCGGCTCGCGCACGCGCTGGCTTCCTCCGACGAGGAGCAGACCGCCGGGGACGTCCGCAGCCCGATGCCCGGCACTGTCGTCGCGGTGCCCGGCGTCGACGGGCAGGCAGTTTCCGCCGGTGAGCCACTCGTCGTCGTCGAAGCGATGAAGATGGAGCACACGCTGCGCGCGCCGGTCGCCGGTGTCGCGACGATCAGTGTGGGGGCCGGGGAGAAGGTGACCGCCCAGCAGGTGCTGGCGCACGTGACTCCCGACGAGACTGACGAGACAGACGGATAAGAAAGGCGGCTCTGCGGTGGAACTGTCGCAGGAGTACACCGACCTGGTGCACACGGTGCGCGACTTCGCGCGGTCCGTGGTGGCACCGGTGTCGCTCAAACACGACGAGGAGCACAGCTTCCCGTACGAGGTCGTGGCCCAGATGGGGCAGATGGGCCTGTTCGGGCTTCCGTTCCCCGAGGAGTACGGCGGGATGGGTGGCGACTACTTCGCGCTCGCACTGGCGCTGGAGGAACTCGGCAAGGTCGATCAGTCGGTAGCGATCACCCTCGAAGCCGGCGTCGGTCTGGGTGCCATGCCGATCTTCCGGTTCGGCACCGAGGAGCAGAAGCAGACGTGGCTTCCCGACCTCGTCACGGGGAAACGGCTGGCCGGGTTCGGCCTGACCGAGCCGGGGGCCGGCTCCGACGCCGGTGCGACGGCCACCACTGCGGTCGCCGACGGCGACGAATGGGTGATCAACGGGTCCAAGCAGTTCATCACCAACTCCGGTACCGACATCACCTCGCTGGTCACCGTCACTGCGGTCACCGGGTCGCGCGATGGCGGGCGCAAGGAGATCTCGACGATCATCGTGCCGTCGGGCACCCCCGGGTTCACCGCAGAACCGGCCTACAACAAGGTCGGCTGGAATGCATCGGACACCCATCCGCTGAGCTTCTCCGACGCCCGCGTGCCCGCGGAGAACCTGCTCGGCGAGCGTGGGCGCGGGTACGCCAACTTCCTGTCGATCCTCGACGAGGGGCGCATTGCGATCGCAGCCCTGGCCACCGGTGCCGCGCAGGGCTGCGTCGATGAGAGCGTCCGCTACGCGCAGGAGCGCCAATCGTTCGGCAAGCCGATCGCGCAATACCAGTCGGTGTCGTTCGCGATCGCGCGGATGGAGGCCCGCGCCCACGTCGCCCGGACCGCTTACTACGATGCCGCCGCCAAGATGCTGGCGGGCAAGCCGTTCAAGAAGGAAGCCGCCATCGCCAAGATGGTGGCCAGTGAGGCCGCGATGGACAACGCGCGGATGGCGACGCAGATCCACGGCGGCTACGGGTTCATGAACGAGTACCCCGTCGCCCGGCACTACCGGGATTCGAAGATCTTGGAGATCGGCGAGGGGACCACCGAGGTCCAACTCATGCTGATCGCCCGCTCGTTGGGTCTCCCGGCGTGACCGGCGAACGGCGCGTCACGCAGCGCGGGCTGTGGTTCGAGGAGTTCGAGGTCGGCACGGTCTACGAGCACCGGCCCGGCCGGACCGTCACCGAGGCCGACAACGTCCTGTTCACGACCCTGACCATGAATACCCAGGCGCTACACCTCGACGCCGCATTCGCGGCCACCCAGCCCGGATTCGACGGTCAGCGGCTGGTCAATTCGATGTTCACCCTGTCGACCATCGTCGGCCTGTCGGTGGCGCAACTCACGCAGGGCACCCTCGTCGCGAACCTGGGTTTCTCCGAGATCGCGTTCCCCGCCCCGATGTTCGCCGGCGACACCCTGTACGCGGAGACCGAGTGCACCGGTAAACGGGAGTCGAAGTCACGGCCCGGCGAGGGCGTCGTCGAGTTGGTCCACGTCGGGCGCAATCAGGACGGCACCGTCGTCGCGCGTGCCGCCCGGTCCACGCTGGTGCGGTTGCGGCCAGGCGCGGACTGATCCCTAGTCGAAAGGAGTACGTTCAGACCATGCCCACGAGTGGAATGTCTGATTTCCGATGGAGTCCGCCGGGCCCCGCGATGCTGTTCTGCCCGGCTGATCGGCCGGAGCGCTACAACAAGGCCGCCGAGCGCGCCGACGTGGTCATTCTGGACCTCGAGGACGCCGTCGCGCCGGATCGTCGCGAGGCCGCGCGGGAGGCCCTCGTCGCCAACCAGCTCGATCCTGATCGCACGATCGTCCGGATCAACGCGTCGACGACCGGTGAGGCGCGTCGCGATCTCGCCGCCATCGCCGAGACGACCTACCGCGTCGTGATGGTGGCCAAGGCGCAGACGGCCGATGAAGTCGCTCGGACCGAGATGCAGACGATCGCACTGATCGAGACCCCACTGGGCGCGGTCAACGTGAACGAGATCGCTGCCGCACCCAACGTCATCGGTTTGATGTGGGGGGCCGAGGACCTCGTGGCCGGGCTGGGCGGATCGTCGTCGCGGTTCAGTCCCGACGAGCCGCGGGCCGGCACCTACCGCGATCTGCCTCGCTACGTCCGCGCGGCGGTGCGACTGGCCGCCGCCGCCAACGACCGATTCGCGGTCGACGCGGTGCACCTGGACATCGACGACGTGGAGGGCCTGCGCGACGAGGTGCTCGACGCAGTGGCGCTCGGGTACCACGCAACGGCGTGCATCCACCCGTCGCAGGTCGTCACGATCCGCGACGCCTACCGTCCCACCGCCGAGCAGATCGAGTGGGCCACCGCCCTAGTCACCGCGGCCGACGACCACTCCGGGGTGTTCACCCACGACGGCAAGATGATCGACGGCCCGGTCTTGAACCAGGCCCGCGCCGTGCTGACCAGGGCCGGCTGCTGACACCGAGCTCCTCGCGAACGGCGCTCGTCGCGGCGATGTACTAGCCTGGAGCGCTGGCGCCCCGCAACCTCTTATGGCGCCGGGGGAAACAACCGAGGAGTCAGTACGCACATGAGTTACCCACCTAGCGGCTACGGCCAGCAGCCCGCCCCGCACGATCCGTCGGCCTATGGCCAGCAGGCTTACGCCCAGCAGGCCTACGCCCACCAGGGTTATGACCCGCAGGCCTACGGTCAGCAGCACGCCTACGGTCAGCAGGGGTACGGCCAGCAGGGCTATGGCCAGCAGGGCTACGGTCAGCAGGGCTATGGCCAGCCGCAGGCGCATGGCCAGCAGCAGGGTTACGACCCGCAGGCGTACGGCCAGCAGGGCTACTACGGTCAGCAGGGCTACTACGGCCAGCCGCATGCGTACACCCCGCCGAAGCCGCCGAGCCAGGGGCTGCCGTCGAACATCGCGCAGATCCTCGCCTTCACCACGCTCGGGCTCGCGGTGATTCTTTTCGTCCTCGGGTTCTTCGCCTCGACCTTCAACCTGGAGTGGGCGATCATCCTGATCGTTCTCAGCGCGATCGCCGGTTCGGCCGGACTCGCCAAGGAGAAGGTGCTTGCGACGGTGGTCACCGCGGTGGCCGCGGTCGCCTTCGCCGGCGGATTGGCGCGTGTCCTCATCCTCGATGCCTGGTTCGGCAGCAGCAAGGCCGTCATCTGGGTGAGCATCTTCTTCGGCCTGCTCACCCTGGGCGTCGCGATCTTCTGGCTGATCGTGACCCTCGGCAAGGTGAAGATTGCTCCCGAGCCGGGCTCCGAAGCCGACGAGTCGTCGGAGACCGCAGCCGAGTCCACCACCGCTGCCGCTCCCGCACCTGCGGCAGCAGCGGCTCCCGCGCCGACCCCGGCACAGGGCTACGCCTACCCGACTGCGCCGGAACCCGTCGCGGCGCCCGAGGCCGCCGTGCCCGCCGAGTCCACGGCTTCGGAGACCACGCAGATCGTCGACACCGGTGCCACCGCCACCGTCGGCGACGGCACCTCCACGACGGTGATCAACACCGGCGAGCACCAGCACTAGCCGGTCGCCAGACCGCGTAATCGCAAGGCGCCCCGACCGATTCGGTCGGGGCGCTTTCGTATGGGCACAGTGATTTTCCCCTCGCCCGGCGCGCCTGCTCCGCCTCGCCGGACGGGGCTGCGACGCTGAACAGCGATGAATGGACCGACCGGAACCCTCGCCGCACGCCTGAGACAGGTGCGCCGAACCCAGCGCGAGCACGCCGTCGCCTCTGCGGGGACGGCTCGTGAGCTGGTGATCGTCGCCTTCGCGGTGCCCGTGGTGGCGCTGGCACTGCTGGCCCTGGTCGTCGCGGTCACGATGGCCCTGGCGGGCAGTGGATTCGGCGCCTTCGGCGCGGTCCTCGGGTCGGCGTGGCTGTGCCTGCACCAGGTGCCGCTTTCGGTCGGCGGCGTCGAGATCTCCGCGCTGCCCCTGCTCCCCACGATCGCAGTGTTCGTCGCCGTCGTCCGCTACGCCGGCCCCTCGGCCCGCCTGCGCACCACGCCGGCCGACCTCGGCGCCCTCGTCGCTGCAGCTGCCGGCGGGCCCCTGCTGATCACCGCCCTTGCACTGGCGCTGGTCTTCGACGGCAGTTCGGTGGTGCCGGTCAACCCGCCCAACGCGCTGTGGGCGTTTGCCTCGACCGTCCTCATCTACGGCGGTGGCACCCTTGCCGGTATCGGTCGCCGCGACTGGCGGGAATGGTGCGAGCGTGCGGGCATCACCGGTGACCGGCTCACCGACCTCGTCGCCGGGGTCCGCACCGGCGTCCTCGCCGCACTCATGCTGGTGGGTGCCGGAGCCGTGGCCGTTTGCCTGCTGCTGATCGTCAATTGGCAGTCGGTCTCCGCGGTCATCGCCGGGGGCAACGGATTCGACGGTTACCTCGGGCTGGTCGTGGTGTCGCTCCTCTATCTGCCGAATCTCGCTGTCGACGGGGCCGCCGCACTACTCGGCACTCCGGTCCACATGGGCGCAGCGACCGTCGACGTCTTCGATCCGCAATCCGGAGCGGTGCCCGCACTGCCGATCCTCGCGATCCTGCCCGGCCCACCGCCCATCCGTTTCCTGTGGGCCGCCGTCCTGGTCGTGCCGCTGGGCGTCGCCGTTTGGGCGGCACTGCAGATGCGCCACCACGACCCGATGCGCAACCTCCGCCGTGTCGCGATCAGTGCTGCCGCCGCCGCGGCCGCCCTGCTCGTTGCAACTGTCATTGCGGGCGGGACGGTGGGGGAGTTGGGGCGTGCCGGTGCCGAGGGACCGCTGGTCGCGTTGGTCGCCTTCGGCGCACTGATGGTGGTCGGTGCGATCGTGGCCGGCTTGCACGCCATCGGCGACGAGGCAAAGGCGGCCCGAGCCGCCGCCGCGGCGAGCCGGGAGCAGGTGCCCAGCGACGCCGACGAGGGGACCGAGGCTATCGACGAGGCGCAGGCCGAGGTTCACCAGAGCGTTCCGACCCCGGTGTTCTACCGTCCCGACGACGACGCCCCCGTCGTCGACGTCGAGGACCTCATGTTCGTCGACGACGCAGACCTCATGTTCGTCGACGACGAGGCGGCCGACTAGAATTCCTGCTCGTGACGGCAGAGGCGATCAGGTGACGGTGCCCGTCGTCGTCTTGGCATCGGGAGCCGGGTCGTTGCTCGCCGCCCTGCTCGACGTCGCCGTGCAGCAGGACTCGTCATTCGACGTCGTGGCCGTGGGTGTCGACCGGGACTGCCGCGCCGCCGAACTCGCCGCCCAGCGGGATCTGCCGGTGATCACGTGCCGCGTGGGTGACTACGCCGACCGCGACGACTGGGACCGCGCGCTGACCGAGCAGGTCGCCGCGGTGGGACCGGAGTGGGTAGTGACCGCCGGGTTCATGAAGATCCTCGGGCCGTCCTTCCTGCACCGCTTCGCCGGGCGAGTCGTCAACTCCCACCCGGCACTGCTTCCGGCCTTCCCCGGCGCACACGCGGTCACCGACGCACTCGACTACGGTGTCAAGGTCACCGGGACGACCGTGCACCTCGTCGACGACGGGGTCGACACCGGCCCGATCCTGGCCCAGGAAACAGTCGCGGTCAGCCCCGACGACACCGAGGAAACCTTGCACGAACGCATCAAATCCGTCGAGCGGGTACTGCTCGCCGACGTCGTCACAGCCCTCACCACCCGCGGGGTGGTCACCGACGGACGAAAGGCTCACATCCCGTGACCGACACCAAACGGCCCATCCGACGCGCATTGATCAGTGTCTATGACAAGACCGGCCTGGCGCAGTTGGCGACCGCGCTGCACGGCTCGGGCGTCGAACTCGTGTCGACCGGCTCGACCGCGAAGACGATCGCGGCGGCCGGGGTCCCCGTCGTCGAGGTGTCGGAGTTGACCGAGTTCCCCGAATGCCTAGAGGGTCGGGTCAAGACACTGCACCCGCGCGTGCATGCCGGCATCCTTGCCGACCTCCGCAAAGACGACCACCGTGCGCAGCTCGACGAACTCGGCGTCGCGCCCTTCGAATTGGTCGTGGTGAACCTGTACCCGTTCACGCAGACGGTCGCCTCGGGGGCATCGCCGGACGAGTGCATCGAGCAGATCGACATCGGCGGACCGTCGATGGTGCGCGCCGCCGCCAAGAACCATCCGTCGGTGGCTGTCGTCGTCGACCCCGCCGACTACGACGAGGTCGCCGCCGCAGCAGCCGGTGGGGGATTCGCGTTGGCGCAGAGGCAGGGGCTGGCCGCAAAGGCGTTCCGCCACACCGCCGACTACGACGTGGCCGTCGCGTCCTGGATGACGTCGGTCGTCGCGCCCGAACCTGAATCGGTGTTCCCCGGCTGGGCCGCCGGCACGTGGGACCGCACTGCCGTACTGCGCTACGGAGAGAATCCGCACCAGGCCGCGGCCCTGTACGCGAACCATGATGGCGCCGCCGGTCTCGCGCAGGCGCAGCAGTTGCACGGCAAGGAGATGTCGTTCAACAACTACACCGACGGTGACGCTGCGTGGCGCGCCGCGCACGACTTCGGGGAGCCGGCCGTCGCGATCATCAAGCACGCCAACCCGTGTGGGATCGCCGTCGGTGCCGACATCGCGCTGGCACATCGCAAGGCCCACGAGTGCGACTCGGTCAGCGCGTACGGCGGCGTCATCGCAGCCAACCGCGAGGTGAGTGTCGAGATGGCCGAGCAGGTCGCCGAGATCTTCACCGAGGTCATCATCGCGCCCGGGTACGCCGATGGCGCTGTCGAGATCCTGGCGAAGAAGAAGAATCTGCGGATCCTCGTCGCGAACCCGCCGTCGCGGACCGGCGTCGAGATGAGGCCGATCTCCGGCGGTCTATTGCTGCAGCAGCGCGACGTCCTTGACGCCGATGGCGACGACCCGTCGAATTGGCGTCTCGTCGCCGGGGAGGCGGCCGACATCGCGACATTGGCCGATCTCGAGTTCGCTTGGCGGGCTTGCCGCGCGGTGAAGAGCAACGCCATTTTGCTCGCCGTCGCCGGCGCATCGGTGGGCGTCGGGATGGGACAGGTCAACCGCGTCGACTCCGCGCACCTGGCCGTGCAGCGCGCCGGTGCCCGCGCGAGGGGTTCGGTCGCCGCGTCGGATGCGTTCTTCCCGTTTGCCGACGGCCTGCAAGTACTCATCGACGGCGGCGTGCGCGCCGTCGTGCAGCCGGGTGGCTCGATTCGCGACGAAGAGGTCATCGCCGCCGCCGAGCAGGCCGGGGTCACCCTCTACCTCACCGGGGCGCGCCACTTCGCGCACTGACGGCGTTCACCGCGGGCGTGGACGCCGCAGCAAACGCAAGCGTTGCTGCGGGGGCTCGGTCGGCGGGTACGTTGGAACCGTGGCCAACACTGCGACGTCCAGTCCCGCTCCGTCCCCGCGCACTGTCGGGGAGTTGCGGTCCAGCGACCATGTACAGCGACATCTGCGCGACGAGATCCGGCACAACCTGCTGACCGCGCTGCGCAACGGCGACGACCCGTGGGTCGGCATCGTCGGCCTGGAGTCGACGGTGATCCCGCAGCTGGAGCGCTCGCTGCTCGCCGGCCACGACGTCGTGTTGCTCGGTGAGCGCGGCCAGGGCAAGACCCGCATCCTGCGCACCATCGCCGGGCTGCTCGACGAGTGGACACCGGTGATCGCGGGCGCCGAGTTGGGGGAGCACCCGTTTGAGCCGATCACCCCGGCGTCGCAGCGCCGTGCCGCCGAGCTGGGCGACGACCTGCCGATTGAGTGGCGCCATCGCAGTGAGCGCTACAGCGAGAAACTGGCGACACCGGACACATCGGTGGCCGACCTCGTCGGCGACATCGACCCGATGAAGGTCGCAGAAGGGCGCAGCCTCGGCGACCCGGAGACCATCCACTTCGGCCTCATCCCGCGCGCCCACCGCGGAATCGTCGCCATCAACGAGCTGCCCGACCTCGCCGAGCGCATCCAGGTGTCGATGCTCAACGTGATGGAGGAGCGCGACATCCAGGTCCGCGGCTACTCGTTGCGGCTTCCCCTCGATGTGTTGGTGCTGGCCAGTGCCAACCCCGAGGACTACACCAACCGCGGCCGGATCATCACGCCACTCAAGGATCGCTTCGGCGCGGAGATCCGCACCCACTACCCGATCGAGCTCGACGACGAGATCGGCGTGATCGAGCAGGAGGCCGACCTGCTGGCCACCGTGCCCGACTACCTTCTGGAGATCCTGGCGCGCTTCACCCGCTACACCCGCGAGAACCCGGCCATCGACCAGCGCTCGGGCGTGTCAGCGCGCTTCGCGATCGCCGGTGCGGAGACAGTTGCGGCAGCGGCACTGCACCGGGCTGCCGTTCTCGGTGAGGAGACCGCTGTGGCGCGGGTCGTCGACCTGGAATCGGTGGTCGAGGTGCTGCGCGGCAAGATCGAGTTCGAGTCGGGGGAGGAGGGGCGCGAACTCGAGATCCTCGCGCACCTGCTCCGCAAGTCGGTGGCCGACACCGTGCGCGAACACCTGGGCGGGATCGACCTCGCGCCACTGGTCGTCGCGCTTGAAGACGGTCATCCGGTCGTGACTGGTGACCGCGTGTCGGCGGCGGACCTACTGGGGTCGCTACCGGCCGACGAGCCCGTCGGCAAGACCGTCGAGGCGATCGCCGCACGGTTCGACGCCCAGACCGACGGGGAGTGTGCCGCCGCCGTCGAGTTGGCCCTGGAAGGCCTGTTCCTGGCCCGTCGGATCGGCAAAGAGGCCGACGACGAGGGCCAGACCGTTTACGGATAGCGAACCGCCGATGCCGCAGCACACCCCCGACGCCGAACCCGGGCGCAACCGGCGCAACTTCCACCGGTCGCGCTACGACCGCTACCGCGGTGGGCCCGATCCCCTGGCACCGCCGTTGGACCTGCGCGAGGCGCTCGACGAGATCGGTGCCGACGTCATGGCCGGATCGTCGCCCCGCCGGGCGATCCGAGAGTTGTTGCGCCGCGGTATGCCGGGGATGCGCGGCCTCGACGAACTGCGCGAGCGGATCAATCGGCGCCGCAACGAGATGCTGCGCAACCGCAATCTCGACGGGACGTTCCAGGAGATCCGGGAGCTGCTCGACCGCGCCGTCCTCGAAGAACGCAAGCAGCTGGCCCGTGACCTCGACGACGACGCCCGGTTCGCCGAGATGCAACTGGGCAACCTGCCGCCGTCGACCGCGGCCGCCGTCAACGAACTGGGTGAATACCAGTGGCGCAGCGCGCAGGCGCGCGAGGACTTCGAGAAGATTCGCGACCTGCTCGGGCGGGAGTTGCTCGAGCAGCGCTTCGCCGGGATGAAAGAGGCCCTCGAGGGGGCCGACGAGAACGACCGGCAAGCGATCACCGACATGCTGGCGGATCTGAACGAGTTGCTGGCCAAACACAACCGCGGTGAGGACACCACCGACGAATTCGCCGAGTTCATGGACAAACACGGCCAGTTCTTCCCGGAGAACCCGCGCAATACCGACGAGCTGGTTGAATCGCTGGCCCGCCGCAGCGCGGCAGCGCAGCAGTTCTACAACTCGCTCTCGCCCGAACAGCGCGCAGAACTGGACCAACTGTCGCAACAGGCGTTCGGTTCGCCCGACCTGATGGCGGCGCTCGCCGGCGTCGACGACCAGCTGCGCCTGGCCCGACCCGATCTCGACTGGAACGGCTCGCAGGGGTTCTCCGGCGATCAGCCGATGGGTCTGGGGGAGGCCGCCGCGGCGATGGCCGACCTCGCCGAACTCGACCAGCTCAGTGAGGCGATGAGCCAGCAATACGCCGGTGCCGATCTCGCCGACATCGACCTGGAGGCGCTGGCGCGACAGTTGGGCGACGATGCCGCCGTCGACGCCCGCACCCTGGCGGAGCTGGAAAAGGCCCTGCGGGATCAGGGCTACTTCGAACGCGGCGCCGACGGTGAGCTGCGCTTGAGCCCCAAGGCGATGCGCCAGCTGGGGCAATCGGTGTTGGCCGACATCGCCGAACGCCTCACCGGCCGCGGCGAACGGTCGACGCGGCTGTCGGGAAGGCTCGGCGAGCCGACCGGGGCGACCCGGGAGTGGGCGTTCGGCGATACCGAGCCGTGGGACGTGTCCCGCACGATCACCAACGCGGTGCTGCGAGAAGCGGGAGCCGGCGGGTTCGTGCCGGGGAGCGGCGTGGCGATCGACGTCGGCGACGTGGAGATCACCGAGACCGAGGCGCGCAGCCAAGCGGCGGTCGTACTCCTCGTCGATACGTCGTTCTCCATGGAAATGGAGGGGCGCTGGACGCCGATGAAGCGGACCGCGATCGCCCTGAACCACCTGATCTCCACGCGGTTCCGCACCGACGAGCTGGCCGTGATCGCGTTCGGGCGGGAGGCGCGGACCATTGACGTCGGGGAACTTGCCGGGTTGTCGCCACGGATGGAGCAGGGCACCAACCTGCACCATGCGCTGCTACTCGCACAGCGGCACCTGCGTCGGTTCCCGCATGCGACGCCGGTGGTGCTGATCGTCACCGACGGTGAGCCCACCGCACACCTGGACCCGTCGGGTGAGCCGTTCTTCTTCTACCCGCCGCATCCGCAGACAATCGGCCTGACCGTCGCCGAACTCGACCATGTGGCGCGGATGGGGGCACAGGTCACGATCTTCCGTCTCGGCGACGATCCGGGGCTGGCGATGTTCATCGACCGCGTGGCGCGTCGGATCGGTGGCCGTGTCGTGGCACCCGACGTCGACGGTCTCGGTGCCGCGGTCGTCGGCGACTACTTGCGAGGGCGTCGAGGTCGGTAGCCGAAAAACCCAGGACTACTCTGACGGCAGTGTCAGGCGTTGTGTCGGGATTCACCGTCATCTTCTTGGTGATCGGGATCGGCTATGTCCTGGGCCGTTCGGGCACCCTTGGCCCTACCGGCACCGACGTCCTCTCGCGGCTGGTGTTCTTCGTCTGCACCCCCGCATTGCTCTTCCACGCGCTGGTGACGTCGGATCTGCGCGATGTCTTCTCGTCGACGCTGGTCATCGCGGGTGGGACGGCGCTGGTCGTCGGCCTCCTCTACGTCGTCGTCGCCCGTTTATGGCTGCACCGCGCGGTGCCGGAGCTGGTGATCGGTGCGCTTTCGTCGTCGTACGTGAACAGCGTGAACCTCGGCGTCCCGATCGCGATGTACGTCCTCGACGACCGGTCGTTCATCGCCCCGCTCCTGTTGTTCCAGATCCTCATCTATTCGCCGATGGCGCTGATCGCCCTCGACCTGTCGACGCTGAGCGGCGGCAGGGGCAACGTGTGGCGTGACGCGATCGTCACGCCGCTGACCAATCCCATCCTCGTCGGCGGTGCTGCCGGATTGGTCGTGTCCGGATTTGGATGGCACCCGCCGCAAGCGCTCATGGACCCGTTCCGCATGCTCGGCGAGGCGTCGGTGCCGCTGGCCCTGGTGGTGTTCGGGCTGTCCCTGGCCGCTGGCCGGAAATCGACGGCCGACGACGATAGAGCCCCCGAATCGCCGACGGCGAGTACCTCCAGCGACGTCGCGTTGGTCGCCGTCCTCAAGATGCTGGTCATGCCCGCCCTCGCCTACGCCGTGGCGCGGTGGGGGTTCGGGCTCGATGGGCACCACTTGTTCGCGCAGGTGGTCATCGCCGCGCTTCCCACGGCGCAGAACGTGCTGGTCTACGCGGTCCGCTACCAGCGCGGCCGGTCATTGGCCAGAGACTCGGCACTGGTCACCACGTTGGCGTCGATTCCGGTGATCACGGTGATCGCCGTCGCCTTGGGATAGGGGCCGCGACGGAGGCACCGAGACGACTCTCACCGGCACCACTTGCCCGGTTTGCGGTAGCTTTTGAGCTATCGCCAGTCATCGACATAAGGATTGCAGTGAGTGCCCCCGAGAACCCCGACGAGCCGCGCAACGACGCTGCGGGTGACCAGCCGCCACCCGCCGACGCGGTGTACTACTCCGATCGGGTGGCGTACCCGGCACAGGGATTCCCAGCCGGGCAGGAGCAGGCCGCAGCGGACTATCTGACGAAGCCGCAGCCGGGCTATCTGCAGCAATCGCACGACAGCTACCTCGCGCAGTGGCAGAAGGACGGGACGGCCCAGGCCCAATCGGAGCCGCAGTCGGCGAGTGCAGGTGAGCCAGCGCAGTCGAACCCGGGATACCCAGCGCAGCCGAGCCCGGGGTATCCCGCACAGTCGGCGGGATACCCGGCGCAGCCGAGCCCGGCCTATCCCGCACAGTCGGCGGGATACCCGGCGCAGCCGAGCCCGGCCTATCCCGCTCAGTCGGCGGGATATCCCGGCCCTGCATACCGGCCGCAAGACTCGTACGCGGCGGCCTACGGTTCGGCCTATGCTGCGCCCGGGTACCCGGCGTACCCCGTGAAGCCATCGACCAATGGCTTGTCCGTGGCAGCGCTGTGCGTCGGGATCGTCGGACTGTTCCTCACCTTCTGCTTCCTCGTGTCGGGGTTCGTCACAGGGTTGGCGGCGATTCTGCTCGGTGTCTTCGGACTCAAGCAGGTCAATGCCGATCCCAACCCCCACGGCGCGAGCAAGGCGATGGCGATTATCGGCATCGTGGTCGGTGTGGTGCAGATTCTGATCGCAGCACTGCTCGTCGTCGCCATCGCCGCAGACGCACTCAACTAGCCGCCAGGAACGGAGAAGCCCGCAGCATGAGCGAACCGCACAACGCCGGTGACGAATGGACTTCGGTCAACCTCAGCAAATCCTCGGCCGCTCCCGATCCGGTACCGCCTGTGGGTCCGCCGCCTGGATACGTTGCGCCCACGCCGGATTACTCCGCGGCACCGCCCCCGGTCTACGGTTCGCCGCCGCCGGTCTATGGCACGCAGGCACCCGGCTACGGGGCGCCGGCCTACCAGCCCACCGGATACCCGGGCGCGACGGCGGATCC
Organism: Gordonia sp. UBA7599; assembly: GCA_002477755.1. Taxonomy (GTDB): domain Bacteria; phylum Actinomycetota; class Actinomycetes; order Mycobacteriales; family Mycobacteriaceae; genus Gordonia. The sequence continues at coordinate 49,663 of DLKD01000004.1, forward strand.
GTACAACGCCGCCTATGGCTACCCGGCTTATCCGGTCCAGTCGTCGCAGAGCGACCCGCTGGCGATCGCCGCCCTGATCTTCGGCATTCTCGGGTTCGTGTGCTGCCTCCCCGGACCGGTCGGACTGATCCTGGGCATCATCAGCTGGCGCAAGTCCAACGCCGATCCGCTCTCCGGCGGCAGCAACCGCGGAATGGCTATCGCCGGGACGATTCTCGGTGGGATCAGCACGGCCATCATCGTCGTGTATCTGGTCTTCGTGGTCGTCGTCGGAATCGCAGGGTCGGCCTAGCGCGTCGCGGCGGGGGCTCGTTTTGGTCCCGACGGCCCTTCGCCTGTATTCTGGTCGGGTTGCGCGCCCACCGGGTCAGCCCCGGGGATGTCGGCGCAGACACAGGACTTGAGTGAAAGAAGGGCACAACCATGGCCGTACCGAAGCGCCGCATGTCGCGGGCCAACACCCACAGCCGCCGTTCGCAGTGGAAGGCGGAGAACCCCGCGCTGCAGGAAGTTAAGATCAACGGCGTTCCGCAGCGTCTTCCGCGTCGTCTCGTGAAGGCTGCCGAGCTCGGCCTGATCGACATCGACCGCCGCTAAACACAGCATCGAAAAGGGGCGCCCGCACTCACTGTGCGGGCGCCCCTTTCGTAGCTGTGATGCGCTGATCAGGCCTGCGCGATCACCTTGTTCACAATGCGCGAGAGGAAGTTCGGCACCACCTTGCTGGCGTTGTTGAGCACCGTCGTCTGCATGCCCACCGAGTAGTGCGTGCGGTGGATCAGCTTGTCGGCGCTGCTCGGGTGAACCGAGTCCCACACGCGGTCGGCGATCTGCTCCGGGGTGATCCGGATGCCCAGCGTCTTCGCCGACTTCGAATCGGCGTCGGCCAGAGCGGTCTTCGCCCACAGCGGCCAGATCGCGACGACGCGGATGTCGTCCTTCTGCCACTCGAGCTCCAGCGCCTCGGTCAGGCCGGCGACGTAGAACTTGGAGGCCGAGTACGTCGCGATCTCGGGCTGACCGTAGATCGCCGAGGCCGAGGAGATGTTTACTAGGTGTGCACCGGGCGTCGCCTTGAGATAGGGGAACGCCGCCTGCGCGCCCAGCGTCACACCGGTGACGTCGATATCGATCTGGCTGGCGACCGCCTCGGGTGAGATCGCATCCAGGCGACCGGCAACGAGGATGCCGGCGTTGTTGTCGAGCACGTCGAG
>DLKD01000043.1 GCA_002477755.1 Gordonia sp. UBA7599
AGTACGACGGCAGCCAGAACATCATCTCCAACGCGTCGTGCACCACGAACTGCCTCGGCCCGATGGCCAAGGTGCTCAATGACGAGTTCGGCATCGTCAAGGGCCTGATGACGACGATCCACGCCTACACCCAGGACCAGAACCTGCAGGACGCGCCGCACAAGGACCTGCGCCGTGCACGTGCTGCCGCGATCAATATCGTCCCCACATCAACCGGTGCGGCCAAGGCCATCGGCCTGGTCATGCCGGAACTGAAGGGCAAGCTCGACGGCTACGCGCTGCGCGTCCCGATCCCGACCGGCTCGGTCACCGACCTGACCGCCCAGCTGGCGAAGCCGGCGACGGCCGAGGAGATCAATGCCGCGCTGAAGGCTGCCGCCGAGGGCAAGTTGAAGGGCATCCTGAAGTACTACGACGCGCCAATCGTGTCGAGCGACATCGTCACCGATCCGCACAGCTCGCTCGTCGACGGCGGTCTGACCAAGGTCATCGACGACCAGGCCAAGGTCGTGTCCTGGTACGACAACGAGTGGGGCTACTCCAACCGCCTCGCCGACCTGATCGGCCTCGTCGCCAAGTCGCTCTGACCGATCACCGTCGCACCCCACCACTGTCGCCCCTAGGAGTCCGCACATGGCCGTGCCCACCCTCGACGAATTGTTGGAGAGCGGGGTAGCCGGGCGCATCGTCCTGGTCCGCTCGGATCTGAACGTCCCGCTCGACGACGACGGCGCCATCACCGATCCGGGCCGGATCGTGGCGTCGGCGCCGACGATCCGCAAGCTCGCCGAGGCGGGTGCGGGCGTCATCGTCACCGCCCATCTGGGTCGTCCCAAGGGCGAGCCCGACCCCAAGCTGTCGCTCGCCCCGGTGGCGGCGCGGCTGGGGGAGGAGTTGGGCCGCAACGTGCAGCTGGCCGGCGATGTCGTCGGCCCGGATGCGCTGGCCCGGGCCGAAGGGCTGACCGACGGCGATGTGCTGCTGCTGGAGAACATCCGATTCGATCCGCGCGAGACCAGCAAGGACGATGCGGAGCGCGAAGCGCTGGCGGCGGCGCTGGCCGAGCTCACCGGGCCCGACGGGGCGTTCGTCTCCGACGGCTTCGGCGTCGTGCACCGCAAGCAAGCCTCGGTGTACGACGTCGCGAAGCTGCTGCCGCATTACGCCGGCGACCTGGTCACCGCGGAGGTGAACGTGCTGTCGCGCCTCACGCAAGACCCGGCCCGGCCGTACGCGGTGGTGCTCGGCGGCTCCAAGGTGTCCGACAAGCTCGGCGTGATCGAGGCGCTCGCGCCCAAGGTCGACACCCTGGTAATCGGCGGCGGCATGGCGTTCACGTTCCTGGCAGCACAGGGCCACGGCGTGGGCACCTCGCTGCTGCAAGAGGATCAGATCGACGTCTGCAAGGACCTGCTCGAGCGCTTCGGAGACGTCATCCGACTGCCCTCCGACGTCGTCGTCGCGGACAAGTTCGCTGCTGACGCACAGGCGCAGACGGTGGCCGCCGACGCCATCCCCGACGGTTGGATGGGCCTGGACATCGGACCGGAGTCGGTCAAGCGGTTCTCCGCCGTGCTGTCGGGGGCGAAGACGATCTTCTGGAACGGGCCGTCGGGCGTGTTCGAGTTCGAGAAGTTCGCCGCCGGCACCAAGGGGGTAGCCGAGGCGATCGCCGCCACGACGTCGCAGGGCGCGTTCACCGTCGTCGGTGGCGGTGACTCGGCGGCCGCGGTACGCGTGCTGGGAATCCCGGACAGCGATTTCTCGCATATCTCCACCGGCGGCGGCGCCTCACTGGAGTATTTGGAGGGCAAGGAACTGCCCGGACTGACTGTTTTGGAGGCGTGACCATGTCGAGTACCCGCAAGCCGCTCATCGCCGGCAACTGGAAGATGAACATGACGCACCTCGAGGCGATCGCCCTGGTGCAGAACATCGACTTCCGCTTGCCCGACAAGTACTACGACAAGGTCGATGTGACGGTGATCCCGCCGTTCACCGACATCCGCAGCGTGCAGACCATCGTCGACGGTGACAAGCTGCTGCTCACCTACGGTGCGCAAGATCTGTCCGAGCACGACTCGGGTGCCTACACCGGCGAGATCAGCGGTGCGTTCCTGGCCAAGCTCGGCTGCACCTTCGTCGTCGTCGGGCACTCCGAGCGCCGCACGTACCACAACGAGAGCGACGAGCTGGTCGGCAACAAGGCACTCGCGGCCCTGCGCCACGAACTGACCCCGATCATCTGCATCGGTGAGGGTCTGGAGATCCGCGAGGCCGGCAACCACATCGCCTACAACACCGAGCAGCTCAAGGGCTCGCTCGCGGCGTTGACGCCCGAACAGATCGCCAAGTCCGTGATCGCCTATGAGCCCGTGTGGGCCATTGGCACCGGGCGCGTGGCCAGCGCCGACGATGCGCAAGAGGTGTGTGCGGCAGTGCGCGCCACCGTCGCGGAGCTGGCCGGTGACGCGATCGCCGAAAAGGTCCGCGTCCTCTACGGCGGCTCGGTGAATGCCAAGAACATCGGCGACCTCATCGCGCAGACCGACATCGACGGCGCGCTCGTCGGCGGTGCCTCGCTCAAGGCCGAGGAGTTCGCCACGCTGTCCGCGATCGCCGCGGGCGGACCGCTGCCGTAACCCCGGCCTGTCGTCGCGTACACTTTCCGGTGGCCGTATAGGCGGCCACCGGTCCTCGCGCGCGTCTGCCCGAGGAACCGGAGATAGTTGAGAGCAAGGACCTGACCACCGTGAAACTCGCACTCGAGATCGGAATCGCCATCACCAGCGTGCTGCTGGTGGTGTTGGTGCTGCTGCATCGCGGCAAGGGTGGCGGGTTGTCTTCACTCTTCGGCGGCGGTGTGCAGTCGAGCCTGTCGGGGTCGAGTGTCGTGGAGCGCAACCTGGACCGCATGACGATCGTCGTCGGCCTCGTGTGGGTCATCCTGATCATCGGCATGGAGCTCCACATCAAGCTCGCCAACTAGCCGCTCGGGGGCCACGGTGTGACGCCGTGCGCTCCGGTCGCCGGACCGCTCACCGTCGGGAATACTCGACACATGGGTGATGCAGACAGCGGTTCCGTCGTTCCCGTCCATTCCGCGGCATGGCGGCCGATCAGCACAATCGTCCGCCATTTGGAGGTCGACACCACCGACCGCGCGCTCACCGAGCCGTTGCGCGAAGACATCCGTCTGCTCGGCGGCATGCTCGGCGACGTCATCCGCGAACACTCTGGAACCACCGTCTTCAACCTGGTGGAGGGGTCGCGCCAGGCGGCGTTCGACATCCGTGAGGATCAACTCGACCGCGACGAGTTGGCGGTGAAGTACGCACCCGAGGCCGCCGACGAACTCCTGCCCGTGGCGCGCGCATTCTCGCTGTTTGCGCTGCTCGCCAACCTTGCCGAGGACCTGCACCGTGAGCGGCGTCGGTCGATCCACCTGCGTGCCGGGGACACTCCGCAGAACAGCAGTTTGGCCGCCACCTACGCCAAACTCGCCGCCACCGACCTGACCGACGAGCAGGTGGGCGACATGCTCGCGGACGCGACGGTCGTGCCGGTGATCACCGCGCACCCCACCGAGACCCGCCGGCGCACGATCTTCGACGCCCAGAACCGCATCACCGAGCTCATGCGCTTGCGCGGACGCACCGAGCTCACCCCGGCAGAAGAGGCAGCAACGCTCGCAGCGATCCGGCGCCAGATCCTCACCATGTGGCAGACCGCGCTCATCCGCATCGACCGCCTAACCATCGTCGACGAGATCCACGCCGGGTTGCGCTACTACGACGCGACCTTCTTCGACGTCGTGCCGCGCATCAACAACGAGACGCGGGCCGCACTGTGCGCCGCCTACCCCGAGGCCGGCCTCGAGGATGCGCCGCTGATCCGCATGGGGTCGTGGATCGGTGGCGACCGCGATGGCAACCCGTTCGTCACCGGCGAAGTCGTCGGAATCGCCACCTCGTCGGCTGCGCGACTGGCCTTCGGCCACCATCTCGATCAGCTCGATGTCCTCACCCAGGAGCTCAGCATGTCCGCGCGGTTGGTCACCGTTCCCGACGATCTGGCGCAGCTGGCCGCCGAGGCGAGCCGTGCCTCGGGCGACGAACCGTTCCGCGGAGCACTGGAGACGATCCGCGCCCGGTTGTCGGCCACGGCGATCGACCGGTTGGGACCGTCGGCGACGTCGCTTGCACACCTGGTGGGCGTCAACCGTGGCGGGCGCGCGTCCGCGGAGCCGTATGCCGACAAGCAGGCCTTTCGCGCCGACCTCGACGTCGTCGACGCCGCGCTGCGCGCCAATGCCGACGATGAGATCGCCGACGACCGACTGTTGGCAGCGCGAGAATCCGCGCTCTCCTTCGGGTTCAACCTGTCGGGGCTGGACATGCGTCAGAACTCCGAGGTCCACGAGACCGTCGTCGCGGAACTCCTCGCGTGGGCGGGCGTCCACGACGATTATCTCGCCCTGTCGGAGGACGAGCGCGTGGCCGTGCTCACCGCGGAGTTGTCGTCGCGACGTCCGTTGACCAGCCCCGACGCGGGCCTGAGCGATTTGGCCGTCAAGGAGCTGACCATCGTGCGGGCGGCCGCAACCGCCGTCGCGACCTTTGGACCAGAAGCGGTGCCGAACTACGTAATCAGCATGTGTACGTCGGTCAGCGACATGCTCGAGGCGCTGATCCTGCTCAAGGAGGCCGGGCTCTACGACGCCGGCACGAGCGGCGAGGGCGCCCGGTCACAGCTGCGCGTCGTGCCGTTGTTCGAGACGATCGAAGACCTCCAGCAGGGCGCCCCGACGATCCTCGCGGCCCTGCGCGTCCCGCTCTACCGGGAGGTGGTGACCGCCCAGCAGAACATGCAGGAGGTCATGCTCGGCTATTCCGACTCCAACAAGGACGGCGGATACCTCGCCGCCAACTGGGCGCTCTACCGCGCCGAACTCGACCTGGTGGACGCCGCGAAACAGGCGGGCATCCGGTTGCGGTTGTTCCACGGTCGTGGCGGCACCGTCGGCCGCGGTGGCGGGCCCAGCTACGAGGCCATCCTTGCGCAGCCGCCGGGCGCGGTGCAGGGGTCGCTGCGGATCACCGAGCAGGGCGAGATCATCGCCGCCAAGTATGCCGAGCCGGTCTCGGCGCACCGCAACCTCGAAACGATCCTCGCCGCCACGATCGAGTCGTCGCTGCTCGACGTCGAGGGGCTGGGCGAGGAGTCCGAACGGGCGTACGCGATCCTCGACGACCTCGCCGCCCGCGGTCGTCGTGCCTACAGCGAACTCGTTCACGAGACCGACGGCTTCGTCGAATACTTCACCACGTCGACGCCGCTCTCGGAGATCGGCGAGCTCAACATCGGCAGCCGGCCCGCATCGCGTAAGCAGACCCAGCAGATCTCCGACCTGCGCGCCATCCCGTGGGTGCTGGCGTGGAGCCAGTCACGCGTCATGCTGCCCGGCTGGTACGGGACGGGGTCGGCGTTCGCCGAGTGGATCGGCGACGACGATGAGTCGCCCAAACGGCTGGAAGTGCTGCGCGACTACTACAAGCGCTGGCCGTTCTTCTCCAGCGTGCTCTCGAACATGGCGCAGGTGCTCGCCAAGTCGGATCTGGGTGTGGCGCACCGATATTCGCAATTGGTTCCCGACGAGAAGCTCCGTGAGCGCGTGTTCGGCAAGATCGTCGCCGAACACCGGCTCACGATTGCGATGCACACCGCCATCACCGGCGATGCCGACCTCCTCGCCGACAACCCGGCGCTGAAGCGATCGGTGTACAACCGGTACCCGTATCTGGAGCCGCTGAATCTGATCCAGGTCGAGCTGCTGCGCCGCTACCGCGCCGGTGACGACAGCCGCGAGGTGCGCCGCGCCATCCTCATCACCATGAACGGGCTGGCCACCGCGCTGCGCAACAGCGGGTAGCCCGAACTGTGGTCGAGTACTCGCAACGCGGTGACCGCGTACTCGTGGCGCGGTGGTCGAGTACTCGCGCCGAACGAGCGAGTGTATCGAGACCCTCCGATGTCGGATAAGTTGTAGTTACACACATTCGACCGGCGGGAGGGCAGTGGCGATGGGCGTGGTCCTGCTGGTCATCGGTCTTGTCGGCCTCACCATGACCGTCCTGTCGCTCATCGGGTTAGACATCGACGCAGCCTTCGACATCAGCTTCGATTTCGCCGATTCTGGCATCGGTCTGCTGTCGCTGCTCACCCCGTTCGTCACCGGGTTCGGCCTCATCGCGGGCGGACTCATGACCTTCGGCCATACGTCGACCGCCCTGGCCTTGGGTGCCGGCGCGGTGACCGGGTTGGTTCTCGCCGCAATCGCCGGGGTGCTGCTCTCCTACCTGCTCCGCGCAGGTGCCGAACTACCCAGCGTCGACCTGGTCGGCTCGCGAGTGCGCGTCGTCGAGCCGGTCGGCCCGACCCACTTGGGTACCGGGGAGGTCCAGACCGAGACCGGCGCCCGCCAGATCTCGATCACCGCCGACGAGGACTACGTCCTCGGAGAGCACGTCCGGGTCACCGCCAAGCTCGACGACCGCAACGTCTACCACGTGCAACGCCTGCCTTACGACCAACTCGCCTGACCAAACCGCGCCACCGATTTCCAACGAGAGGACCCACCATGTCGTCGACGCTGATCCCCGCGATCGGGGCCGCCGTAGTACTCATCGTGCTGTTCGTCCTGCTACTGCTGTCGCGCTATCGCGTGCCCGGCGCCGAGGAGGCGTTCATCGTCACCGGCAGCGGCAAAGGCCACCAGGGCAAGGTGTACCGCGGCACCGGCACCTTCGTCCTGCCGGTCGTCCAGAAGGCCACCCGCGTGCAGCTGTCATCGGTAAAGGCCGACCTGGACACCTCGACGCCGGCCAACGACGGCATCGAGTTGAAGGTTCGCGGCGTTGCCGTGGTCAAGGTGGGCGACACCCCCGAGGACATCCTCAAGGCCGGCCCGCGTTTCGGCGACGACCTGATGCGCATCAATTCCCTTGTCACCGAACAGCTCTCCGGTGAGCTGCGCTCCATCGTCGGCACCATGACGGCCAAGAGCATCCTCGTCGACCGCCAGCAGCTCGTCGACCAGGTCGCCCAGTCGATCAAGGAGATCCTGGCCAACCAGGGCCTGGTGCTCGACAGCTTCTCGATCAACGACGTACAGGACTCCGACGGTCAGTACTTCAGCGACCTCGCCGCCAAGGAGCGCTCCGACCAGGCTGCGATCGCCGCGCAGTCGCGGGCCGTCGCCCACCGTGTCGCCGAGCAGAGCCGCATCGAGAACGAGCAGGCGATCATCGAGCAACAGCGCGAACTCGACATCCAGCGCGAAACCGCCCGCCAGGCAACCGACCGCGCCTCGGCCGAGGCCGACGCGGTCCGCCCCCTCGTGGAAGCCGAGCGGCGTCGCGTCCAGGTGGAGAAGGACAACGAGGTCGCCGCCCAGCAGGCCAAGCTGCGCGACACCGAGCTCGACGCCGAGGTCCGCCGCCCTGCCGAGGCCGAGTTGTACGCCGCCCAGCAGCGTGCCGCGGCGAAGAAGGCGGAGATCACCGCCGAGGCCGAGGCCCGCGCCGCGGGCATCCGCATCACCGGTGAGGCCGAGGCGCAGGCTCTGGAGATGCGCGCCGAGGCGCTGGGCAAACTGGACCAGGTCGGTCAGCTCGAGCTGGTGCTGTCCAAGCTGCCCGACATCGTCCGGGCAGCGGCCGAGCCGCTGGGGGAGGCAAACATCACGCTGGTCGGCGACTCCGTCGGCCCGCTGACCCGCAGCGCGGGCGCCGGTCTGGCCGGTGGCCTCGAGGTCATCCGGGGGACCACCGGGATCGACGTCGCCGGGCTCTTGTCCGATCTGAGCGACAAGGTCGTCGGCCAGAAGCCCGCCGACGACGAGAAGGCCTGAACGAGCGCGCTACCGCTTGAGCCCGTGACGGCGGGCAACCATCGTCGTGACCACGCTGCGCGGCACGAGGCGCTTGAGGGTGAACACCAGCGGCGCGTTCGACCCGACGGCGTAGAACTCCTTGGGCTTGTCGGCCTCGATGGCCTTCACCACGGTCTTCGCGACCTTGGCGGGGGTGATGCCGCCCTTCTCATTGGCGTCGAGGTGGGCGATCATCGTGTCGTAGTCGTGCCGGTAGGGCGAGTCGTCGGCGATGTAGTGGGTGCGCCGTTCGCCGATCCCCGTCGCGATCGACCCGGGTTCCACGTGGGCGACCCACACCCCGAACGGCGAAAGCTCCTGACGAGCCGACATGGCGAACCCCTTGAGCGCCGCTTTCGCCGCACAGTAAGAACCGCGATGGGCCAGTGGGAAACTCGCGAGCATTGATCCGACGGTGATCACGCGACCGTAGTGCTGTTCGCGCATGTGCGGCAGCAGCCGCTGCGTGAGCTGCACCGGGCCGAAGACGTTGGTCTGGAAGAGCCGGTCGACGGCCTCGTCGGGGAGTTCCTCCACCGGCCCGGACTGGCTCTCACCCGCGTTGTGCACGACGACGTCGACGTCGCCGACCGCGTCGGCGCAGGCCTGGATCGAATCCCGGTCGGCCAGGTCGAGGGCGACGTACTCGACGCCGGGCAGCCGCTTGTCGTCGGGAATCGTGTCCGGGTTGCGGCTCGTGCCGAGTACTCGGTAGCCAAGGACGGCGAGTTCGCGCGCCACTTCCAGCCCGATTCCCGACGATGCTCCGGTGACCAGTGCGGTCCTGGTCGGCCTTGTCTGCGTCATACAGCGAGCCTATCCCCGCACCGTTTCGTCAATGTCGCATCGATCGGTGATGGTTTGACGAAACCGCGGGGAGCGGGCGTCACCGGGCGACGTAGGCGGCCAGGTGTTGGGCGGTCAACGTCTCACCAGCGGTCACCATGGACTCGGGCGTTCCCTCGAACACGATGCGGCCGCCGTCGTGCCCGGCCCCGGGCCCTATATCGATGATCCAGTCGGCGTGGGCCATGACCGCCTGGTGGTGCTCGATCACGATGACCGACATCCCGGAATCGACCAGCCGGTCGAGCAGGCGCAGCAGGTTCTCGACGTCGGCGAGGTGTAGTCCGGTGGTCGGCTCGTCGAGGATGTAGATGCTGGCCTTCTCGCCCATCTGGGCGGCGAGCTTGAGACGTTGGCGCTCGCCGCCGGACAACGTCGTCAGTGGTTGGCCTATGCGCAGATAGCCAAGTCCGACGTCGGAGAGTCGGTGCAGGACCTTGTGCGCCGCGGGGGTCTTGGCGTCGGCGGCATCCTCGACGTCGCCGGCAAAGAAGGGGAGGGCCTGATCCACCGACATCGCGAGCACCTCGCTGATGTCGCGTCCGCCGAGCTTGTAGTCGAGGACCTCGGGCCGGAACCGGCGGCCCTCGCACTCCTCACACCGCGTCACGACGCCGGCCATCGTGGCGAGGTCGGTGTAGATGACCCCATTGCCCTTGCAGGTGGGGCATGCCCCCTCGGAGTTCGCACTGAACAGCGCAGGTTTCACACCATTGGCCTTGGCGAATGCCTTGCGAATCGGTTCGAGCAGCCCGGTGTAGGTCGCGGGGTTGCTGCGCCGCGAGCCCCGGATCGCGGTCTGGTCGATGGTGACGACGTCGTCGCGCGGGCTGACCGAGCCGTGGATGAGGGAGCTCTTGCCCGAGCCGGCCACCCCGGTGATGACGGTCAGCACGCCGAGCGGGATGTCGACGTCGACGTCGTCGAGGTTGTTGGTCGACGCACCGCGCACCTCGAGGGCACCGGCGGGTGTGCGCACCGACGGTTTCAACGAGGCGCGGTCGCCAAGGTGGCGGCCGGTCAGGGTGTCACTGTTGCGCAACCCCTCGACGGTCCCCTCGAAACAGATGGTTCCGCCGTCGGTGCCGGCGCGCGGTCCGAGATCGACGACGTGGTCGGCGATGCCGATCGTCTCGGGCTTGTGTTCGACGACGAGCACGGTGTTGCCCTTGTCGCGCAGCCGCAGCAACAGGTTGTTCATCCGGGCGATGTCGTGCGGATGCAGGCCCACCGTCGGCTCGTCGAACACGTAGGTGATGTCGGTCAACGACGATCCGAGGTGGCGGATCATCTTGGTGCGCTGCGCCTCGCCACCCGACAATGTGCCGGTAGGACGCTCCAATGCCAGGTATCCCAGGCCGATCTCGACGAAGGAGTCGAGCGTGTCACTCAAACTCACCAGGAGTGGCGCCACGGTGGGGCGGTCCAGGCCGCGGACCCAGTTCGCGAGGTCGCTGATCTGGATCCGACACGCATCGGCGATGCTCGTGCCGTCGATGGTGGCGGTGCGCGCGTGCTCGGCCAACCGGGTGCCGTCGCACTCCGGGCACACCATCGAGGTCACCGCCCGCTCGATGAACGCCCGGATGTGCGGCTGGACCGAATCGATGTCCTTGGACAGCATCGACTTCTGGATCCTGCCGATGATGCCCTCGTAGGTGATGTTGATGCCGTCGACTTTGATCTTGGTCGGCTCCATGTAGAGCAAGGCATCGAGCTGCTTGGCGGTGAAGTCCTTGATCGGCTTGTCCGGGTCGAAGAAGCCCGAGCCCCCGTAGACGCGCCCATACCAGCCGTCGGGGGTGATGCCCGGGACCTTGATAGCGCCGTCGTTGAACGAGCGCTCCTCGTCGTAAATCTCTGTCAGGTCTATGTCGGAGACCACGCCCATGCCCTCGCACCGGGGGCACATGCCGCCCAAACTCTCGAAGGTCGCCTTCTTGGCCTTCTTGTCACCGACCTTGATGGCGCCGGCACCGCTGACCGTCGGGACGTTGAAGGAGAAGGCCGTCGACGGTCCGACGTACGGTGCGCTGCACCGACTGAACAGGATCCGCAGCATGGCGTAGGCGTCGGTGATCGTTCCCACCGTAGAGCGGGGATTGCCGCCGATGCGCTCTTGGTCGACGATGATCGCCGTGGTGAGGCCGTCGAGAACGTCGACGTCGGGGCGGCTCAACGTCGGCATGAATCCCTGGACGAAGGCGCTGTAGGTCTCGTTGACCAGGCGCTGCGATTCGGCGGCAATCGTGCCGAACACCAGGGAGCTCTTGCCGGATCCTGACACCCCGGTGAACACCGTGAGGCGGCGTTTGGGCAGGTCGACGCTGACGTCGCGCAGGTTGTTCACCCGGGCGCCGATGACGCGGATGAGGTCGTGGGAGTCAGCGGGGTGGAGGTCGGGCATTCTTCGAACCTAATCGTCGGTGGCGGGTGAGGGGACTGCGAGCAATCGGGCGGCGACACCGTCGAGGATCACCTGGAGGCCGAAGCGGTAGGCGGTCTCCGCGTCACGGGCAGCACCCTGCGCTTCGCCGGAGGCGGCACCGACCCGGCTGGCCAGTGGGAAGCGGACGTCCAGACCGAGCACGGCGAGCTTGGCTCCCTCGCGCTCCCACCAGACCTGTGGATCCTCCTCCGCACGCTCGGTTGCCGCGTGGGCCATCGACCGTGCGTTGGCACGCGCAAAGTCGTGGATGAGAGTGAGGATCCCGTCCATCTCGATGTCGGTGAGGCCGAGCGGTTCGACGACGCCGAGTTCGTGCTCGTATTTGGCGAGAGTCCCAGGTCCGAGGGTTGCGCGCTCGGACTCGACGTCGGTGAGCCACGGGTGCTCGGCGAACAGTCGCAGGTTGTCATCGGCGAGGGTGGTGAGCTGCGCCCGCCAATCACCGGTCAACCGATCGTGGGCCATCGTCGCCCGCGCGTCGTCGGCCATCAACTCGAGGAGTTGCTCCCTGCTGTCGACGTAGGAGTACAGCGACATCACGGGAGTGCCGATCTGCGTCGCAACATCGCGCAGGGAGAACGCCGACCCTTTAGCGTCGGCGACCGCGATTGCCGCCTCGACGACCTGCTCGGTGGAGAACTTGGGGGGACGGCCTCGTTGCTTGCTGGGAACCTCGTTGCGCCAGAGCAGGTCGATCGTGTCCATCGGTGCTCCTCGCTCGACTGCCGACGATTATCCGTATAGCGTACGGGTAGTACTTCACGTACGCTATACGACTAATGATTCAAGTACATCGTACGCGAAAGGACCTCGGAATGCCGGGTTGGCCGCGGGCGTTGTCCTTGGCATGTCCCCGAATGAATTCGACCCGCGCACACTTATCGCTGAGAGCCGGATCGGGATCCTGGCGACGATCAAGTCGAACGGGGTTCCACAGCTGTCACCGGTCACGGCCGTCTACGACAGCGAAGCAGACATCATCTATGTGTCGATGACGGATGGTCGGGCCAAGACGGCCAATCTGCGGCGCGACCCGCGGGCGGCGATCGAGTTCACCAGCCCCGACGGATACACCTGGGCGACCGCGGAAGGCGAAGTATCTCTCATCGGGCCCGGCGACGATCCCGACGGCCCGGAGGCCGACGCCCTCGTCGACTATTACCGACGAGGGGCCGGCGAACACCCGGACTGGCAGGAGTACCGCCAGGTCATGGTCGACGACAGGCGCGTGCTGATGGTGCTACACGTCACCCGCGTCTACGGCGCCAAACTGCGGTAGGGGACTAGCCCTTTTTCCCGGTCACAAAGCTCAGCAGCCACAGCAGGATCACCGAGCCGAAGATGGCGGTGAAGAAGGTGAACCACCAGCCGCCGCTGGCAGTGTCGAAGGCGAAGCTGAGCAGCCAGCCGCCCAACAGGGCGCCGACGACACCGGTCACGATGTTCAGCAGGATCCCCGAACCCTTGCCCTTGACGATCTTGCCCGCGATCCAGCCCGCGAGCGCGCCGATGATGATGTAGCCGATCCAGCCCACGGTGGTCGTCGTGGTCGAGCGGGCGAGCATCTCGGTGGACGCCTCAAGAATGGTCACGATGTTCTCCGTTCACAATCACACCCGACGATCGGGCTACTTCCACCGTGGCACACCGGGACGATGTTGTCTCGGATAAAGATCGGCGTTGTTGGATTGAATCGGGCGGAGGGTCAGCGCGCCTGCCACACCGGTGCACGCTTCTCCGCAAAGGCCCGCGGGCCCTCCATCGCGTCCTGACTGCTGAAGACCGTGCCGAGTTCGGTCAGGTTGGCAGACCACAAAGCGGCGTCGCCGACGACCTCGCCATCGACGATGCGTTGGGCCAACCGCTTCGACGCCTGCACCGCCAGGGGAGCATTGCCGGCGATCTCGGTGGCCAGTGCCATGACGGCAGCGCGCAGGCCCTGGTCGGGCACCACGTCGTTGATCAGGCCGTACTCCTTGGCCTTGGCTGCGGTGATGGGGCGACCGGTGAGCAGCAGTTCCATCGCCACCTTCTTGGGCACCGCGTCGACGATCCGGAACGCGCCGCCCGCTGCTGCGAAAAGTCCGCGCTTGACTTCCGGAAGGCCGAACGACGCGGATTCCGCCGCGACGGCCAGGTCGGCGGAGAGGACGAGTTCGGTTCCGCCGCCAAGTGCCGTGCCGTTGACGGCTGCGATCACCGGTGTGCAGACCGGGTGGCTGACGACGCCGGCAAAGCCCCACTTCTGACGCTCAGGATCAGACGGTCCGATGTTCTCGCCACGCGACAGTGCCTTGAGGTCGGCACCCGCACAGAACGATTGGTGTCCGGAGCCAGTGAGGACGATGACCCTGACCTCGGGGTCGTCGTCGGCAGCCTGCAGGGCCAGCCCCAGGGCGTCGGTCACCGCGGTGTTGATCGCGTTGCGTGCGTCGGGTCGATTGATCGTAAGGACGCACACATGTCCGGTGTGTTCGACGAGGACGGCGGGGTCGGCGTCGTCGGTTTGGCTCACTGCTCCACCTCTCATAGGAGAGGGGACGACGTGCCTGATGCCGCGACGACCCTCTCCCAGCCACCATGACACAGCACCGCCGAGGGCGACTGAGGTATCCGCACTCAGGTCACGTCGACGACTTCGTAGTCGGTCGCAATCGCATCGTCGTAGAGCGCCTCGATCGCGCTGCCGTAGCGGTCGTGCACGACGTTGCGGCGCATCTTCATCGTCGGGGTCAACTCTGCGGCCGGGGACCACACGTCGTCGACGATGAGAAACTTCTTGATCTGTTCGACCCTCGCCAGGTTCTTGTTGGCCGCGGAGACCTGCGAGCGGAGTCCTTCCCGCAGTTCGTCCCGCGACAGACAGTCGGTGGTCGCGGGATCGACGACGGCGAGCGCCGTGACGAACCGCCGGGCGTCGCCGATCACGCACACGTTGGCGATCAACCGGCCCGCAGACATCACCGCCCCCTCGATGTTGGCCGGCGACATGTTCTTACCCGCCGAATTGATCATGATGTCCTTCTTGCGATCGACGACGGTGATAAAGCCGTCGGCGTCGATCGTCGCGATGTCGCCGGTGTGCAACCAGCCATCACCGTCGATGACCTCCGCGGTCCGGACCGGGTCGGCCCGATAGCCCCGCATCACCTGTGGGCCTCGCAGAAGGAGTTCGCCGTCGGGCGCGGTCGCGACCTCGACCTCGCGCAGCGGCCGGCCGACGCTGCCGGGCCTGATCTCAGTCGGAGTGTTCGCGGTGACGCAGCAGGATCCTTCCGACATCCCCAACACCTCGCACAGGGGTAGGCGCAGAGCCCCGAAGAACTCGATTACCGCAAGAGGAGTCGGGGCAGCACCGGTGATCGCCCACTGGACTTGATCGAGGCCCAGGCGCTGCCGGATTGCGGCGGCCAACCCGTCGTCGGCGGCCGCATCCGTCGCGAGGTCTCCCGGATAGGCGCTCTCCGCACCGGCTTTGAGCTTCTCCCAGACCCGGGGTACCGCGCCGCAGACGGTCGGCCGAACCGATGCCAGCGCAGCCGGGACGTCGGCCATGTCTGCCACGCACGTCAAGGTGTTCGCGTAGGTGAACAGCGCAGAGTAGTGCGAGGTCCAGCGATCGGCGACATGGGCGGCCGGCAAGAAACCGACCTGCCTGCCACCGCCGTCGAGGGGCAGGTACTCATGAATACCTCGCAGTTGGGCGAGCATGCCCGCGTGCGTCAGCTCCACACCCTTGGGCGGACCGGTGGTGCCTGACGTGTAGATCAAGGTCAACAGGTCGTCACCGCCGACTGCGGACGCCGCGGCGGTGAAGTCGAAGTCGGTCGACTCTGCGGCCAGCTCGGAACTCAGGTCGAGCTGACCGTCGACAGATGCTTCCACGGTCAAAACGTGGGTGACCGACACCCCAAGGGCGCGTGCCTCCTCGATCACGGGGACGAAAGCGGCCTCGGCGATCACGACCTGCGCCGACGAGTTCGCGAGGACGTAGTGGATCTGGCCGGCACTGAAGCTGTTGTAGATGCTGAACGGCACCGCGCCGAGCATCATGGCTGCCGCATCGACGACGTGGAACTCGGGGATGTTGCGCATCATCAAAGCGACGGTGTCGCCGCGGCCGACGCCGACCCCCTGCAGCCGCTGAGCCACCGAGCCGATACGGGCCATCAGTTCGTCGTAGGTCCAGACCTGGCCCGTCGTGAATGACCTGACCGCATCATCGTCGGGATGCGTGCGGGCAGTCGCGAGCAGGACGTCGCACATCGAGGTGCTTCGATCCAATAGGTCGGCGATCTGGGCTGCCGTGGTCCGGGTCTGCGCTTCGGTCACGTGGTGCTCCTGGGTGGTTGGTGGTTCCACCATCGACGTGCGCAACGCCGACTAGTACCGCCTGGCGGCAATCACCCCCGATTGTCGGTCTGACGGCCCTCCATCGGGTGTCCGTACGGGTCGATGTGCTGCTCTGGCCGTCGAGGGATTCGACGTGCCGTAGGTTCGCAGGCGTGAGTACCGGCGGAGATGACCTCGAGCTCGACTACGCGGCACTGGTCGACATGATCGCCGATGTCGTCTACGCGATCGACCTGCGCGGATGCTTCATCTACGTCAACACCGCCGGTGAGGACGTGTTCGGATGGCGCGCGCAGGATCTGATGGGGGAACACATGACAGCTGTGCTCGCACCCGACTCCGTGGCCGCCACCGTCGAACACTTCCGACGCGGCGTGATGGACCCCGCCAGGACGCCCTACTTCGAGACGACCATCCTCCGTCCCGACGGCACCACCCGCGAGTTGGAGATCCACGCCGGTGCGCTGTACCGGGACGGCCGCCAGGTCGCCCGACAGGGTGTCGGCCGCGACATCACCGAGTTGAAGAGGCTGCAATCCGAACTCGCCAATAAGACGGCACGACTGGCGATGGTCGAGGAGCAACAGCGGGCGGCCATGGAGCTGTACCGCAAGTTCAGCCTCGTCGCGACACATATGTCGCGCGACCCCCAGGCGTCGAGCGGGGCGCTCGATGCCGTCGACGAGGTGCTGTCGAGCACGATGGTCAAGGCCTTCGGGCTCGACGAGCAGGACATGCCGATCATCGAGCTGGTGGCGCAGGGCTACTCCAATCAGGAGATCGCCGACAAGGTGCATCTCAGCGTCCACACGGTCAAGGACCGGGTCAGCCGTATCGTCGCCAAACTCGACGCGCGCAGCCGGGCCGGGGTTGCCCTGCGCGCGTCCGATGCCGGCCTGCTCCGCGTGGCCAAGCCCGTCGCGGGGGACGGGCGCGACACCCATTCGGGTGGCATCTGACCGTTCTTCAGGGGACGGTGAACCGTTCCGCGAACACAGGCCCGTCGCGGTCGGAATGCTTCGGACCGAATGACCCCCGTGGTCAAGCCAGACGAAGGAGTTTGATTTATGTCCTCTGCCCGATCTCGACGTCCACTGGTATCTGCCACCCGTGCCCTGTTCGTTGCCGGAGCCGCCGTCGTCGTCTCGCTCAGCTCATTGTTGCCGGCCGCACACGCCAGCGGTCCAGTTGCCGGGCCTGCTCAGCCCGCGTCCGGATTGGGCTCGAAGGGGCCGTGTGGGGCGGACGTGCGGGTGCACACCAATCCCGAGGATCCGTTCCAGCGGATCTCGATCCACAATCCGACGGGAACCGGACAGACACCGATCACCGGTGGTCGATGCAACGATCCCAAGCGTCCCGTCGTGGTCGTCGTCCACGGCGTCATGGCCGGTATCGACGCCCAGCTGGTGGGGAGCAGCCTGCTCTACAGCGACATCATCAACCATTTCGTGAGCACCGGAAACACGGTGATATTCGCCAGCTGGCCGACGATGGCGTACGACTTCGCCGGGTCGGTCACCCGCGAGGACCGCGCTCTCGTATTGGCGAAGAAACTCGCACCCCGCGGCGACTTCAGCCGCCTGGGCATCGTCGGGCACTCGATGGGCGGCGGTGCGACGCCGTACCTGGCGCAACAGGCCGCCGCGCGCGGGTGGGGATCGGAGGCGCTGTGGTTGTTCCAGCTCGCGCCGGTGTTCACTACGAGGGTCGGATCCGGTCCCATCAAGGTTCCCGGGCACACCCGGGTCGTCGTGGAGACCTACGACAATGACTTCATCGTGGACGCCCGAAGCGGAATCCAGCAGTACCGCGACTATGCGATTCCTTCGTCGCAGAAGAAGTACGTGATGGTACGGACCGACGATCACGGCGGGCCTGCAGCGACTCTGCTCGCCACCCACACCTCGCCGAACTCGCTGCTCGCGCCCGAGGATGCCATTCGGTTCTACGGGATCTATCGAGTCGGCGATGCCTTGGAGTCGTGCGCGCTGTGGGGCAAGAACTGCGATGCCGATCTGACGTACATGGGCAAGTGGAGTGATGGCCGCGAGGTCCGGCGCTCGATATCCTCGGCCAACCCCGTCGACGCCGGGCCGCCAGCGATCATTTTCAGCCTGTTCGGCATTGCACTCGAATGCGAATCAAGTTTCAACCCCCGAGCGCACACGTGTCCTCCGTCGCGACCATGAGCGCCTAGCGGCCTACTCATCCGCCTCGGGTCGGGGCCTGCGCGTTCACCGCGCCGGATCGGTGGAGGACCGGTAGTGTCCGTTTTACTCACAGACGGCCACGACGGGGGGACAGGGTTGACCACCACCGTCGCCATCTATCTGGTGATCACGTTCGGTCTGGGCGGCCTTGCCATGGCGATTCGACTGCCACCCCTCGTCGGCTTCCTCGCCGCCGGTTTCGTGATCAACGCACTCCACGTCGATCACGTGCCCCAGCTCGAGCTCATCGCCGATCTGGGTGTGACCCTGCTGTTGTTCGCGATCGGGCTCAAACTGAACGTCCGCATCCTGTTCCAACGGGAAGTCTGGCTGTCGACGACGGTTCACATGGTGCTCAGCGTCGTGGTGGGCTACGTCCTGCTGTGGTTGGCCGCCCTTGTCGGGGTGTCGATGCTGGCCGGTGCGAGTGTCAAGACGATCGCGCTGCTGGCCTTCGCCCTCTCGTTCTCCAGCACGGTGTTCGTTGTGAAGGTGCTCGAGGAGCGCGGCGAGTCGAATTCGCTCTACGGCCGCGTCGCCGTCGGCATCCTGGTCATGCAGGACATCGTCGCGGTGGTCTTCCTGACCGCGACCGGTGGCCACCTGCCCAGTTGGTGGGCGTTGACGCTGGTCTTCCTCTGGCCGTTGACGCTGGTCATGCGGCGCATCTGGAGCCGGTTGGGCCACGGTGAGATGCAGGCGCTGTTCGGTATCACGATGGCACTCGTCGCCGGGTACGCGTGGTTCTCCGCCGTCGGGCTCAAAGGCGACCTCGGCGCGCTCATCGTCGGCGTGCTGTTGGCATCGCACCCGGCCTCATCGGAGCTCGCCCGCTCGCTGTTCCACCTCAAAGAGCTGCTGCTGGTCGGCTTCTTCGTCTCGATCGGGCTCACCGGACTGCCCGACCTCCCGACGGTCGGCGTCGCGCTGTTGATGTTGTTGCTGCTCCCGGTGAAGGCCGGTCTCTGGATCGCGCTGTTGTCGGTGTTGAGGATGCGCTACCGGTCGGCGATCCTGGCCGGGCTGAGCCTGATGAACTACTCGGAGTTCGGGCTGATCGTCGTGTCGGTGGGAGTCACCGCCAAGATCCTCGACAAGGCGTGGCTGGTGGAGATGTCCATCGCGGTGGCTCTGAGTTTCGTGGTATCTGCGCTGGTCAACGGGCGCGGCCACCTGATGGTCGAGAAGATCGCCGCACGACTGCCGGCGCAGGACGAGGCCAAGCTGAACCCGGAGGAACGTCCTCGCGACGCCGGTGACGCCGAAGTCGTCATCCTCGGCATGGGCCGGGTCGGCCTGGCTGCCTATCAGCGGTTGTCGCAACATCATGGACTCAAAGTCGTCGGGGTCGACTACGACGGGCCGCGGATCAAGACCCTGCAGGGGGAGGGGTTCAACGCGATCGAGGGCGACGCCACCGACCTGGACTTCTGGAACCGGTTGCGACACTCCGATTCCGTCCACACGGCGATCCTGGCCATGCACCGCCACGGCGCCAACGTCACAGCGCTGGAGTGCCTGCGGGAGTCGGGCTTCGGGGGACAAGTAGCCACTGTCGCGCGCTACGACGACGAGGTTGAGTGGGCCAAGAAGCACGGCGTCGACACGGCCTTCAACATCTACGCCGGTGCCGGGTCGGAGTTGGCTGATCAGGCGGCCGGTTTGAGCGAGCCCCTTCCGGAGACCGACCCAAAGTCCTGACGCCGGCTGATCCGGCGTTGTCAATGCATCCCCCTACTCTTCGAGCACGAGCGTGAAGGAAGCTCACATCTACGAATGCAGGGGAGTGCAATGGCCAAGGGTGGCGAGACGAACAGCGGGTGTGTCGGGGTCTTCGGGATCCTGCTCGTCATCGGGCTGATCGCATCGATTCCCATGGAGGTGTGGATCGGCCTCAGCGGCTTGATCGTCACCGGCGTACTGGTCTGGGCCGTCTTGAAGGCGTTGCCCGTGCTCGAAGCTAAGCGGGCTCGGCGCACCGCGGCGGCTGCGCAACGCCGACGTGACGAAGAAGCCGCGCGCCAACGCCAGCGCGTCGTCGACCTCGGTGAGATGAACGTCGGTCGAATCGATTCGGCACTTGCGGCAGTACAACAGGTGGCCGACTCACGGGCGGCGCGCGAAGGCTGGCTCGGCGACGTCGACTTCTCCGTCGACATCCAGGGGATCACCGACACGTACGCACGTGCGCAGCAGATGCGTCGGGTGACCTGGGAATTGCAGGCGCTGAGTAGTCCCACCGCTGACGACCGTCGCCTTCTCTCCGAGGCACATGCGACGGCGACGCAGCTGGAGGCCGCGGCGACCGCACGTGTGGACTTGATCCTCCGGTGTGCGCTCGAAGCACAGTCGATCGACGAGTCCCTTCGACGCGAAGACGAACAGGCGCAGACCGCCGCTGCTCGGGAAGCGCTTCACCGGGAACTGAGCACCTTGCTGTACGGGGTCGGTGCGGCACCGTCTGCTGAGGCTGCGGATTCCGCGGCCGACCGGGTGATGGCGCGGGTCGCCGGCTACCGGGAGATCAAACAGCAGATCACCCTGGCACGTGGACTTCCTGTCGGTTGACAGGATAATCGGGAGCAACGGCGCCCAATTGGGAGTCGGCGACCTGCAACAACGCTCCGCTTGCAAGCGTCGACGCTGACACCGAACTTTGGAGCGACTCAAATCGCCTCTGAGTTCCGGAAGCGGTGACAAGAGACTTGGGAGTCCGACACGCCAGGTCGGTCGTTGATCACGGCGATGGTTGAGGCATTGTTGCTGCCATGCCTTTGAACATGACCGGAATCCTCGTTGTGATCGCTTCCCCTGGCGACACCGCTGACGAGCGAGCGGCAGTTCGCGATCAGATGAACGATTGGAACATCAACAACGGTCGCCGGCAGGGGATCGCGTTGCTTCCTTGGCTCTACGAGCGTAGCGCCGTACCGGCTCTGGGTTCGCGGCCCCAGAGCGTGATCAACTCCCAGGCCGTCGACAGAGCCGACGTAGTCGTGGCCTTCTTCGACAGTCGACTTGGAAGCTCGACAGGTGTCGATGTGTCGGGCACCGCAGAGGAGATCCGTCGCGCCCATTCCCTTGGGAAGCCGGTCCATGTCTACTTCTCGAACGAGCCGATTCCGCGCGATGCCGACCTTGAGCAGGCTGCAGCCCTCAGTGAGTTCCGGAGAGAACTCGAGGCAGAGGGACTTCTTGGCGACTATGACGACCCTGCGGACCTGGCTGGTCAAGTGATACGCGCACTCGAGCATGACATCGATGAAGCTGGCTGGTCCGGCGTCGACGTTTCAGCTACTTCATCAGCCGGCGCAAGGCTGAAGTGGGAGCACGATCACCGAACCGAACAGCAGGGTCTCGACAAGAACGGCAAGATGAAGTACCGCACTTTGAGCAATCGTCTGGTCGTCACCAACTCAGGTGACCGCGCCGCGGAAGATCTAAGATTCAAAGTGACTGGTCTGGATGGCGCTCAGCTCCACTTCGACCCGCCGAGGGAGGCAGTCACCATTGAGCCCGACTCGGTGCGCGATTGGGTAGCGATCCCCGTGAAGAGTGGATCGGTTCAGATCGACGCGGAATGGACTGAAGGGGGCGCCCCTCAGGAGCGTCGATGGACGATTCGTATCTAGGCCGCTCGCCGGCGATGTTGGTCCTCCAAGAACTTCGTCGCACCTTCGACCAAGAGCCAACTTTCTGGACCGGCCCACGCGAACCTGTGCGACAGGATCATCCGAGCTGAGCTGGAGTCGAAGTAGGCGTGTGTGACGGGCGGCGACGTCGCCAATTGCGCAATTGCTCTCGCGACAGAAACGGACTCGGGAAAGAGCGCTATCTGACGTGCGGTCGAGTCTGCGGTCGAGTAGGTCGTGGATTGAGGCAGCTGAGGCGACCTATAGGTCTCGGCGGCAATTCCAGCGAAGTTTGAAACCAGTTCGACAGCAGTTGCCCACGCGACGTAGTCGATCGATCGGACGTGCACGAGTCGCCTTAGATGCCATTCGGCGCGTCGCAGCGTGGGTGTGAACTCGACTGATCGTTGTACATCGCCGAGCCAACGCTTGTGGCGTCTGCAGAAGTGGAATCGAATGTGCGGATACGTGACGACCCTTGTGCCCGCCGTGCAAGCTGTGCAAGCGACGCGAGATGACTCTTGCCTGTCCCATGTGCCGCGTGTCGTGGCGTGCCCAAGTCTCGCGTGTGAGTGCGCCCGTTCAAAGACTATCGGCGATACACCGCTGAGCTCTTCGATCACGCTACCGAGTTCGGCTGCGCCGGTTCCACGCTGTTGCCGCCGGTGGCCGACCATCTTCGTCATCCAGGCGGGGTCAATGGAGTTGGCTACACACACTCGTCTCAGATAAGAGTGCGGTGATTCCAGGTGTGCGAGTCTCACCGGTATGAGCTGCCTTGGGAGGTGGTCGTCGTTCACGCCACTCCAATCTGGCTGAACCCGAGGAGCGTGTCCTGGGTGACGACCTCCTGACCGACTTCTTCGCGAAGCTCGATCGCTTCGGACATCGCCAGGGAAAGGACACTGCGTAGGTCGCCGATCTTGCCGTTGCTCATGCTGAGGAGCAGATCGGCGAAGGGAGCGAGGTGATTGTCCTCGCAGTCGAGGAGGTTCATCGCGCCGCCGAGAGATTCGATCAGAGCCGCCCATTGCCCTCGAAGTGTTTCGGTGCTGCCACTGAACGGACGCATGCCGATGACAGTGCAGCGCGCGATGATCTGTTCTGCGGCGCGGCTGGACAGTCCGGTTTGGAGGTCGACGCCAGCGAATACGCAGATTGCTCCGGAGTCGTTCATGATCGTCTTGAGTGAGTTGATCGCGTCGTCTCCGCTCTTGCCATCGAGTTTAAGCATCTGCAGTTCGTCGATGATCAGCATTCTGGTGCGATGACGACGGAGAGCGTCGAGCGCGAGGTTGGTCAGCTGGTGCTGGGTGGCGCTTCGGAAGGCGTGCGGGATGCCGTAGAAGTTCAGGATCGAGCTGGCGATGGACTTTGGTGTCGCCTTCGGTTCCATCTCGATGTAGGCGACGGGTGCCTGGCCTTGTTGCTTGAACGCGGGGTCACGCTTGCCAACCCATTGCTCAGTCTTGGCTGCGAGATGGACGAGTGCCGTCGTCTTGCCAACGTGTGCGGGACCTGTCAGCACGATCCCGCGTTCGCCGACTGCAGCCGGGTTGTACCGCTGGAGCAGTGACATACCGACCCGGACGAGACTGCGAAGTTCGGGGGTCTGGACCATAAGCCCGTTGCTGAACCATTGCATGCGTTCGTCGTCGTAGGACGCCTGGGCCACTTCGTCGAGCGCGTCGAATTCATTCCGGGTCAGCTGTGCTGGGCGCGGAACTTCCAACGCAAGTCGCTGGCGAAGGCCCTCGAGGGTCGTCTTGCGGCCGATAGAGCGGGGCAAAACATCATCCATGGTTCACTCCTTCTCAAACGACCTTGTAGTCGTCTGGGTGATTTCGGATTGGCGAGACTGGGGCCAGGGGTGCTGGTTCGACTGCAGCGGGGCGGGGGAGTTCGTCACGCCTGCGGTTCGCTTTCTCAGTCGCAGCTTTGGTCCGCTTCCGGCTCGTGGACTTGGCCTCCTTTGGGGACTGTTTCCGCCGGTCGCGGTTCGTCGTCGAGGTGTGCCGCTTGGTGATCTTTTCGGCTTTGACGCGGCGTGTTTCCGAGTCGAGGAATGTCTGCGCCCATTCGGCATGTGGATCGTCGGCCGGCGCAGTTGCAGCGAGCCGCTGGGAGACCGTTGACCCAAATGGGAGCGCGGAGAGGCGGACACTGCGTGCAGTGCAGTCGATCCATACGTCGTTCTGCGGGTGTCGGACCCAGGCTCGGTCAGTGTCGTAGGGGTCTTGTCGAACTTCGACTTTCCCGCTGTGGGTTCGGATCTGGTCGAGTGCGGGCGAATCGTAGGTCTCGTTCTGAAGGTGAATGCCGTCAGAACGAAGTGTCCTTGAGAACGCCGGCATCAGACCGACGTAATCGGCTTCGGTGAGGGGAAGCGGGATGCCCGCACTGGCTTCGAATGCGGCCGCATACATCTGGTTCGGAGTGAACGTACGACCAGGGTGTTCACGTCGCACCAGGCCTCGGTGCGGGCGGTTCTGATACACCGAGATGACAAACTTCCACATCTGATCAACCAGTTCAGTGAAGGGGATCGGTACACGTGCGTTTCGCCCTCGGTGTTCGGGTGATCGGCCGACGTAGCTATCGAAACGAGCGAGAAGCTGGCTGTTCACACTGTTGAAGAAGCGTTCGACGTGAGGCTTGGCCGTCGGTGAGTGGGGAGGTGCATCGATGACGCTCCATCCGAGGACCTCGGCGGCGGCACGGCTCGCTAGGAAGTCCTTTCCTCGGTCCATCGTCAGGGTCTCGACCGCAATGAACGGCATGGCGGGAGCGTCGGGGGTAGCTTGCCCCATCGCGATCATCGATTCGGAAGGAAGGGTCTTTGATCGACCGAGGGTCAACGACGGGTCCAGGCGGTCGACCGCACGGCGGGGACTGACAATGCGTGCGAACAGCACAGCGTGGTCGGTTGAGGATGGCGCTCCACCGTGGATATGGAATCCCACGACGCTTCCGCTGAACACGTCTACAGCGGCAGTCATGTAGGGGCGGATCACCTGTCCATCGGGCATAGCGGTCTCGACATCAAGCGTGTTGGAGTCGATTTCCACATACTGGCCGGGATACATAGCTTCGATTGGCCTGAAGGTCCGTTGGGGACGGTTTGATTCACTGCGCCGGTGTGCGGCGCTCTTCATGAGGCCGGCAGCGTCGAGCAGCGGATTGAGCCAGCGTCGTAGCGTCCGGTCGCTCGGCCATTCAATGATGTGATCGGAATGGTCATTGCGTACGCGTTGCTTGATCTTGTCGAGAAAGTACTTGGTGTCTCGGCTTGT
Organism: Gordonia sp. UBA7599; assembly: GCA_002477755.1. GTDB lineage: Bacteria > Actinomycetota > Actinomycetes > Mycobacteriales > Mycobacteriaceae > Gordonia. Next base: position 24,720 of record DLKD01000043.1, read on the forward strand.
GGATCCGAGGTGCTCGGCGATTACCTGGTGCGCCGCTGTTTCCACTTCTTTCGGAACGCGCGGACCGGTGGAGTGCCGTGCCTTTCGACCATCGAGGAGACCCATCACCCCGTGTGCCCGGTATTCGGAGTCTTTCCGGAACAGGCTTGTACGCGAGGTCTTGATTCCCGCTGCGCGAAGCTCCTGCGCTTTGAGCTCCATGCGGCCCTCGATTGTGGTTCCGGCACCGTACCCGTCGCGGGGTACAGCGTCGGGATCGTCAGGATCCGCAACTCCAAACCTTGCCTCGTTGAGATGATTACGCCAGAACAGAACATCTTGATGGGTGTCCTGATCGAGCCGGGCGAGGTCGATCCGCTCTCGAACTTCCTGTGACGCGTCGCTCTTCTGGTGGTGCTCAAAGGACGCCTCGAGCGCGACGGTTGCCAAGTCAACCCACACAGGTGATCCTTCGACTACTGGATTCAGCCGAGTTCCCTGAATGCCGTGGGCGTCGACGATCCAGTCGCGCCCATCCCATGTGACGATGTCCCCGAGGTTCACGCGCCGCAATCGCATTGCGACTCCTTTCGTATCCATCGAAGGAATGTTTCAGTTGACAACGGCACATCCAGGTCCGCTGACAAGTGGTGATGCCAGATCAGGTGGCGCACGTGGGCGGCGGCGAGGTACGGATGCCGAAGGTTCACCATCGTCGCCCCGTCCTGAAAACAACGACCATCCACAAAAGCGTCTCGTAGGCGTTCAAGGTCATGTGGGGGCGGGTGATACTGGCGGTGCCGCGCCGCCCTGAGTAGCTGGAGGTTTCGGAGCTTCGCGACTGGAGTCTCGTTCAGAACTGCGTGTCTCCATCCAATCTGGCTGCACACGACGGCTGTCAGCTCAAACTGCTCATTCACCCCACCGGCCATCCGGTCTGCCGGCTTAACGTCGTAGACGATCTGGTCGCCGTTCTTGAGCTCCGCGAAGAAGTCCGGAATGTGCTTCCGTCCGTCACTGAACTCGATCAGCATGGGCTGCGCCGCAATTCTTGCGATCCGCCCTTCGAACTCGAGGGTGAGTAGGGCATCAGCCTCCAGGGCGGATTCGCACCAGACATGCGCCTTCTGCGTTGCCATGAAGTGACGCGAATGTCGATTCAGGCGATTCTGGTACTGGACGCCCTGTCGGTAGGGACGAGCGGCCGAGATCGCTTCTTCCAACAGCAGAGGAGAAGCACTCTCGGTACGCACCTGTCCGTCCTTAACGATCCAGGTCACCGTCGGAGCGATCCTCGCAGGACGATCGGCGACAGACCTCTGATCTGCGCGTGTCATTGCTCCTCCTCGCATGTCGCCACTGGTTAGTGATGTCCAACACTAGGAGTGGGGTACGACAAGTCCGGTCGTTCCAGGGCGCGAGCCCTCGTTCGCACGGCGCGCCTCTGTCCGAGGATCGGAAACTCAAAGATCTGGCAGCCGGCTGGCAACGAGCGCAGAGCGGAGCTTCTGGGGCGACTCGCCGAGATTTCAATAGGCTGGAGAATATTCCACCGGTGCAATAATATTCACGCATGAGAAACATCCCAGACGTGCTGGTCGACCGCATCGGCCCCCTCGTGGAGCCACTTCATGAAGCATTTGAGGCCGCGCGCTATCGCCTCGACACTGCGTTTCCGGGCCTCATCGGTCCCGATCAGGATTGGCTTCGCACGCATACGTTGCGGGGGTTGCTGTATCAGGACCTCAATCGGACAGGTCTATCTGAGGGTTGGACGCTGGGAGGAGGTCACAACAAGAACGGTGCAGTGCACCTCGTCTACGGCAGTGCGGAGATCGCGGTTCGCGTTGTGCACAAGGTCTTCGGGGACACGCCGCCGGCAGGGAGCAATCGGCTTCGGCGGGCCTTCTACACAAACGCGGCAATCCGGGAACTGTCGGATGAGAAGGACCTACCTGTTCAGAACTTGTTGGCTACTTGGGCGGAGAACGGTGCTGATGAGCCGTTTGAGATCGATGTAGTGCGCCCAATCGAACCCGGAAGGGTCGGCAAGGGTGTTCGTGCAGACCTAGCATTCCCGCTGCCTCGGAACCGTACGGCCTTCGAGGACCTGGAGTTCGATACGCGCGACGAGGATGAGACTCTGAACTTCAGTTGGGACGACGAGGATCAGAAGGACGGCGATGGGTAGCTCCGACCCTGGAGCACGGGTTGTGCAACTGCGTGCGCTGTTGGCGATCACGCAGAAGGATCTAGCGACGATGACGGGAATCGCACAGGGCACGATATCCAAAGTGGAGAGAGGGGACGTCGGTCTGACCGAGGTTAACGCGCATCGAATCGCGGCAGCCACGGAGACACCGGTCGAGTTCTTTCAAACACCTGCCGATGAGTTGCCGAAGGAAGCGATCAACTATCGGAAGTCGAGTGCGGTCAGTGCAAAGGGTGAGAAGTTTCTCAAGCAAACGCTCAACGAGATCAATCGAGTCGCCGGAGATCTTCAATATGCCCCCAGCGGCCTCAAGCATCCATCGCTGCCGATTGCCCCTGCCGCTGCCGCGATCACTCCAGTCACGATCGAAGAATGGGCTCAACGTTTTCGAGAAGCTGCCGGTTTAGGGCCGACAGACCCAATCAGGAACGTGATCCGAACGGCAGAACGGATGGGGATCGCCGTTGCCTCCATTGAGCCGCCAGAGCGTGACCACACGATCTTGAAAGGCCACATGGGTCTGTCAACGATGGCTGACAGGCCGGTGGTGGGGTTTGTCGTAGGTGAGTCCGGAGATCGCCAGCGGTTCACTGTTGCCCACGAGATCGGTCACATCGTGCTTCACACGAACCGCAGTCTGCCGATTGAGCTTAGGGAATCTGAAGCCCACGACTTTGGTGGTGCTCTACTTCTGCCAGAGAGCGTTGCGCGACAGGAGCTCTCTGAGTCGTTGACCTTGCAGGGCTACTTGAAGTTGAAGTCTCGCTACGGAATCTCTGTACAGGCCGCGATCATGCGCGCCCGGAAGCTCGGCTTGATAACTCGCGATCGCCAACGGTCTCTCATGATTCAGTTGTCCAGTCGCGGCTGGCGGGTGAACGAGCCAGTGAAGGTGACGAACGAGCGACCATTGCTTCTTTGGACGGAGCTCGCCTCGAAGTTCGGGGCCTCGCCCTACTTGCCGGCTGTCACCGCCTACGGTGTTCGAGCCCATGACCTTCAGTCATGGATTCCCGATAGATCCCGGAAGGCGCCAGCGAAGCGCGTTGCGCCGCCCGCTGGTGACGATGGTGCCACTGTTGTGAGTCTCTTTGATCGGACATAAGACCGAACGCTGAGCTAGCAACTGCGACCGCCTTACGAGATCGGCAGGCAGTTAGATCGCTGACTTCAGCCTTGGGAGTTGCCGCAGGGGGTTGATGTGCTCGATTTCGTACCTCTGTCGCGCGTTGAAGACCGTGCCGAGACCGGGCGCCGGATCTCCACTGCCGGTGTACACCATCTGGCTGAAGGGCCAGTCGGAACCAAACACGATGTGTGATCGGTCAGTGACGGACAGGACCGCCCGCATGGCCGGTTCGGAGGCGCTCAGCGCAGTGTCGTAGTAGAAGGATCGGATCCACCGCTGAACGTCGAGGGGAGCGGGCCGTGGTGCGCCGGCGGGCCAGAGGTCACCGACAGGCGTGGCCGACAGAACTCCGAGTCGCCATGCCAGGAACGGCACTGTGCCTCCCGCGTGGGAAAGCTGGAATCGGATTCCCGGATAGCGCTGTAGCGTGCCACCGGCCATCATCAGCGTTGCAGCGCGTGTGGTGTCGAAGGTGAATTCTTCGAGGAAGTCCGGAAGCGGAAGCTCTGGCTTTGCGTTCGCCGGAATTGCCGCGGGATGGACAAAGACGAAGGCCCGTCGCCGGTTGAGGGCTTCCATGACGGGCTCGAATCGAGGATCGCCGAGGTACACACCGTTGTAAGCGCTCAGGAGGGTCACGCCGTCGAGTTTCAGGACGTCAAGCGCGTACTCGATCTCTCGAATCGTCGAAGCTACATCTGGCATGGGGAGGGTCGCGAAAGCACCGAAGCGCTTCCCGTGCTTCCGGAAGAGGCGGGCGGCAAATGTGTTGCAGTATCTGGCGAGGTCTCGTGCGTCCTGGCCCTTCAGGAAGCCCACGCCCGGATCGGATACCGACAGGGCTTGGGCCTGGATTCCCCAACGGTCCATGAAGTCGATTGCCGATTCGGGAGACCAGTCGGGAGTGGGGTACCCGCCAATGGTGAAGTGACCGTGCTCAAGGAGTGCTTTTCGGTACTCGGGCGGTAGAAAGTGTGCGTGAAGATCGATGCGGTACCGGCCGCGTGGTGACGGCGTGGCCGTAGCCGATGGCGCTGTCACTCCCGCAGCGACTCCTGCTGCGATCGCGCCTGCGCCCGTGAGGAAGGTTCGCCGTTCGATTTTCGGGGTGATCGGTTCAGTCATGATTCTGCCTGTTCTTTGGGTCTATCCGGCGCTAGCAAGGTCGAGGGCGATGTCGACGATCATGTCTTCTTGGCCGCCGATGAGGCCCCGCCGTCCGACCTCGAGCAGAATTCGGCGAGCGTCGAGGCCGTACGTCTCAGCTGCCGCTTCTGCATGACGTAGGAAGCTGGAGTAGACGCCCGCATAGCCGAGGGTGAGGGTCTCTCGGTCAACTTGCGCGGGGCGATCCATCAGAGGCCGCACGAGGTCGTCCGCGGCATCCTGAAGCGCGAACAGGTCCGCCTTTGTTCCCCAACCAGATGTCTCGGCGACAGCGACAAAAGACTCGAGTTGACAGTTGCCTGCTCCGGCGCCGAGCCCGGCCAGGGATGCGTCCACGCGAGTCGCGCCTTCCTCCACTGCCACGATGCTGTTGGCTACCGCGAGGGACAAGTTCTCGTGTGCGTGAATGCCGATCTCCACGTCCTGGTCGATTGCCTCGCGGTAGGCGCGTACCCGGTCCCGGACGCCGTCCATTGTCAGGCGTCCGCCTGAATCAACGACGTACACGCAGTTGGCGCCGTAGGAGGCCATGAGCTGTGCTTGAGCGGCTAGGTCCGGTGGCGTGCTCAGGTGACTCATCATCAAGAAGCCGGAGACATCCATATCGAGTTCGCGCGCGGTTTCGATCAGTTGCTGTGACACGTCGGCTTCGGTGCAATGAGTGGCGACCCGTACTGAGGACACCCCGAGTTCGTGGGCGCGTCGAAGGTCAGCTGCAGTCCCGATGCCGGGTAGGACCAGGGTCGTGAGTCGTGCGTTCGTGATGTTGGCGGCGGCTGCCTCCAGCCATTCCCAATCAGTGTTGCTGCCAGGACCATAGGTCAGGCTCCCCCCGCCGAGACCATCGCCGTGCGCAACCTCTAAGGCATCGATCCCAGCGGCGTCCAAAGCGGCCACGATCGTGCCGAGGACGTGTGGGCTGATCCGGTGGCGTAGTGCGTGCATGCCGTCTCGGAGGGTCACGTCTTGGAGGTAGAGAGCCGGGGAAGGGCGGTTCATCGGGCCAGTTCCTCTCCGGCGCGCAGTGCCGCCGACGTCATGATGTCGAGGTTGCCGGCATAGGCCGGCAGGTAGTGGGCGGCTCCTTCGACTTCGAGGAAGACCGTGACCTTGTGCGTCGCCGGTGCTCCATTCGTCAGGGTGCGCACCGGCGCGTCTGGTGGGATCGGGGAGATCTGGATCTCTTGCTTGAGCCGGTATCCGGGGACGTAGGCGGCAACGGTCGAGATCATCGTCGTGATCGATTCGATGAGCTGGTCGCGGTGAGCTTCGTCGTGGTCGTCGATGAGACAGAGAACCGTGTCGCGCATGATCACCGGCGGATCTGCCGGATTCAGGATGATGATGGCCTTGCCGTGCTCTGCGCCCCCGACAGTCTCGATTGCACGAGACGTGGTTTCAGTGAACTCGTCGATGTTGGCGCGCGTCCCTGGTCCAGCTGACATAGACGAGATCGAGGCCACGATTTCGGCGTAGCGGACGGGGACGACCCGGCTGATCGATGCAACTACCGGGATCGTCGCCTGTCCGCCGCACGTCACCATGTTGATATTGATTGCGTCGAGGTGTTCGTCGAGGTTCACTGCTGGCACGACGAACGGACCGATCGCCGCAGGGGTCAGATCGACGAGCTTCTTTCCGGCGGCTTGGAGGGTGGCCGCGGTCGCTTTGTGAGCGGCCGCGGACGTGGCGTCGAAAACGATGGCAATATCGCTGAACCGCTCGTGTTCAACGATTCCCTTCAGGCCCTCGTGGGTAGTAGAGATGCCCAACCTTCTAGCTCTGGCGAGTCCGTCCGACAGTGGATCGATTCCTGCTACGAGAACTACCTCGAGGGTGTCGGACAGTCGCTGGATCTTGATCATGAGATCGGTGCCGATATTCCCAGAGCCGATGATCGCGACGGCGGTGCGCTGGTCGGTGCTCATTCGGAGTCCTCTGCTTCCACTTGGGTCATGACGGTCGCGACGGGCTCGCCCGCGAGATAGAGGCCGGCTTCGACGCGATCACCGGTGGCTAGCGATGCCATTGGCCCCAGGGCGCCTGACAAGATCACCTGGCCGGCAGTCAGTGGTTGGCCGAGGTCTCTGGCGGTCTGGGCCAACCAGAGAAGGGCTTTGAGCGGGTCTCCGAGACATGCGGCACCGTTGCCTGTCGATACGACGTCGCCGTTGATGGTCATGCTCATGGAAACGTCGACGGGTGCGACATCGTCGGGCAGGCGGTCGCCGATGACGAAGAGAGCTGCGCTTCCGTTGTCGGCGACGGTGTCGGCGAATCGGATGTCCCAGTCGACAATCCGGCTGTCCACGATTTCAAGGGCTGCCCAGGATGATTCGACGGCGCCCTTCACCCGCGTTAGGTCGAGTGTCGGGGAGTCGAGATCCTCTCCGAGTATGAACGCGACTTCAGCCTCGACTTTTGGCTGCAACAGGAGCGCTGGATTGATACCACTTGTGCTGGCGTCCATATCGGCGAAGAGGACTCCGAAGTCAGGCTGATCGACGCCCAGCTGCTGTTGAACTGCGGAACTTGTGAGACCGATCTTCCTGCCGACGACGTGCCCGCCGGCGGCGAGTCGATCGGCGGTGAGCAACTGCTGAACCGCATAGGCCGAATGAACATCGTTCGCATCGATCAACTCTCGGACTGGGGCGCACGGGGTGTGGCTGAGGCGGGCAGATCGGAGGCGCTCGGCCGCACCTGCAATCGCCTGGTTGGTGGTGGTCATGCGGGGATGTCTGCTTCTGTTGAGTGAGGGAGGGTAGTGGGCAGCGATTGTCGGCGTCCTGGCCGGAACAGCTGGGTCAGCGCGTGCGTCAGCTTCTGTCCGTCGGTTTCAGCGCCGAAGACGTACCTATCGGGACGAAGCACGACGAGGGTGCCTGGCTGGTGTCCGGCCTTGGTCAACCACCGCGTCAGAATGCCTTCTGTGTCTTCGAGGTCGACCAATCCTGTGCGGCCGCTGCTGTCGCCGGTCGGTCCTTGTGGACGATGGCCTGCGCGGTAAACCGTGGCGTAGGTCGCCTCGATCGATGACCAGGCGTCAACGTCGTCGCCGAGGGTGTCTCGCGGGTCGATCTCGAACCCGATCACGGTCCACCCGATGCCCAGAGCATCGTCGAGCCGGATCTGCTTTCCGTCGTAGGTTCGCATTGTCGGTTGCGGCGGGAGGGTGCCTTCGATTCCGCGCAGGGGTTTGCGGGGGAGCCCGAAGTAGGCGCCACGTTTGAACCGGGGCTTCGGCTTCATGCCGGCACGGCGCACCCATCCGGCCAGGCCCGGGATGTGCAGTGCCGATTTCAGGCCGATGTCACGACACTTCGCGCGCACCTTGCTCTTCTCGGACACCAGTGATTTGTTCAGGACTGAGAGGTCGATCATGGCCTTCGCGTGGGGTCGGCGTTCACTCTCGTAGGTATCGAGGAGAGCTGGATCTGCACCCTGCTGGAGTACGGCGGCGAGCTTCCAAGACAGATTGTCAGCGTCTCGGATGCCGGCGTTCATTCCTTGCCCGATAAATTGCGGAGTCATGTGTGCGGCGTCACCGGCCAGCAGAATCCGGCCCTGGCGCCAACGATCTGCGACGACAGCGTTGAACGTGTACACGAGCCGCCGCTTCACCTCCACTTGATCTGTGTCGACAAACCGGGAGATGAGCCTTTGCACGGTGGCATCGGATTCGAAGTGTTGTTTGTCGTCGTCGTCGGTGAGGGCGAACTCGAATCGGTGGTGTCCGCCTGGCTGGGGACAGCTGACCGTCGGCATCGACGGATCACATACGAAGTCGAAATAGGGGAGGTGTCTGAACGCATCGACTCCTTGTTTCGCCTTCAAGTCGACCACCAGCCATCGTTCGGGGTAGCTCTTTCCGGTCATATCGATCCCGAGCGCAGTCCGCACGACACTGCGGCCGCCGTCGGCTCCGATGAGGTACGACGCCGTGACCTGTTCGGTCTTGGTTGTATCGACAAGTCCGTGAGCAGTGCCGTAGCCGCCGCCCGAAGTCGGTGCGTGATCGACGGCCACATGGGTTCCCGTGTCCGTGAAACCGGTGACTTCGCGTGAGCGGCGGACGGTGACGTTCTGGTATCGGCTTAGGAGTTGTTCCAGTGTGGTCTCAAGGTAGGGCTGATAGAGGAAGTTGGTGATGGGCCACCACATGCGGCGGCTCGGTTCACGGAACTGGACCAGGACTGTGCCGTCGGCGGTTATCCACTGCACCGCTGAGTCAACGTTCATGTCCCGATGGATCTCGTCGGCCACCCCTGCGGTCTGGAAGACGCGTAGTGCTTCGTCGTCTGTGTAGACGGCACGGGCGTTGCCGTAGAACTCGGGTTCGCGTTCCAGAACAAGGACCTGCAAACCATGGCGACCCAAAAGATGGGCCAAAGTGAGGCCCGTCGGTCCCAGGCCGACGATGGCAATGTCGTAGTCGGTCATGGTATGAGTCCTCCTGGGGTACTGGTACTGAGTTCCTGGACGGTGACCTCAGGGGTGCGCGCGTGCAGCACGGCCTGTCGTAGCTGGCCGAGGCGGTCGAAGGCCCGAAGGCCGACGTCATCGTGGCCCCAAATGCTGATTCCCTTGTATGTGCTGACGGTCCAGGCCGCTTCGAGCTCGGGTGTGACAACGACCGGATTCCAGCCCACCTCAAGTTCGAAACCCGAGGGGGTCACGCAGTAGAAGGAGAGTTCACGGTCGTTGGTGTGTTGACCGACTGACCACGCCATCCGAAATCCGAGCTCCTGGACGCGGTGATAAGCGGCGAGCATGTCCTCGAGATCGGCGACCTGAATATTCACGTGCTGCACGCTTGTTCGAATCGGGTCGAGTCTGACTCCGCGGGTGCCAGCGACTGCGATCGAGTGGTGACGCTCGTTGACGCGCAGGAACCTGATTCTGAGGGTCAGGCCGGCGATGTTCTCGTCGATGAAGTCAGATAGGCGCGAGTCGAAGACGGTGCCGAAGTAGCGGTGGATACCGGCTGGATCCGTGGATGTGATTGCCACGTGCCCCATGCCCGCCCGGCCGGTGACATACCCGGATGTGATCATGCGCAACGGCTCCGGGGCTGTGCACGCCGTCGTAAAGAGCTCTTGAACCACGCCTTTGGGGCCGGGGAACCTCCAGAGGCGCTCGACGCCGCGCAGCGCGGCCTCTTCGTCGGTGCCCTCCTCGATGGGGACTCCGCGGTCGACTACACGCTTGAGAACCTGGTCGAAGGAACTGTGGTCTGCAATCTGCCAACCGATGGCGGTGAGGTCTTCTGCCGGTCCGCGTCGAATCAAGAACCGACACTGGTGCTCGTCGAGCCGGAACCGCAGTGCGTCGCGCGAGAGTTCGTCGACATGAAGGCCGATCGCGTCGGCTCCGAATCGGTGCCAATCCAGCATCCGATTCGATTCGACCACCAGGTAGCCGAGCTGAACTTGCCCGAAAACGGAGTCGGCGCCGGAGTCACTCATTTGAATTGCCTCCGAGGAATCGGATAGCCATTTCGTTGAAGAGGTCTGCGCGTTCCCATTGGACCCAATGCCCAGTATTTGCGGCAACGTAGAGGTCGCAGTCCGGCATGGCGTCCACGAGAAGTGGACCGCCAGACGGGCGATTCACCTTGTCGTTTGCTCCCCAAATGACAAGGGTCCGCGCCTTGACTTTCGCGAGGCGACTGTCACGGGTGAGGTCCATGCGAAGGAGCGTGCGAGGAGCCTTCGGGCCGGACGGTCGACGTAGTGGCGGATTTGCGACGACTTCCGGGTCGATACTCGCCTGATACCGGAGGTCGATGAGGCTGTCCGGCACGGAAGGTCCATCAAACACTAAATATTCGCGAATGAAGGTTTCGAGCTTTTCACGACTTGGACCCCCACCGGAGTAGTAGCTGAGCAGAGTGTTCAGGCCTTTGGTGGGCAGAGCCCTCGTGGTTCCGATCCCGCCTGGTCCCATCAGAAGGAGTCGACCGACCCGATCGGGGCGGTCCATCGCAAGGCGAAGCGCGGCCGCTCCGCCATACGAGTTTCCGACGAGATGTGCTCGATCGACGTCGAGTGCATCGAGGAGGCCGCGGATGGCTGTAGCAAGATCGCCGAACGGGTCGTCTTGGTCGATGTCTTTCGTTGACTGGCCGTACCCGGGCATGTCCGGGACGATCACCCGAAAGTGTTTCGCGAGGGCATCGATGTTTCTCACGTAGTTCGAGGCTCCGGTCGCTCCCGCACCACCACCGTGCAACAGGACGACTGGTGTGCCCGAGCCGACCTCCGTCACGAGCAAGGTCCGCCGCCCAACAGGTATGAGCTTGGTGGTGCGGTGGGAGGTGACGGACATCAGAGACCTTTCTTTCGTTTCTGATGAAATCATCAACTACTTACCCTACGGAGTCAACCAGCCGGCACCAGACGGTGCGATCGCCACGCACAGGCGGCACGCGAAGCCACCAACACAGGAGGTAGTCGTCGGCTCGACCAAACTCAACAAGGGGGTCACAATGAACAACCAGAACAGCCAATCTCTACTACGGAGACGAAGTTGGCGACGACGGCTCATCCGCGTGACCTGTGCGATCACGCTCTCAGCAGCGATGGCCACAAGCGGAGTTCCTACTCCACAAGCACACGCGGCACCGACATCCAATCCTTGGCTCGGCTTCAAGGCGCCAGTGAAGACACATCCGCGGACGGCAATCGAACAGAACATCCCAGTGAAGATGGACGACGGAGTCACTCTCCGGGTTGACGTCAGATACCCCGCAGATCGAAACGGACGCAAGGCGAAGGGCAAGTTTCCCGTAGTTCTGACCAGCCACGTCTATGGCAAGGCACTGGCCGCCGCCATGGTCGACTACAGCAAATATGGCTACATCGTTGTCACAGCCGACGTACGGGGGACTGGCGCCTCAGAAGGCAAACTGGGAATCCTCGACGATCGGGAAGCCAAAGACGCCTACAACCTGGTCGAATGGGCAGGAACGCAGCCCTTCTCAACCGGCAAAGTCGGCGTTGAAGGATTCTCCCACCTCGGAGCGACGGCGGCAATGACAGCGGCAATGCGACCTCCCCACCTCGCTGCGGTGAGCTTCGGCGGGGCGCCGACTGACCTGTACCGCACCTTCACAACCCAAGGCGGAAACTGGACCTCAAGCTCAGCACTGTGGTTCGCACTGCAAATGATGGGAGTCGCACCGCTGCCAATGGCCCTCGACGGGAGTGAACCGGCAATCCACCCGAGGTATCCGACGACCGATATCGGAACCTTCATCGCGCGTCTGCAAGCCGACGGCTCTAGCGTCCCATTTCGCTTCCAGGAGCTGCGACGAATGATGGATGAAAGCAACAACTGGGACAACGCGTTTTGGCGTGAACGGGCAACCGACGTCACTCGCATCAACGTCCCGACCTTGGTCTACAGCGGCTGGGCGGACCTGTTTCTGCGCGACACTCCGCGAGATTTCCGCTCCCTCAATCTTCCTTCGAATCAGAAGAAGATGATGATCGGTCCTTGGACCCACTACTCACTACCGAAGAGCATTGGTCCCCGCAACAACCAGCCAGTGGACGACATGCTCGTCGCATGGTTCGACAAGTGGCTGAAGGGAATCGACAACGGCGTTGACCGGTTAGATCCGGCCCTGCTTTGGAACTACGGGACTGAGCGCTGGGTCGGCCGCGAAGCGTGGCCGCCCTCCGGAACGCGCTATCAGCGCCTTTACTTGAACGGAAAGCGCAGTGGAACGTCGCGATCGATAAACGACGGGACGATGAGCCCGGCAGCACCGACCAAGCGAGGACGGGCAACCGAACGAATCGACCCTCTAGCCGGAATCTGCTCGCGACAGACAGTCCAATACCTTGGAGGTCTACCCGTGTACCTACCGCTGTCGTTTTTTATCGAAAGCTTCCCGCTCAAGCGGACACCACTGGTCGACAAAGCTGCACCTTGCTTTGAGTCGGACGATCGAATCAACGAAGTCGGCAAGCTCACCTTCACCACCTCGCCGGCCAAGCGAAAGGTGGACATGACTGGCCCAATAGCAATGACCCTACGAGGATCGACTACAGCGAAGGATCCAACATGGGTGATCCGGGTGGCCGACGTTGCCCCCAATGGCACCGCGCGGCCGATCAGCGAGGGCGCTCTGGTATCCAGCCGCCGCAAGCTCGACCCGGACCGCACCGGCTACTTCAACGGCGATGCGGTCGAACCGTTTCAATTCCATACGAAAGCAGCAAAGCTGCCCGTCAAGCGAGGCGCTATCGAGACGTACAACATCGAGATCTGGCCAACAAGCTGGACGATCCGACCCGGACACCGCCTTCGCATCACAGTCGACGGCGCAGAACTGCCGCACCTGATGCCGACAGCGGCGTCACCCAAACGGCTGGGAGACTTGTCTGTCCACTACGGACCGGAGCAGCTGAGCTTCCTCAGCATTCCTGTCCAGGAGGGCTCGTTCTGAGCCCGCGAACTGCGCAGCGCTGCCGAACACTCGGCGGCGCTGCGCAAATTTGCAGCATCAACGGCGGGGAAGTGGTTGACCACCGAGTCGAGACAACGGATGATCTGCGAGAATGCACAGGTGTCCACCGAATCCGACCAACGCAGCACACGAATCGACCCCCGACGAGCGCGCACCCGCGCCGCACTTGTTGCCGCTGGACGAAGGCTCCTGGCTGAGCACAGAACCTCAGCGAGCATCCAAGAGATCACAGACGCGGCAGGGGTCGGGTTCGGCAGCTTCTACAACCATTTCGAGAGCAAGGACGAGCTGTTCGATGAAGCCGTCGCCAGCGCGCTCGATGCCTGGGGTGCACTACGTGACGTAGTGGTGGCCGGGATTGACGATCCGGCTGAAGTGTTTGCCACCAGCTTCCGCATGATCGGACGCGTGCAGCGTCACGTACCAGAGTTCGTCAAGACGATCCTCAACCGAGGAATGTCAGTGCTCCTGACAGACCGCGGCCTACGCCCACGTGCGCTTGCCGACCTCGAGCGAGGAATCCAGACCGGACGTTTCACGGTCCCATCTGCAGAGGCAGGACTCATGATGTCCGGTGGGGTTCTCCTCGGGCTGGTTCAACAGCTCGACAGCAACCCGGACCTCGACGCAGAATCGGTCTCAGACTTTTATGCCGAACATGTCCTTCTGATGCTCGGCGTCGACGCCACTGAAGCATCTCGACTAGTCGAGTTGCGCCTGCCGGAGATATCGGTCGCAGATTGGGCAGTACCGGGGACCGAGAACTGATCCGATTCGCTATGCTCCGGGCCCTGTGCGGACTGCGGCTTTCTCTGTAGTGCCCAGGACACGGCATACGGCCTCGACCCCGAATCGATCGCGGCAGGTGTCGATGATGCGATCATTCGTCGTGGGCGGTTGAGTTTCGATGCAAGAACGCTGACACAGCCTTCAAGATCTCGTTGGCGCGTCTGGACTCGGCAGGTCACGGCGCAGGAGGCGGTTCTCCTGTAGCGCAGTCGGTAGACCCAGGGCGCACTTCCACCCACTGAATCCTATCTCGACCGGGTCATCAAACCGTCGGCAAGACGACCTTGTCCGATGGGGTTAGCGGTACAGAGCCAGGCACGATGTGAGACTCAATTGTGCCAAGTGATTGGCTGAACTCTGCTGGCGAGTCTTTCTCGCGCCAGTGGCCCCAGACTGTGATGATCTCCACCGGCCCGCCGGACACACTGAATGCTTGGTGTTTCGGGACAAACGTGAGGGTTTCCCCCCGAAACTAAATCTCGCCCAGGCGGGCAGGATCTGTTTTGGGTTGGCCGGATTCTGGATGTACTTTTCTCCGCGGTCGTCAATTGCGGAAAGCTCAGTTGACCTTGCGGCACGTAGGCGAGCCGATCAAGGTGAGCGCTACACCGGCGACGCCCGCCAGGCCGGACCCGATGGAGAGGTGCCGAGGGGGGTAGGCGGCTACAACCGCGACAACGCGAGTCGGATTCCGACGTCAGAGCTTGAGGGTGACCTCGGGCAGATCGCGATTGCAGATGTCGTGCGCTTCAGCGGCGTCCACGCCGAGCACAATCAACGCACGTTCCGCAAAGAGGTCGGCAGTCGGGCCGGCTGGCACATCTCGAGACTCCAGCATTTGCAGGAGAGCGAGGAGTAGACCTCCGACCATCATCACGCCTGCTTCGGGATCGGGCACCGTGAACCGACCAGAAGCGATTCCGCGCTCGATGTCTTCAACTGCACCTGGCCGCAGGCCGCGGTCTGTCACGAGGACCTGGGCGCCCGCGTTCAGGACCAACTGAGCCATCGTCGGATTCGACTGCTGAAGACGGCCGGCCAGCCGGAAGCTGCGGGCGAAGATCTCGGCCGGGTCGGTAAGACCGGCGGTTGCCTGCTGCCGAAGTGCGGACCATCCATCCAGCGTCTCTGCTATCGCGGCAGCGAAGAGCTCCTCCTTGGTTGAGAAGTGGTTGTAAAAGGTCCCGAAGCCGACGTCTGCGAGGTCGGTGATGTCTTGGATGCTCGCGTTCGTACGTCCGCTCGACAGCAAGTCGGTCGCGGCCGACACCAAAGCAGCGCGCGTGCGCGCTTTCCGTCGATCGGCGCGGCTGGACGGTTCTGCCTTCGCAGTCATCGATGCCTCTCTCGAATCTCAATCAGAACTGATGATACGTGCCACCTGCTGGTCGAGTGCACTCTCGGGGAGCGCGCGGTTTTCGGGAAGCCCTTGCAAAGTGATGATTTCATCGGTAATGATGATCATATCAGTCAGACATCAGTCGGAGGAGGCAACGGTGACTGCGGAAGCCCAGGCGCGCGACCCACACAGCGACATACATAGCGAGGAGGGTGCTCTGCGTGGGGAGCACGCCGGACGAAGTGCCAATCCGCTGGTCAAGGTGCGTGGCTTGGCGTGGCTTGAGTTCGCCAAGCCCGACTTGGTCCGCGCTGAAGCCTTTGCGAGGGCTTTCGGCTTTGAGACCGCCTGTCGCACCACAGACACGCTGTACCTGAGGGGGGCAGATGCTGGCTCACCCTGCGTTGTGATCCGCAAGGGCAGGCGAACGCGCTTTCTTGGACCTGCATTCCAGGCTGCCGACGGCGCCGATGTGGTCAAGGTCGCGAACAGCATGGGCGTACGCGCCACGCCCATTGGCGAACCCCTGGGTGGCGTCGGAGTCTCGGTGCTCGACCCCAGCGGAATGCCTCTACGTGTCGTCGCAGACGTCGACCAGTTGCCGGCGATCGGAGCTCCTGCCGAGCCTGTCTTCAATTTCGGTTCCAATCGCCCTCGGACGAACACCCCGGTCCGGCCACCTCGAACACCTGCCCGGGTCCAGAGGCTCGGCCACGTCGTATTGATGACCAGCCGCTACCGCGAGTCGCTCCAGTGGTACCTCGACACCCTCGGGTTGATCGTCAGCGACTTTCTCTTCTACGAAGGCCAACGTGATCGAGGACCAGTGATGAGCTTCATCCGGTGCGATCGCGGCAGCGAACCGGCTGATCATCACACCCTCGCAATGACGCTCGGCCCATCCAACAAGTACGTCCATTCCGCCTACGAAGTCTCCGACTTGGACACCATTGCTGCAGGCGGCGAATACCTCAACGACCTGGGCTACCACCGATCATGGGGAATCGGCCGGCACATCCAGGGAAGTCAGATCTTCGACTATTGGCGCGATCCCGACGGCTTTCTCGTCGAGCACTACGCCGATGGCGACCTATTCGACTCTTCTCTCGAACCAGGGTGGGCGCCGATGACCGCCTCTGGCCTTGCCCAATGGGGACCACCAGCGACGCCTGACTTCCTCGGGACGACGCTGGGCCGTGAAGCGCTGGAAACACTGCGCGACAGCGTCACTTCGCTTCACAACCGCGACAACGAATTCGATCTCCGCCGACTGCGCGGCCTACTGAAAGTACCGACATCATGAGCATTGCCGTCCTCCGCACCGTCGACTCCTGGTGGGTCCGCCTCGACGAACACCGAGCCCGCAAGATTGGCACCACGGCCCAAACGACCACAGACCTCCTCGCGGACCGTACGGCTATCGAAGCCGCCCTTGACAGTGATGGGGCAACGGCCGAGGTCGAAGAACTCTCCCTGGTGTCACCGGTCACCACGCCCTGCCGGGTCGTCGCCCAGATGACCAATTACGCGACCCACGTACGAGACTCTGGAATGGATCCCGCCACCGTTCCACTCACGTTCTTCCGCAAAGCGTCAGGGTCGATCACCGGGCCACAGGACGAAGTCATCAAGCCCGCCCACGTCGGCCTGCTCGACTACGAAGTCGAAATCGGACTGGTGATCGGTGAAACGATCCCTCTAGGGACTAGCTTCGGCCAGGGTCCCGGGCTGCCATCACAAGTCGCTGCGCTGGTGATCACGAACGATGTCTCTGCGCGCGACGTACAGCTACCGAAGACGCAATTCTACGAAGCTAAGTCCTATCCCACGTTCACGCCGGTAGGTCCGGTTCTTCTCATTCTCGAAGACGGCGACGGCGAGCGATTCGTCGATCTTCGCCTTCAGCTCCATGTCAACGGCGAAGTACGTCAGGACAGCACGGTCGCCGACATGATCTACCGCCCTCACGAGGCCTTGGCGTGTCTCACCCGATTCCAGCACCTCGACGTCGGCGATCTCGTCCTGACCGGTACACCGGGAGGTACCGCCCTCAAAGCTCCCGCAAAGCCGCTCGAGATTATCGGCAATCTGATGCCGCCGGCGTTGAAGTGGAAGACCTTCTTCAAACGGCAGGCGTCAAATCCGAAGTACCTCCATAACGGTGACATCATCGAAGCGTCGATCGGCACCGCCGACAAGGTCCTGGACCTGGGTGTCCAGCGCAATCCGGTGAGGTACGCGAAATGACCACGGCCGATTCCAGCGGCCTCCTCTGGCCGACATACGAGAAGCCCGCCGACCTACCTTTGATCGAAGCGGTGCCGCTGGAGGAGCGAGGAGTGCCGAGCACGACCTACGACCTTCTCGAGCGTGCAGCTCAGACCTGGCCCGATCGACCGGCCATCACTTCCATTCCTGACGCGGCGCGCTGGCGGGACGGGGTGACCCGCACATTCGCCGAAGTGCATGCTGATGTCGTCGCGGCGGCGAACCTGCTACACCACCTCGGTATCCGACGCGGAGATCCTGTCACCATTCTGGCCCCCAACTGCGATGAACTGATCACCTCAATTCTGGCCGCACAGTTGGCCGGAATCGCTGCTCCCGTCAATCCAAGCCTGGCCGCCGATCATGTCATCGACCTGATGGCCAGAAGTGGATCCCGCACCGTTATCGCCGCAAGTGCCGACCTGAGTCCCGACACATACGGCCTTGTTGAATCCCTCGCTCGCGCCGGAGTCCTCGACAACGTTCTGCTGCTCATGCCGACTGGGGAGCAACCTGGCCTCGACGTCCCTGAGATGGCAGGGGTCAATGTCGACTTTCTTGCGAGCGCGTCTGTAGCTCACCGGGCGCCTGCATTTGTCGGCGCTGTCCCGTCCGCCGGCGACTTGGCCGCGTTGTTCCACACCGGCGGTACTACAGGACTCCCGAAACTCGCGGCCCATACCCATCGCAACGAAGTGGCCGACGCATGGTCCTTGGCGGCCAACTCTGTTCTCGACGAAGATTCAGTTCTCTTCGCGGCGCTTCCCCTGTTTCATGTGAACGCCCTTATCGTCACTCTCCTGACGCCGTTGTTCCGCGGCCAGTCCGCGATCTGGGCTGGACCGGCCGGATACCGGGACTTCACGCTGTATGCCGAAATCTGGAACATCGTCGAGCACTACAGAATCTCAACGATGAGCGCAGTTCCCACCGTGTATGCAGTGCTTGCCAACTGCCCGGTCAACGCAGACATCTCGTCGATGAAGTTCGCGATGGTCGGCGCGTCGGCCCTGCCGTCCGGTGTCCGGACTGCATTTGAGGGTGCCACCGGTATCCGCCTCATCGAGGGATACGGGCTAACCGAAGCAGCGTGTGCCACCGCCCGTGGGTTCCTCAAAGACCACCAGGACGACGCGTTGGGGCAACGCATGCCCTATCAAGGCGTCAAGGCCGTGCGCGTGAACGCTGACGGCAGCTGGGATGACTTACCATCTGGCGATGTCGGTGTACTTGCAATCGGTGGCCCCACCGTCTTCCCCGGGTACGTGATGGGTCGGGACTCCTCGGGCGTCCTCCAACTCGATGGACTCGGCAAGCTCCACCAAGGCTGGCTAGACACCGGCGACCTGGGCTCAGTCGACGAGAACGGTTGGATCAGGTTGGTCGGACGAGTGAAGGATCTCATTATCCGGGGCGGTCACAATATCGACCCTGCCGTCATCGAAGACGTGCTCACTAGCCACCCGTCTGTGACGGGGGCAAGTGCCGTTGGTCGACCCGACCGACATGCAGGAGAAGTGCCAGTAGCCTATGTGACTCTCTCCGCAGACACCGATCCTTCGATCAGCACGGACGACCTGATCGACTTTGCCCGGTCTCAGCTCGCCGAATCGGCTGCCGTACCCAAGGACGTACTCGTGATCGACGCCCTCCCGGTCACCGATGTCGGAAAGCCGAACAAGCTGCCGTTGCGGGCCGATGCTGCGCGCCGGGAGGCCACCAGTGCTCTCGCCGGCATCGTCGGCGTCGAAGACATCAGTGCCTCGACCGTCGATGGGGCAGTGCGAGTAACCGTGCACCTGGCGCAAAACGCACCCTCGACAGTCACCGAAGACCTTGACTCGATCCTCAATCGATACGCTCTCGACTGGGAGCTCGACGAGCCGAACGGAAACGTATCCGGTAACCCGTCATGACCGCTTCACCGTCAACTCCAGTGGTCATCGTCGGGGGAGGGCCGACCGGAATCACAGCGGCAATCCTCCTGGCCCTTCAAGGAGTACCCAGTCTGGTCATCGAACGGTGGGAGGACATCTACCCGCAACCTCGAGCAGTCCATCTAGACGACGAGGTCTATCGAATCCTCGGAAAGCTCGGCGTAGCGGACGAGTTCGCAGCCATCTCACGCCCGGCACTAGGCCTTCAAATCATTGACTCCGATCATCAGGTTCTCGCTCGATTCCAACGCGATCCGAACAATGAGCCCAACGGCTACCCACAAGCCAATCTGTTCGACCAACCCGATCTCGAACGAATCCTCCGGAACCGACTCGCCGAGCTTCCACTGGCCACCCTCCGGTCTGGCGCCGAAGTGATCAGTCTGACTCGACAACCCGACACCGATGAGATCACCGTCGACGTCCGCGACATGAGTACCGGTGCTGTCGACCAGATCAACACCTGTTTCGTGCTCGGCTGCGATGGAGCGAACAGCCTAGTACGGACCGCTATTGGTTCGACGATGGAGGACCTGCACTTCGAACAACACTGGCTGGTCATCGACGTCGACACAGAGGCTGAACTCGAGCAATGGGGAGGAGTCCACCAACTCTCCGACAAGCGCGCCGGCACGTACATGCGAATCGGCCCGACACGACACCGCTGGGAGTTCCAGCTCCTCCCGGGCGAGGACGCCACAGACTTCGAAAACCTCGACCAGTTACTGCCGCTCATCAAACCGTGGACCGGGTCGGTAGACGGCAGCCAACTCAACATCGTCAGGTGCGCCGGGTACACATTCCGGGCACAGATAGCCGACAGCTGGCGGAGCGGCGGAGTCTTCCTGCTCGGCGATGCCGCTCATCTAACCCCTCCGTTCATCGGACAAGGAATGGGCGCCGGCCTCCGCGACGCATACAACCTGGCATGGAAACTCAGTGCCGTTCTACACGGCTGCCGCAGGCCAGAAGAGGTCCTCGACTCCTATCAAGCCGAACGCCGCCCACATGCATTGGCCCTGATCCGTAACGCTGTCTTGATCGGGTTCGCCATGACGGGTGGCGGCATCGCCGGACAGCTATTCCGCGCTGCCGCGTTGCCCCGCGTATCGCGGATGCCAGGATTAGGACGAGCTGCGACGACAAGCGAGACACCGCGACTGCACAAGTCCGAGCTCATCTCGCGCCGACGTCATCCACGGGCGCTCGAAGGCCGCCTATGCCCAAACGCGCGAATTGATCAACAGTTACGGGTAGACGACGTAGGCACGTTGTATGCAGTCATTACAGTTGACGACCTCGAACCAGATGACCTTCAATACTGGACAGCCTTTCCAGCCAGAATAGTTCGCGTTGACATCGATTCAACGTTGGGACGCTGGCTCAAGAGAGGACGAAGTCGAGCTGCCCTGATTCGCCCCGACAGTATCGTCCGCACTACGGCAGAGAACGCGGCCCAACTCAGGCCATCGTGACCTGCTGCACCAAATCTCGTTCCTGGTTCGCGGGGCACTGTTCAAAGCACTTCAACGTGGGGGAGCGATCGTCGGCCTCCGCCACGACCGAAGTGACCGAGGATCGCAGCGCCGCTGCGGCCGCGGTTCAGCCTGCCGACGCCACAGTGTTCCTCCCACGTAGCTGTCAAGACCTCCCATATATCCGTCGCTACTCCCACCTTTCGTGCAATCGACACTTCCGGAGTAGACGTATCACCCGCGATACACCGACTCGAGCGTCCTAGTCATTACTTAACATAATGTATCTTATCGGCACTAAATCTGCCTGCGCAGGTAAGCCGCATTGGGCATGAGCGCCGACGCTGGTGACCACATAGTGGTCACCAGCGTCGGCGTAAGTGTCGTTCCGTTCCCGTGGTGCGCGGTCGCTCATTCCTCGCGGTCGCACACGACCACCAGATGCTGCTCACATCACGATTCGCAGCTTGCGGTGATCGAGTGGCGACGAGGCGCTAACCGAGCCGGGTGTATCGAGATCACGAAATCCGGTGTGAGACAACCCGTTTCGAGACTCTCCCCACGTCCAGCCACCCTCCATCAATACGTCACTGTGACGTATTGATGGAGGGTGCAGTTCATTCGGCGGCGATCAGGTCAAGCGTCCCGAGTTCACGAATCGCCGCGCACGCACGTTCGAGCATGACGACGACGATGTCGTCTCCCCGGCTGGAGCCCGCCGCGAACGCAGCGCCCAGCGTGGTGATCAGCGGTATTTGAAGCATCGCGAGCCGGTAGTCGTTCCAGCAGGTGTCGAGGTCGTAATCCGTGACCCCGGCGTCAACGAGTGCCGCGTGGTAGGTCTCGACCAACCGGCGTTCATACGCGCGCCGATCGTCGTGCGTCAGGCTGGTGCCGATGAAGTAGGCCAGATCCCTCGCGGGCAGGCCGATCGTGATCGTCTGCCAGTCGACCACGGTGACCTGCGAACTGTCGCCGTCGAACAACAGGTTGTCGGCGCGGAAGTCGCCGTGCAGGAGCGCGAAAACGTCGCCGCGCATGGTCAGCCAGCGAGCCACCATCGATGCCGACGTGCGCAGTACCTCCCGGTCCGATGTGGAGAGACGGTCTCCGATCATGCGCAGGGTCGTGTCCAGTGCCATCTCCGCCAGCGTCTGCATTCCTGCAGCGAATTCCGGGCTGGCCAGAGGCATGGTGACCCCATCGAATTCCAGCCAGGCGGGGTCACACCACCGGGGACCGTGCAGACCTGCCAGCGCGCGCACTGCCAACGCGGCTTCCGCCGGCGAGCACCCACGGATCTGGTCGGCCTGCTCGGCTGGCGCGCAATCGCTCATCACCATCACGAAGTCCTGCGCATCCTCAGATATATCGAAGTAGACACACTGCGGAACCGGCACATCGAGCGTTTCCGCCGCCCGGGTGTAGAACGCGTGCTCGGCCCGGTAGCCGAGTGCCACCCGTTCACGCACCTGGATGTCCTGTGCGCCGAGTTTGACGATGTAGGTCCCCGACGTCGATTCCGCATGGTCGAAAACTGTGATCCGGTACGTGGCGCCCGTCTGGCCCGTCCCGACCGGCTCCACGCCGACTCGGGTGGCGTGCACCCCCGCCGCCCGACCCAGCCATTCAGCGGTCAGGTCATCGGGCCCACGAGGGATCTCAATGTCTTTCACGGATTCAGTCATACCCCGCCAGCGGTTAGAGTATCAACGTTATTCTAAATCTCAAGCTCAGCCGCGGAAGGTGGCATCAGCTCCTTCACCGCCACACGAACGGAATCCGATGAACGCACGTATCCGGTCGCCACGCGAAGTCGTGGAGGACTACAACTTCAGTGTCTGGAACACCCGCGATCTCGACCTGGCCGACGAGTTGCTCGGCGACCAGGTGATCCGGCACGACGTCGGAGAGTCACGGACGTTGACCCATACGGAGGCCGTTCAGCGCGTCGCCGACACGTGGACGCTGTTCTCCGAATTGCGCTTCGAGCTGATTCTGCTCATCGAAGGCAACGATTCCGAGCACGTCACCATCGCCTACGAGGCCCATATGACGCTGACCGACGGCAAGTCGCTGGTGATCGGAAGCATGGAGATCTTCCGAGTGGTCGGCGGACGCATCGTCGAGGTCTACAACTGCGGCCACAAGGAAGGGGTCTGGCAATGACGCGCAATCCCGAGCAGGTCGCGGCACCGGTCAATGAGGAACTCGGCTTCTACATGCTCGCCGGGGCCGGTGGCGCTGGGCCCGCCGACTTCGTCGCCGAGGCTCAGGAAGGTGAGCGCCTGGGTTTCGGTACCGGCTTCATCTCCGAGCGGTGGAATGTCAAAGAGGCGTCATCGCTGGTGGGTGCAGCGTGTGCGGTGACCGACAGAATGCAGATCGCCACCGCCGCAACGAATTGCAATACCCGCCATCCGCTCGTCACCGCTTCCTGGGCCACCACTATGCACCGCCTCTCACACGGACGGTTCACCCTTGGAATCGGACGCGGCGTCGCCGCCATGTACGGCGCCTTCGGCATCCCAAGTGTCACCACAGCTCATCTCGAAGACTGGGCGCTGGTCACCCGAAGGCTGTGGCACGGCGAGACCGTCATCAACCATCAAGGCCCCATGGGCTCGTATCCGGTGCTCTACCTCGACAGTGACTTCGACGAAGACATCCCTCTCGGGCTGGTCGCGTTCGGTCCCAAGAGCCTCGAACTCGGAGGGCGCGTCTTCGACGACGTCATCCTGCACACCTTCTTCACCCCGGACACGCTCGAACGGAGTGTGCGAATCGTCAAGACCGCAGCAGAGAAGGCCGGTCGCGACCCGGACTCGGTACGTGTCTGGTCCTGCCTGGCGACTATCGGCGATCACCTGCCCGAAGAAGTACGCCAGAAAAAGCTCGCAGGGCGCCTGGGCACCTACCTCCAGGGGTACGGCGACCTGCTCGTCGCGACGAACGATTGGGATCCGGCTCAGCTGCAGCGCTTTCGTGAGGACCCGGTCGTCCAGTCAATCGCGGGCGCGATCGATCAGGTCGCCACACCCGACCAACTCGAGCACCTCACGTCGATATTGCCGCCGGAGTGGTTGGCCGACGCTGCCGTCGGTAGCGCTGACGAGTGCGCCGCCCGGGTGCGTGAGGAATTCACCTACGGCGCCGATCGGGTGATCATGCACGGCGCCTCACCAACCGAACTGGCACCCATCGTCACCGCGTACAACGCGGCCAAGGGCGCCCAGAACACACTCGCAGCCCGTAGCGGCGGACTAACGCCGCTTCCCCTGACCTCTTAGAATCGTCCCGTGGCCAAGGCACTGATCCCAGCCGACGACATCCTTCGGCGAGCCCTCGAACTGCTCGACCAGCAGGGGTCGAGCGCGCTGAACATCCGCCGGTTGTCCGCCGATCTCGGTATATCGCCCCGGACCCTCTACAAGCAGGTCGGCAATCAGGAGGATCTCACCCGTGCACTGGTGAACCGACATTTCATGGAGCTTGAACTGACCTTCACCGAGTGCCCGCGGTGGGCCGACACCGCGCGGAACTGGTGTATCGAGCTCTATTCGGCGCTCACCGCGCACCCGCACCTCACCGATTTGATGACGATCGACGACCGAGCCGTGGTCACGCAGTATGTGATGGCGCTCCTGACTTCCGCAACCAAAGCGGGCATCCCCGAACCACTGGCGATCCGCTGCTGCCGGGGGTTGACGAACATCACCGTCAACCAGGCGATCGTGCAGGTGCGTTCACTGGCAGACTCGCGCTTGTCGGCGGAAGCGATCCACCAAGCGGCCAAACTCGAGAGCAGCTTCTTCGACGTCGTCGATTGGGTGATTTCCTCGGTCGAACGTGAGACAGCCCTGACCTAGTCATCGCTGCGCAGGTCTGGGCGTTGGTACGCCTACTATTCAGTGGATCAGCGAGAGCGTTTCCGAAAGGACCGAGACACGGTGGAATCGACGTCATTGAACGGCTCAGTAGCAATCGTCACCGGTGCGAGCCGAGGCATTGGGCTCGGCGTAGCCAAGCAGCTAATCGCTGAAGGCGCACGCGTGGGCATCACCGCACGCAAGGCCGACGAACTGGAACGAGCCGTCGCGGAGCTTGGCGGGCCCGACCACGCGATCGGCTTGGCCGGCAACGCCACTGACACCGCCCACCAGATCGAGGCAATCGAGCAGGTGACCGAAACGTTCGGTCCCGTCGACATCCTGGTGAACAACACCGGGATGAACCCGGTCTACGGCCCGTTGAGCGGTCTCGACGCCGCTGCCGCCCGCAAGATCGTCGAGGTCAACTGCCTTGCCGCCCTGTCATGGACCAACCACGTGGTCGCGACTGGTCTCCGCGAGCGCGGTGGAGCGATCGTGAATGTCAGCAGTACCGCCGCGCTGAAGCCTGCGGCCAACATCGGGTTCTACGGCGCGAGCAAAGCGATGCTCTCCCACCTCACTCAGCAGCTCGCCGTCGAACTCGCGCCCACGATCCGCGTCAACGCCGTCGCCCCCGCGGTGGTGAAGACCAAGTTCGCCGCCGCGCTCTACGAGGGCCGCGAATCCGACGTCGCCAGCGTCTACCCATTGCGACGGTTGGGCGAGCCTGCCGACATCGGTCACCTCGTCGCATTCCTGGCATCACCGCGTGCCTCTTGGATCACCGGGCAAACCATCGTTATCGACGGTGGGCTCACCCTCACCGGAGGAGCCTGAGGCTCGCCGCTGACCCGACCGGCGGTGCGCGAACCAGCTAGGACCGACTGACCGCTACTCGCAGGTCATCGAGGCGCCGCTGGATCCGGTCGACCTGCAGATGCGGATCCTCGGTCTGGCCGACTGCGGCGATGTCGGTGATTCCATCGACGATCTCCTCCAACTCCTCCGCGTACGGCAGCATTGCGCGGGCCTTGGCCGGAACGGGTGGCGGTTCGGCAAATGCGGCAAGACATGCCGATCGAGCGTCGTGCGCGAGCCGGTACGCATCGTCTCGCCGCCGCTCGAACGCGGTACGCGACTCCCGCGGCATCGCGGCCTCGCGCAGATAGGCCTCGGCCGCCGCCACACCGTCGTCGAGGTGCGCCTGCTGAGGCAATCGACGCGCACCAGGCCACAGCACGTAGCCGATCACGACGGCGATTGCCGCGCCGGCAACGGTGTCAAGCAGTCGGATCTGCGGCGCGACGAGGTCCGGGCCGCCGACAGACGCTGACAACAACGCAGACACCGTCACTCCGATGACGCTGAGGCCGTACAGTTTGGGCGCCGTCAACGCAGCGAACCCCAAGCCCAGTGACGCTGCCAGCGCTACAACGATCCCGCTGGGCCAGATGGAGATCACGGCAGCGGCAACTGAGGCGCCGACGATGGTGCCCGCCACGCGATTGATTGTCCGCACGACTATCGATGCGTACTCCGGCCGCACTATGACGCTGACGGTCATCGGTAGCCAGAACGAGTGGTGCGGGTCGTGCACTGCCACGGTGACCGCTGTCGCGGTACCGAGACACAGGGCCGTACGCGCGGCGTTGAGGCCGGCTGTCGGCGTCCGCATCCGGGCAAGAATCTCCCCGATGCGGCGGCCATTGCGTGCAGATTCGTCTGCGCCGCTACCGTCCAACGCTGCCGCCAACGCCCGCAGACCCGCGGTCGGAGTGGGCCAGGCGATCGGCACCGCCACCGCCTGGCCGCACATGATCTGTTCGGCCGCAGCGCGCAGCGAGTTGACGACTTCGCGTGGCACGGGTCGCTGTTCGGCGTAGATCGCCGCAGCGGAGTAGGAGACGCCCGCAGTCATCGGGGACCAGCCCACTCGTTGCGCCGCCGTGGACGCGGCCATCAGGCGTAGCCGGGCCTCCCGTGCGTCGGGCTGACCAACTTTGGCGCACACGTCCGCAGCCGCGGCGAATACGTCTGAAGCGGTGCGTTGTTGCAATACGCCCCGCCGAAAAGGCCAGTCCACGACTTGGGCGAGTCCGACTGCAGCCACCCCGACGAGATACCACGCCGCCTGCGTCACCGGTGTCAGATCGGATCCGCCGAACTGCCCAAACGCCACACCGATACTGAGCATCATTCCGAACGCCGGACCGTGTGGTCCTGCTGCGCCGACAAGTCCAGAGATCGCGGCGGCCACCATCGCCACGGCGACTATCAGGAGCGAACCATGATCGGTCGATCCGCCAACAATGATGCCGACGGCAGCGCCGGCCGACGCCGCGGCGAGTGCCATCACACGGCCCCGATAGCTCTCATCAATAGCGAACGCAACCGAACAGGCCGCACCGAGATAGGCGACGCCCAATGTCTTCCAGTCCCCCAGCGCTGCACCGAGCACCAGGAGTATTCCGCCGGCCCCGAGTGCTCGGACCGCGGCGGCCACGGCGAGCGGTGCACCCGACATCCGGACTGCGGCAAGCGCCGACCCCGCCACGTTTGCTCGCATGGCTAAAAGGCCGGAACAACCTTTCCGTTGACCGTCACCTTCAGCTTGCCGGTCTTCGTGTTGAAGGTGATCGAACCGTGCTCGAAGGTGGTCTCTTTCAGGTCGCCCTTGGTGATCTCGTCACTCGTGACAGCGCCGAGTGGGCCGGCCGAACCGTTCTTGCCCATGACGTCCGGGGTGCCGTCGGGAGCGCGCTCGACGTTCCAGGCCTTGCGGATCTTGCCCCACGTTATGTAGGCCGGCGTTCCCGGATGGCCGTTCTTCGCGCTGATCACACCACCCTTGAACTGCTGGAACACCACGCCGCTGGCGCGGGTGCCCGCATTGCGGTCGCCGGTGAGCGCAACGCCCAGTGACTTCTTCTCCGTGTGGGTAGCCGCGGCGTACCGGGCCGCGATGGGCCCGGTCAGCGTCACCATCGAGCCGTCAGCGCCCTTGACCTTCACCGGTTTGGCCGGTCGTGCAGGCACGCTCGACGAGACCGATGCGGCCGAACTGTAGGCCGACGAAGATGCGACACCCTTGCCGTCAGTGGCGCAGCCCGCGGCAATGAGCGCGACCGCTGCCAATCCGGCGATGGTGGCCGCAGTGCGACGCCTCGTGGTGTTCCTCATAGGTTTCCTCTCGGGTCCGGGTACGACGTCGATCTTTCCAGTCGCGCCCGAGCAACGTCGAGGTTCTCCGTCACTGGCAAAACGGAGTCACCGCAAAGCGGTCAGAACGGATCAGTTGGGCGGAAGTGCGATGTACTTGGTGTCGAGGTACTCCTCGATACCCTCGCTGCCACCCTCGGATCCGAAGCCGGAGTGCTTGATACCGCCGAAGGGCGCGGCCGCGTCCGAGATGACGCCACGGTTGACGCCGACCATCCCGGCTTGGATGCGGCTGGCCACGCGCTGGGTCCGTGCCAAGGACTGCGTGTAGAAGTACGCCGCGAGTCCGTACGGCGTGCTGTTGGCCAACTCGATCGCCTCGTCCTCGGTATCGAAGCCGACGATCGCGGCGACTGGCCCGAAGATCTCGGTGGTGCGGATCTTCGCTTGCTCAGGGATCTCGTCGAGGACGGTGGGGGCGTAGAAGAAGCCGTCGCCGTGCGACCGCGCTCCCCCGGTGCGTACCCGCGCGCCGTGATCGATGGCGTCTGCGACGAGATCCGCGACCGACGACAGCTGCTGCTCGTTGATGATCGCCCCAAGGGATACCCCGTCGCGCCACCCCGGTCCGACGGTCATCGCGGCCACACGTTCGGTCAGCCGCGCGGTGAACTCCTCGCGCACCGAGTTCTGCACGTAGATGCGATTGGCCGCGGTGCACGCCTCGCCACCGTTGCGCATCTTCGCCGCCATCGCGCCGTCGAGTGCCGCGTCGAGATCGGCGTCCTCGAAGACGATGAACGGCGCATTTCCGCCCAGCTCCATCGAGGTGCGAAGCAGCTGCTCGGAAGATTGCGCGACCAGCGCCTTGCCGACGCCGGTGGATCCGGTGAACGACACCTTCCGCAACCGCGGATCAGCCATGATCGCGGCGACGATGCCCTTCGAGTCGGTCGTCGGCAGCACCGACAGCACACCCGGCGGCAGCCCCGCGTCGGCGAAGACCTGCGCCAGCAGCAGCATCGTCAGCGGAGTGTCCTCGGACGGTTTGACGATCATCGTGCAGCCAGCCGCCAGGGCGGGCCCGATCTTGCGAGTGCCCATCGCCAGCGGGAAGTTCCACGGCGTGACCGCCAGGCACATGCCGACCGGCTCCTTGGTCACGATGATCTCGCCGGTCCCCGCCGGCGCCGTGGTGGTACGACCGCCGATCCGCACGGCCTCCTCGGCGAACCACCGCAGGAATTCGGCACCGTAAGCCACTTCCCCACGGGCCTCGGCCAGGATCTTCCCCATCTCCAGGGTCATCACCAGGGCGAAGTCGTCGGCGCGCTCGGTCAGGAGCTCGAACGCCCGCCGCAGGATCTCCGAACGTTGTCGCGGCGGGGTGGCCGCCCACTCCCCCGCCGCTGCTTGTGCGGAGTCCATCGCCAGCGCGGCGTCGGCGAGCGTCGCATTGGCGACCGACGCCAAGACGGCCCCGTTCGCCGGATTGACGACGGTGAACTCGGCGCCGGCGGCACCTCGGGATTTCCCGTCGATCCACAGGCCGGTGGGCACACCGGCGGGCAATGCGGGGGCGTCGGATTCGGTGGACACGGTGGTCACTCCTGTTCGGCGGTAGTGGAACTGCGTTCGACGGTGAGCAGCGGACGGGTCAGGCCGCGGCGGCGCGGATGGCGTCCTCGAGGACGGTCAGACCCTCGTCCAACAACTCGTCGCCGATGACCAGCGGCGGCAGCAGTCGGATCACGTTGCCGTGGGTGCCGCAGGTCAAGATCACGACGCCCTGCGCGAGTGCCGCGGCCGCAATCGCCTTGGTGAGCACCGGATCGGGTTCGGTAGTGCCCGGCTTCACCAGTTCGACGGCGATCATCGCGCCACGACCACGGATCTCACCGATGACGCCGACCTCGTCGGCCAACGCCGACAGCCGGGTGGTCACCCGGTCGTTGATGGCCCGGGCGCGACCGGACAGGTCGTCGCGCTCCATCACGTCCAGTGCCGCCAGGGCTGCCGCACAGGCCACCGGGTTGCCGCCGTAGGTACCGCCGAGGCCACCGGTGTGGACGGAGTCCAGCAGCTCCGCGCGACCGGTCACCGCGGCCAGTGGCATGCCGCCAGCGATGCCCTTGGCCATGGTGATGAGGTCGGGGACGATCCCCTCGTGATCGCAGGCGAACCACGAGCCAGTGCGGGCGAACCCGGTCTGCACCTCATCGGCGATGAACACCACGCCGTTCTCTCGCGCCCAGTCGACGAGGGTCTGCAGGAAGCCCGGCGCGGGGACGATGAACCCGCCCTCGCCCTGGATCGGTTCGATGATGATCGCGGCCAACGACTTCGCGCCGATCTGGTTCTCGATCTGCGTAATCGCGCGGCGGGCGGCGGCCACACCGTCGTCGCCGAGCGGGTCGCGGTACGGGTACGACATCGGCATGCGGTACACCTCGGGCGCGAAGGGCCCGAATCCGGCCTTGTACGGCATCGTCTTGGCCGTCAGCGCCATGGTGAGCAGCGTGCGCCCGTGGTAGGCGTTGTCGAAAGCGACGACGGCGTCGCGTCCGGTGGCCGTGCGGGCGATCTTGACGGCGTTCTCCACCGCCTCGGCACCGGAGTTGAACAGCACCGAGCGCTTCTCATGGTCGCCCGGCGTCAATGCGTTGAGCTTCTCGGCCACGGCGACGTAGTCCTCATACGGCGTGACCATGAAGCACGTGTGCGTGAACCGAGCGGCCTGCGCGGCGACCGCCGCGGCCACGTCGGGATCACTGGCCCCGACGGTGGTCACGGCGATTCCGGCACCGAAATCGATCAGCGAATTGCCGTCGACGTCGACGATGACGCCACCGTCGGCGTCGACGGCATAGACCGGTACCGACGACCCGACACCCGCGGCGACCGCGGCCCGCCGTCGGGCGGCCAATTCCTCTGAGCGCGGGCCGGGCAACGCGGTCCGTAGCGTGCGCTCCTGCGGGAGTCGGAACTTGGACGCGAGAGAGGTCATGGTGTCGGATCCTTCGGTCTCAGGTCATCGGTGGAGTGTCGCGGCTGAGGGTCTCACCGCGGAAGAAGGCGGGCTCCTTTGTCCGCCAGATCAACATGAGTATGGCACCCAACACCAACAGACCGATGCCCATGACGAAGACCAGGCCCATGCCGAATACCGAGGTGCCGCTTCCGCTTTCGGGATCGAGGCTCTCCTTGACCGAGATCACGAACACGGTCGCCAGCATGATGCCGCCGAGCAGCGGGAACACCAGCTTGTAGACGATGTTGTGCACCGAGGTGAACAACTCGCGGCGGAAGAACCACACACAGGCGAACGCGGTGATGCCGTAGTACCAGCAGATCATGATGCCCAGCGCCGCGATGGTGTCCCACAGCGCATGTTCGGAGACCAGTTTCACCGCGACGTAGAAGACGCTGGTAACGACGGCCGCGACGACCGTCGCGTACGTCGGCACCATGTAGCGCGGGTTGATCGCCGCGAGCTTCTTCGGGAACGCGCCGTAGGCGCCCATCGCCAGCATGGTGCGCGCCGCCGGCAAGAACGTGGTCTGCAGGCTGGCGATCGACGACGCGAAGATCGCCAGGAAGAGGAGCAATCCGCCCACGCTGCCCAACACCGGGGTGGCCAGGGGCTTGAACACGTTCTCCGAATTGTCCGGCGACCCCAGACCGACGCCCTCGGTGCCGACGCCGGCGTACATCATCACCGCGACGGCCACGAGCAGGTAGGTCAGCAGGATCGTGATCACTGCGAGCAGTCCGGCGCGGCCGGGCGTCTTCTCCGGATCCTTCGACTCCTCACCGAGCGTGAGGCAGGTGTCCCAGCCCCAGAAGGCGAAGATCGAGCCGGTGACGCCGACGACGAAAGCACCCAGTGCGAGTCCGCTGAACGGGTTGAACCAATCGAGCGAGAAGGACACGTGGAACTCCGACGAGCTCGCCCGCACGATCGCGCTGATGGCGAACACCACCAGGACGACCATCTGGAAGCCGACCAAGCCGTACTGGACCGCCTTGCTGGTGGTGATGCCGCGCCCGGCCACCCACGCCGCCAGGGCGATGAATATGAGTGTGGTCACGATGTTGATCAGCCTGTTCCCGGCTAAATCGGCTATCGAGTCCTTGTTGGCCACTTGCGCGATGAACAGATAGAAGAAGTCGACGGCGATGGCTGCAAGGTTCGACAGCACGATGATCGTCGCCAGCACCATCCCCCAGCCACACATCCACCCGACATACGGCCCGAAAGCCTTCGTCGACCAGGTGAACGACGCGCCACAGTCGGGTGCGCGCGAGTTCAGTTCGCGGTAGGCGTACGCGGTCAGGAACATCGGGATGAACCCGGCGATGAAGATGGCCGGCATCTTCAACCCGACCGCGGCGACGATGACGCCGATACTCGCAGTAAGGGTGTATCCGGGGGCGACGCAGGAGACGCCGAGCACGGCGCCGGCGAACGTGCCGACCGAACCCTCCGCCAAGCCCTTGTCGACGAGGTCGGAGCCCTTGGCCGTAGTGGTCACTTCAGGCGTTGGATCGGGAGCGCTCATCACGCGTCCTCCTTCGGGATGACGACCATCGGAACGTCCAACACGCGCAACATCTTTGCGGCGGTGGACCCGAGGAACAACCGGCGGCGCGCAGCGAGCCGGCTCGACCCGACGACCACGATGTCGCCGTCATTCCAATCGAGCTTGTTGACCGCATCCTCGATGGTGGGACCGGTCACGATCGCCCAGTCGACATCCACACCCTCGGGCAGCCGTCCGCGCGCCTCCTCGAATGCCGCCTCGGCATGCGCGGTCGCCGCAGCGACCACCTCCTCGTCGGGTCGGCGTCGCCGCCCGCCTTCGCTGTCGAGGGCGATGAGGGACACGACCCGCAGCGGGATGTGCGCCTCTGTCGCCCCGGTGATGGCGGTGTCGAAGAGGCGCTGGGCACCCGGACGGCGGCCCAGCGCGCAGGTGATCTCCCTGATCCGCGCGACCTTGGACCGGCGCACTCCGCGGGGCGAGAGGACCAGCGGCAGCGGCGAGGAGTGCACCAGTTCGTTGACCGTTGAGCCCAACGAGTGGCCCCCGATCAATCCCCCACCAGCTCCGCCGACGACGATGGCCGCAGCTCCCACGCGCTGCGCCTCGGAGATGATCCCCTCGGCGGCCGACTCGTAGAACGCGATGTGGGTGGCCGTCTCGATGTCGTCGGGCACCAGTTGTTTGGCCTCGGCCAGCCAGTCGTCGGCCTGCTCACCGAGGACGGCGTCGAAGTCACCGGCGTGCAGTGCGCCCTGGTCATCCGGCGGTAGGACGATGCCGATGTCGATGGCCGCATCGAGCGACTGCGCTATGCGAACTCCGACGGCGACGGCGTCGGCGCCGCCCGGTGTGGCCAGATAGGCGACGTAGATCCGTCGCTTCGGGGTGACGGCCTGATTCATGTGGGTCTCCTCAGTGCCCGCAGCCACACCCGCAGCCGCCGGCTTCGTTGCCGTCGGCGAGCGGGAGCTCGGTGGGCTCGGTGGAACAACAGGACGACTTCGACTGCGTCGGTGCGACATCGAGCGCGGGGTTCCGCACGAAGAAGCCGAACGGTTTGAGCCAGAAGCTGACGATGTCCGACGACATCATCGGCCAGTCCTCCGGCCGGGTGATGTGGTGGATACCGAAGGTGTACCAGAGCACGACGTCGGTGTTCTCGATGTTCCGGTTGGCCTTGGTCCACTCCGGCAGGCCCATCCCGGAACCGCCCTGATTGACGAACTCCCCTGCCGGCCACCGCTCGTCGCGCGCGTTCGGCGTGACCCAGAGCGTGTGCTTGATGACCTCGGCACGCCCCAGGATGGGCGAATCGTCGACGAACATCGGCGGGAACGCGGCTGACGGGCCGAGCTTGTACGCCGGGTGCAGACCGATCTCGGTGGTGACGTTGTCGTTGGAGATCTTCCACGCCTTCTGCGTCGCGTAGTTCGGGTTCTGCTTGGCCTCTTCCTCGGTGCGCAGCGGCGTGTTCACCTGGCGAAGGGAAAGCCCGTACGGGTTGTCGGGACCCATCGGCTCCGGCACGGACTCGCTCGCGTAGACGGTGTTGTCGGTGCCGTCGATGTCGAGGTCCATGCGCGTGGTGATGAAGTGCTGGTGGAACGGCGCATAGGTGCTCTGGTCGACGACGGTGCCGTGTGCGGGCACCTGCCCCGGCTCGAGGTAGGTGATCATCATGATGCCGGTGGCGCGCACCTCGCACTCGATGTTGCCGTCCTCGTAGAAGCGCCAGTACACGAGGTATTCGTAGTTGGCGACGGTGGTGTGGAACGACACCGTCAGGCGCCGCTGCCGTCGGACTTCGACACCGCCGTTGGCGTCGACGTGCTTCCAGCCGACGGCGTTGTCCTCCTCGTGGATGCAGATCGCATTGGTGATCGTGTACGGCGCACCCTTGCTGTCGTGCAGGGTCTGATCCAGGTAGCGGATCTCCCCGAGACAGTCACATCCCAGCGAGAGGGAGGTGGTCATGAAGCCCAGACCCCACTCACCGACGTCGAAGGCGGTGCGACGCCAGTGATCGGGAGCGTGGTCGCGGTAGGGCACTACCATCTCGGCAAACGAAATCCGGTGTGCGATCTTGCGGACGTTTCCGTTGTCGTTGTAGGTGATCTGGTGCAGGGTCATGCCCTCGCGGTGGTTGAAGCCGACACGCACCGACCAGTTCTGCCAGTCCAGCCGATTGCCGGTCAGCGTGAATGACGGTCCCTCGGGCTGGATGATCTCCAGTGGCTTCAGCGGTGGCCGCGTCGAGGCCTCCCGGATCCGCTCGGGGATGAGACGAGGGATGTACTCCCCCATGATGTCCGGGCGCTCGGTGCCGGGGGTCTCGTCGATTTCCAGCAGTTCCATCGAGTTCAGATCGATCAGGCAGTGGAAGCCCTTGACCGGGCCGGCGTACGGGTTGGCGTCGGTGGAGCCGCGCACCCACGTGTCCGACCAGCCGACGCGCCGGTCGCGGTACTTCTCCGGGATCAGCACCTCACCGAAGGTCCAGGTATCCATGAACACCAGGTCGAAGTCGGTGACGCCGCGCGCCTTCAGTGCAGCGATGACGTCCGGATGGGCCCGCAGCGCCTCGTCGGCCTCATGCCATTCGTCGACGGTGAGATTGGTCTGCACGCCCGGGAAGTGATTCCACTCCAGAAGGGTGCCCTCGTCGAGTGAGACCAGACCCTTGTAGACGGCGTTGGCCGCACGCTCGACCAGGACCGCTTCGGCCAGGCGCGGCGGGCGCGTCCCGTCGTCGTCGAACGCAGCCAACTCGGCCTTGCTGGGTTCGACCATCTCCATCGAGGTGTACCGCCAGCCTTCGCCGACCCCCCTCTCGGCGGTCAGGATCTCGGTGATGCGGACGAACTCTTCGCCCGACAGCGGGTCGAGCGGGTGGCGGTTGTCGGACATGGGCGGTTGTGCTCCTTCTCGTCAGGTCTGCTGGGGTGGCTGGTGCGGCTCAGTGAGCACTCATCACGTGCTTGATCCGCGTGTAGTCCTCCAGCCCGTAAATCGACAGGTCCTTGCCGTAACCCGAGAACTTGAACCCGCCATGCGGCATCTCCGCGACAAGCGGGATGTGGCAGTTCACCCACACGCAGCCGCTGTCCATGCGCGCCGTCATCCGCAGCGCCGTGCCGTTGTCGGTGGTCCACACACTCCCGGCCAGCGCGTAGTCGACGCCGTTGGCCAGTTCGACGGCTTCGTCCTCGGTGGAGAACCGCTGCACGGTGAGGATCGGGGCGAACGTCTCCTCCTGGACGATCGGATCGTCCTGGGCCACACCGCTGATGATCGTCGGCTCCACGTAGAAGCCACTGTCGCCCAGCCGCTTGCCGCCCGTCTCGACCTTTGCGTGGGCCGGCAGCGCATCGAGCTTGCCCAGCACCGCGTTGAAGTGGTTGATGTTGTTCATCGAGCCGTAGAAGGCGTCCTCGTCGTCGGGAGCGCCGGGCCGCAGTTTGCCGGCCTGTTCGACGAGGGCCGCGACGAATTCGTCGTGAATCGACTCGTGGACGATGGCGCGCGTCGCGGCGGTGCAGTCCTGACCGGCGTTGAAGAACGCCGCCTGAGCGATGCCCTCTGCGGTCTTGGCGATGTCGACGTCGGCGAAGACGACGGCCGGGGCCTTGCCGCCGAGTTCGAGGTGGGCTCGTCGGACGTCCTTGGCGGCGGCCTGCGCGACGGCGATGCCGGCTCGCACCGAGCCGGTGATGGAGACGAGGCCGAACGCCGGATTCCCGACGAGGGTCGCGCCGGTGCCGCCGTTGCCCAGGACGACGTTGAACACGCCGTCAGGAAGGATCCCCTTGGTCAGGTCGGCGAGGACCAGCGTGCTCTCCGGGGTGGTGTCGCTGGGCTTGAGAACGATCGAATTGCCGGCGGCCAGCGCGGGCGCGATCTTCCAGATCGCCATCATGAACGGGTAGTTCCACGGCGTCACCTGGCCCACCAGGCCGATTGGCTCGCGGCGCACGTAGCTGGTGAAGCCCTCCATGTACTCCCCTCCGGCTCGGCCCTCGAGCAGTCGGGCGGCGCCGGCGAAGAAGCGGACCTGGTCCGCGCTGACCAGCACCTCCTCGGACTTGACCAAGTGGGCGATCTGCCCGGTGTTGCGGACCTGCGCGGCGACGATCTCGTCGGCGCGCTCCTCGATGGCGTCGGCCAGGGCGAGCAGTGCCTTCTGCCGCTGGCCCGGGGTGGTTCGGCCCCAGCTGACCTGGGCGCGCTGCGCGGCGGCCACTGCGGCGGCCACTTCGTCGGCGGTCGAGACAGGTGAGACTGCGACGACGGATTCGTCGGCGGGGTTCACGATGTCGAGCGAGTCGGTCGACGCGGAGTCCACAAATGCGCCGTCGATGTAGTTCTGGAGCCGGTTGGTCACGTCGATTGCCTCTCGTCGTTCTGTTGCCCCCTAGATCAGTACTGTGATCCAGATCATCCCGTCGTGCATCTGCCAGAATGGCCATACAGTGGGTCTCTGGTTCGACGAAATGGAGTGTCGATGAGCGTCTCGCTGCGATGGCTGGTCTCCCGCCGACACCTGGGCCTGACCGTGCTCGCCGGGGATGACGTACTCGATCGCGATATCGAGTACGTGATCACCACCGAACTCGCCGACCCCACCCCGTGGCTGACCGGCGGCGAGATGCTCCTCGTCACCGGAATGGGGCTGCCGGACTCCGACGGCGAGCTCGACGCCTACGTCGCCCGTCTCATCGAACGGGGCGTCGTGGCGGTGGGATTCGGCGTGGGCGTCACGCGCGACGACGTCCCGACCGGGCTCATCGCCGCGTCCCGACGACGAGGACTGCCCCTGGTCGCCATCCCGTTGCCCACACCCTTCCTCGCCGTGACGAAGGCGGTGTCGCAGCGTGTGGAGACCCTGCGCGATCGTGCTCAGGAGGCCACCGCCCAGGCCCAACCGAGGCTCACGCGGACCGCGGTCACCGGTGGCCGATCGGCGATGCTGGCCGAACTGGCCAAGGCGTGCGACGGCACGGTGATCCTGCTCGACCCGCACGGGCGCACGGTCGACACCCGGCCGGCGGGAGCGGCGCCGGAGGTGGTGGAGGCCGTGGGCGTGCTCGCCCGACGGGCGGCGTTCGGGCTGGCCGCGGGCCAGACGCCGACCGGGCCGGCCGTCGTGCACACCGTTCGGGTCGGGGACCGCACCCATGGCTACCTCGGCGTAGTCACCTCGCACGAGCCACGCCCGACAGATCACGTGCTCATCGGCCACGCGACGTCGCTGTTGGCCCTGGACTTCGAGAAGCCCCGCCGGGTCGACCTGGGTGCAGCGCGCGTCAACGGCGCAGCGCTGGGCCTCGCCCTGGGTGACGGGGTTGGTCCGGACGACCTTGCCGACATCCTCGCCGCCGCTGCTGACCACACCGGTTCAATCCGGGTCCTGGTCCTGCTCGGCTCGGCCGAGGGGGCAGCCGCTCTCGCTGGTCACGTCGAACAGAGCCTGCTAGCCCTGTCGCACCCGGCATTCGTCAGCGTGCGGCCGGACGCGTCGGTGGCGGTGTTGGTGCGCGGTGACGACGACGCGGCCTTGGTGCGGCGGCTGCTCGCTGGACTGCCGGTCCCCGTACGCCGGCGCGTGCGGGCGGGGCTGAGCGTGCCCGGCCCGTCGTC
>DLKD01000159.1 GCA_002477755.1 Gordonia sp. UBA7599
AGCGAGTACGGCGAGAAGCACAGCGTGGCGCGGCTCGTCGGAGCTCCTCCCGGGTACGTCGGATACGAGTCGGGTGGCCAGCTCACCGAGGCCGTCCGCCGCCGGCCCTACTCGGTCGTCCTGTTCGACGAGGTGGAGAAGGCGCACCCGGACGTCTTCGACGTGCTGCTGCAGGTCCTCGACGAAGGTCGTCTGACCGACGGTCAGGGCCGCACGGTGGACTTCCGCAACACCATCCTCATCCTGACGTCGAACCTCGGCGCCGGCGGTGACAAGGAGCAGGTCATGGCCGCGGTCCGCGCCGCGTTCAAGCCGGAGTTCATCAACCGCCTCGACGACGTGCTGATCTTCGACGCACTGAGCCCCGAGGAGTTGGTGACGATCGTCGATATCGCACTGAAGAGCCTGAACAAGCGCTTGGCCGCGCGGCGACTGACGCTCGACGTCACGCCCAAGGCCAAGGAATGGCTGGCCGAGCGCGGTTTCGACCCGCTCTACGGCGCTCGCCCGCTGCGTCGCCTGGTGCAGCAGGCCATCGGCGACCAGCTCGCCAAGGCGTTGCTGGCCGGTGACGTCCGCGACGGTGACACCGTCATCGTCGACGTGGCCGGCGACGGCGAGTCGCTGACGGTCTCCGCGGCCGTCGACGCCGAGGTCGTCTAGGCGTTTCCAACACCGCAGGGCGGTTTCCAACACCGATGGGTGTTGGAAACCGCCCTGTTGTGTTGGAGGTTGGCTGCAGATCAGCGCAGGAGACGGAAGGCGATGAGGGCGTAGAGCTTGGCCGCGGCTAGTAGGTCGTCGACGACGACCGACTCGTCGACCTGATGGGCCTGGGTATTGATATCGCCGGGCCCGACGACGATCGACCGGATACCGAGGTCGCGGTGCAGGAAACCCGCGTCGCATGCCGCACTCCACACCTGCGGGACCGGATCGAGGCCCAAGGAGGCCAGGGCCTCGCAGACTCCGACCGTGAGCGGGTCGTCGAGCGCGGTCGCGAAGGCCGGGGTCTCGGAGTCGACGGTGACTGTGACGCTCGCTTGACCGGGCAGGTCCAGCTCGTCGATCCGGCCACGCAGATCGTCGGCAACCGCGGCGATGTCCTCGTCGGGGAGTAGGCGGCGGTCGACTCCGAGCCGGCAGTCGGCGGCCACGACGTTAATGCCCTGCCCGCCGACGATGGTGCCGACGTTCCACGTCGCCGGGCCGAGCTCGGGATGTGGGCGCTGCACGAGGCGCTGCCCGTCGTCGGCGATGACCGACAGGACCTGACCCGCGACGGCGATCGCGCTGCACCCGTCCTGGGGGCGCCCGGAGTGGGCGGCCTTGCCGGTGATCGCGATGTCGATATTGGCGGTGCCGCGCCCGGCGTGCACGGCACGCAACCCGGTTGGTTCGGCGACGATGCATCCGACGACGTCGGCGTCAGCACCACGTGCGGCGACGTACTCCCGTGCGCCCAGGCCGCCGGCCTCCTCGTCGGCGGTGCACACGAATTCGACGCGGCCGGCCAACTCGGTGTCGGCCAATGCGCCCATCGCGGCGACGATCGCGGCCAGGCCGCCCTTCATGTCGGTGGCGCCGCGTCCGACCAATCGGTCGCCGACGATGCGGGCGGCGAACGGGTCCCCCGACCAGCCGGTCCCCGCAGGCACGACGTCGGAATGGCCCAGGAACAACAGCGTGGGGCCGTCGGAGCCGCCGGGCAGCGTCGCGACGAGGTTGGGGCGTCCGGGGGCGGCCTCGACAACCTCCACCGACAGGCCCGCGCGATGACAGGCCTCGGCGAGAACGGCGACCGTCGAGGCCTCGTCCCCACCCGGATTCTCGCTGGGCTCGGCGATCAACGCGGTCGTCAGATCGACGATCTGCGGCAGCGAGAGCCGCGCCAGGAGCGCCTCCTCGCCGTCGGTCAACGGCACGGTCACGACTGCCCTATCGCCGGCTTGGTGAGCAGAAGGCAGAGTCGCATGCTCACCGATAGTAAGGTGGCAGTCGATGAGCAGCATCGTTTACTTCCTTATCTCCGCGGTCGCCCTCGCCGGTGCCGGCGTCCTTTTGTGGCTCGACCACCAGCGATCCACCGTCGCACGCGCCGGTCGCGAGGTGTGGGGCGACGCGAAGGGCTTCCACTACCGCGCCTCCGACAGCAAACTGCGCCGCGTGTTCCGCCGCGCGACGATGGACGTCCCCGACCACGTCGACGTCCGTGACGTCGCGTTCGGCGACTACGACGGCGCCGAGGCAGTCGTGTTCGACCTCACCGAGACGGCGACGGTCATCGCGGTGCGCCGCAAGGCCGCATCACAGGTGATCATCGACCTGCGGCACGAGGACGTTCTGGCACCGGCCGAAACCGACGTCGAACTCCTCGGCGCGATGGGTCCGCGCGTGGTGTTCTCCAACAACCTCGACGTCGCGCGGCGCGTGTGCGACCGACGCATGATCGCGCTGGCCAATGCGGCCCCGCCGTTCATCGAGGTGCTGTGGACGGAGGGGAAGTGGGCGCTGGGCTCGATGCCGCTGACCAACGACCCGGCCCGCCTGGATGCTGCGCTTGACGTCGTGCGGCGCTTCGCCGACCTGCTGCGTGTGCTGCCTCCGTCGGTGGACCCGCAGGATGCGCCCGACCCGCGCGACCCGCACGGACCGCACATCGCCGAGCTCGCCGACGAGAAGACCGAGAACATGCGCGACAAGCGCCGTCGCGAGGCCGACCGTGTGCTCGCGGAGGAGCCGACGACGGTCAACCCACTGCCGCCGCTGGGTACCAATCCTGCTGACTACGACCCGTTCAACACCGATGCGCCGGCCCCGCCGGCCCGTGGGGCCTACCCCGGTCGTCCGCCGGCACCGCAGCAGCAGGGACAACCCGCGTCGCCACCCGCCGAGCGCCAGCGCGCCTGGCAGCGTCCGCCCGCACCGCATTCGCCGCTCTACCCCGGCGACGACGAGCGGTGAGCGAGCAGCGCGAGCGGCTGGCCGCCCTCGTCCGCGAACTCGCGGTCGTGCATGGACGGGTCACGCTGTCGTCGGGCAAAGAGGCCGACTACTACGTCGACCTGCGCCGCGCGACCCTGCATCACGAGGCCGGGCCGCTCATCGGAAGCCTCATGCGTGAGTTGACTGCGGACTTGGATTTCGCCTCCGTCGGCGGCCTGACCTTGGGGGCCGACCCCGTCGCGACGTCGATCATGCACGCCCCGGGCCGCCCGATCGACGCGTTCGTGGTGCGCAAGGCCGCCAAGACCCACGGCATGCAGCGCCGCATCGAGGGCCCCGACATCGCCGGACGCCGCGTGCTCGTCGTCGAAGACACGTCGACGACGGGAGCGTCGCCGAGCGAGGCCGTCAACGCCGCACGCGAGGCCGGTGCGACGGTGGTGGGCGTCGCGACCGTCGTCGACCGGGCCACCGGGGCCGATGAGGTCATCGGCGCGCTCGGCGTGCCCTACCGGTCGTTGCTGGGCCTGACCGACCTCGGCCTCGCCTGAGCCGCCCCGACGAGTCGATGCCGTCCGTGTCGGGGGGTTCGCAGCCCGGCGAGTCTGAGCCGACGGTGAGCCCCAGCGCCACCGATCAACCCGCGGATCCGGGTCCGACGGAGTGGCAGGCCGGTCCGGCCGTCGGCGTCGGGCCGTGGCCGACGGCCGATCTCCCCGACGATTCGCGCTACGACCCGGAACTGCTCGCCGACGGCGACACCCGCAACGTCGTTGACGCGTACCGCTATTGGCGCCGCGAGGCGATCGTCGCCGACATCGACGAACGCCGCCACCCGTTCCACGTCGCAATCGAGAACTTCGCGCATGACGCGAACATCGGCACTGTCGTGCGCACGGCGAACGCCTTTGCCGCAGCGGCAGTGCATATCGTCGGGCGCCGTCGCTGGAACCGTCGGGGCGCGATGGTCACCGACCGCTACCAGCATCTACAGCACCACGACACCGTCGCGGACCTGATCGCCTGGGCGCGGGAGGAGGGGCTGGCCGTCGTCGCCGTCGACAACACCCCCGGGGCGCAGCGCATCGAGCGGGCGGAGCTGCCGCGCGAGTGCGTCCTGCTCTTTGGCCAGGAGGGACCGGGGGTCAGCGACGACGCTCAGTCCGGCGCCGATCTCACCGTGTCGATCGCCCAGTTCGGCTCTACCCGCTCAATCAACGCCGGGGTGGCCGCGGGGATCGCGATGCACACCTGGATCGTGCAGCACGCCGACCTCGACGACGCGTGGTGAGGCCGTTGCGACGAGGCGCCGACCGACCCGGTAAGTGCGTTCGGTGAGCGCGCGCTAAGAGGTCGCGCCGCGCTCCATCAGCATGGCGCCCATCAGCCCCGTCTCCTTGCTCTGAGTGCTGACCATCGATCGGGCGAGGCGGCTGGTGAGCCCTTCGGGCACCTGGGCCACGAGGTCCTCGGCCATCGCGATCCCGCCGTAGTGGTGGCGCTGCATCAGCTGCAGGAACCGCGTCCCCGCCTGTTCGGGCGGCATCGAGCCCAGTGCGGCGAGCTCGTCCTCGGTGGCCATGCCCGGCATCGGTGCGCCACCACCGCCGCCGTGTCCATGCCCCTCGGAGCCGTAGCGGGTCATCCAGCTCATCGGTGTCGGGTTCCCGATGGGCCGGTCGGCCATCTGTAGCCAGCCGGTCATCGTGCCGACCTCGTTCGCCTGCTCGACGCGGATCTGGCGGGCCAGTGTGAGCACGCGAGGATCCACGCCCGGCCGGTCGACGAGCTGCGCCATCGCCAGGGCCTGCTGGTGGTGGGCGGACATGTCCTGCAGGAAGCCTTCCTCGACGGCGCTCAGTGAATTGTTCGACGACCCCTCGACGCCGACGATCCACGGGCGCACCACCATTCCGACGGCGAACGCCACGACGGCGACGACCAGCAGCGACGCGGCAAGAACCGCGCGCCCGCTCCTCGTCGACGAAACGGTCCCGCCACGAGTTCCCGACGCCGAGGGCGTCGGACTCATGAACCGACCGTGGAGAGCTGATTGGCCGGCGGCGTGTACACGTCGTTGGTGAGTTCGAGGACCTGGAAGCCGTTGTCCGAGCAGGCCACGTACAGCTTGTTACCGCGCCACTCCGGCGGCGAGAAGCACCAGTCCGTCGAGATGTCGCCACCGAGGACCCGTCCGCTGCGCGGGCTCAACGCCTGGCGCGGATCGAACACCCCCTGCTGCAGCGACTGCAGGATCGCCGGCACCGAGAGCATCGGGAAGCCCAGGACCGATGCCAGCGCGTGCGGCGAGTTCCACAGCTCCAGGAAGCGGTTCGTCTTGGCCGGCGGGTTGTAGTACGCGATCTCCTTGACCTTCATCGGGTTACGCACATCGAACACGCGAATCCCCGACGACGTCCAGCCGCAGGCCAGCGCCGTCGGATCGACCTGGCGGTCGGCGGCGCAGTAGTGCGACTCGTAGGCGAACGCGCTGCCGCCCATGCTGGAGGCCAGCGCGCGGTCCTGGTTCTTGGGCAGGTTGATCTCGAGCTTGAGGTTGTTCACGACGCGCGGGTTGCGGCGGTTGGAGACGTCGATGAACTTGACCCCACCCGAGCCGCCCTCCAAGACGGTGAAGAGGAACGGCTTTCCGCTGTAGGTGACGGGGATGCTGTGCTGGGTGGCCCAGCCGTTGGTCCAGTTCACCCCGCCCAGGTAGCGGATCTGCGGGTTCGGCCGTCGCAGCTGGACGTCGCGCACATCCCAGACCGACAATCCGCCCAGGTTGTGCGAGAGGTACAGCGTGAAGCCGTCGGGGCTCACACCGATGCCGTGCGATTCCAACGCGGTGAGCGCCTGGGCAATGACTCGGGGCCGGTGCGGATTGCTCAGGTCGACGGCCGAGAGCAGGCCGGGCCCGGTGCTGGAGGTCCAGTACGTGCGGCCGTCGGGGGAGAACCCGCCCTCGTGCGACGTGATGGGCAGCGGTGCGTTGAGCGATCCCGGCCCGCCGTCGTTGAGCAGGCGCGGCTGGGCGCAGTTCTTCACGTCATACACCGAGAGGAGACCGGCGCCGAACAGCAACGGAACGCCGGTGCCGACGAGGAGTTTGGTGTTGCGGTTGGTCTTGAGGCTCTCCCAGGTGCCCGCCTGCAGCGCGGGGGCGCGCAGTACGGCCGTGCGGCGCGGCTGTGCGGGGTCGCTGGCGTCGATCACCGACACGCCGGTGTCCGGGCCGACCATCGCGCCGGG
This sequence comes from Gordonia sp. UBA7599, assembly GCA_002477755.1. Lineage (GTDB taxonomy): Bacteria > Actinomycetota > Actinomycetes > Mycobacteriales > Mycobacteriaceae > Gordonia. Next base: position 6,199 of record DLKD01000159.1, read on the forward strand.
GAAGAGACTGCCCATGTATGCGCAGTTCTCGAAGCTGGTCGAGGTGATGCCGCCGCCGTGGCCGCGGTAGCCACCCTTCAGGACGACGTTGCAGCGGAAGCCGCGGGTGCTGCGCCCGGAGTCGCGATCGGTCGCAGAGACGTCGCCCTGCATGCCCGTTTCCGGCAGCGACCCGGGTCCGCAGTCGGCCTTCGACACGGGCAGCGGCGCAGCGTCGGCCGCAGTCGGCGCGATAGCGGTGAGGGCGGCTGCGACCGCGGCGGTCAGGACGACTGGAGCGGTAAGGCGACGATGAGCGCGCAGGCGGCGCGAAATCGGCACAGCGATGGACACGGATCGGTGTGATGGCACCACGAATCTCCCCAGGCAGGTGAATCAGATCACGGAACGATAACCGGTACTGACGATCTCAGTCAAGCGACTGAGACGCCTGTACCAGTTAGTCCGCGGGCCCCAGGAGTAGGCCCGCCAGGGCCTCGACCACCTCGTCGACGAACGGCCGCCACGACGTGGTGTCCGGCGGGTCGCCCGCGTTGCGCGACCGCTCGAACTCGGCGACCGTCGAGATCAGGACGTTCTGGGCCATGAGGGTCCGCACGTGCAGGGCCTCTGACGGCAGCGGCGGCAACGACGAGAACAGCCCGTTCACGATCCCCTGCACAGACGGGGTCGCGGTGGTTTCGCGGAACAGGAGGCCGGTCGTGCCGGGCATGGCCGCCATTTGCACACAGAAGACGCCGAAGTACGTCGGCTCTGGTGAAGTACCGAGGTACTCCAGCGAGGGCTGGACGACGCAGCGCAACCACCCGCGCGTCCCGTCGTCTGGGTCGATCGCCGCGAGCATCCGCGCCCGGATCTGCTCGATCGGCTCGTTCCGCGCGTGCAGGAGCGCTGTCAGCAGCCCCTCGCGAGAGCCGAAGTGGTAGCCGATCGCGTAGTTATTGCCCTGACCTGCCGCCTCGCAGATCTGCCGGTTGGACACCGCTGCGACGCCGTGCTCGGCGAAGAGCCGTTCGGCGGTGTTGAGGAGGAGTTCGCGCGTCGGGGACGGCTGTCCGCCGGGCTGCACAGCGCTGCTAGGCCGCCGGGTCGTCGAGTGCTGCGTTGCCGGCAACGCGGCGACGGCGGTACCACTCGATGAACATCGGCAGGATCGACAGGAGCACGATCAGGATGAAGATCGGCTCGATGAGCTTCTGGACGATCTCGAATTGACCGAGCCAGTAGCCGAGCAAGGTGATTCCGGCTCCCCACACGATGGCGCCGAGGACGTTGTAGGCGGTGAACTTCGAGAAGCTCATCTTGGCCGACCCGGCGACGATGGGTGCGAGCGTGCGGACGATCGGCACGAAGCGCGCCAAGAAGATGGTGATCGGGCCGTTCTTCTCGAAGAACTCGTGCGCCTCGTCGAGGTAGCGCTGCTTGAGGAACCGGGCGTCGGGCTTGAACATCTCGACGCCGATGAACCGGCCGATCCAGTAGCCGACCTGGCCGCCAAGGATGGCGGCGATCGGGATCGTGATGATGAGCAACCAGATGTTGAAGTTCGCGTCGGCGACCTGCTGGGCGTGCTCGGCGGAGGCGCTGCCCGCGGCGATCAGGCCGGCGACGAAGAGCAGCGAGTCACCCGGCAGCACGGGGAACAGCACACCCGACTCGATGAAGATGACCAGCAGCAGTCCGACGAACGCCCACGTGCCGAACCAACCGATCAGGTTGAACGGGTCCAAGATGCCCGGCAGTGCCACGGCATCGGTGGTGGTCTGCACCAACGACAAGTAGTTCACGGGCCCCAAGGCTACCGGCGCGGGGCTGAGAGGGGGCTGAAGGGGCGGAAACGCAGGTGACGCGCGCAGCGGCGGGACGGCTTGCCATACTGAGGGGGTACTTGACGCTCGCCGCGTGCGAGTCCGCCCCGAGCACCCGTTGGAGGACGTTCCCATGCCCATCGCCACGCCGCAGACTTACGCCGAGATGCTGAAGAGGGCCAAGGAGGGCGGGTACGCCTTCCCGGCCATCAACTGCACGTCCTCGGAGACGATCAACGCCGCCATCAAGGGCTTCGCCGACGCCAAGTCCGACGGCATCATCCAGTTCTCGACGGGCGGCGCCGAGTTCGGTTCCGGGCTGGGTGTGAAGGACATGGTGACCGGCGCCGTCGCGCTGGCCGAGTTCGCGCACGTCATCGCCGAGCACTACGACGTCACCGTCGCCCTGCACACCGACCACTGCCCGAAGGACAAGCTCGACACCTACGTCCGGCCGCTGATCGCCATCTCGAAGGAGCGCGTCGACGCCGGCGGCAACCCGTTGTTCCAGTCGCACATGTGGGACGGCTCGGCCATCCCGATCGACGAGAACCTGGCGATCGCCCAGGAGCTGCTCGCCGCTGCGTCGGCCGCCAACATCATCCTCGAGGTCGAGATCGGTGTGGTCGGTGGCGAGGAGGATGGCGTCGCCAACGAGATCAACGAGCAGCTCTACACGACCCCCGAAGACGCCCTCGCGACGGTTGAGGCGCTCGGGCTGGGCGAGAACGGCCGGTACATGGCCGCCTTGACCTTCGGCAATGTCCACGGCGTCTACAAGCCGGGCAATGTCAAGCTGCGCCCCGAGATCCTCAAGCAGTGCCAGGACGCCGTCGTCGCAGCCAAGGGTCTGGCCGCCGGCAGCAAGCCGCTGGACCTGGTCTTCCACGGCGGCTCCGGCTCGCTCCCGCAGGAGATCTCGGACGCGGTCGACTTCGGCGTCATCAAGATGAACGTCGACACCGACACCCAGTACGCGTTCACCCGTCCGGTTGCGGGCCACATGTTCAGCAACTACGACGGTGTGCTGAAGATCGACGGCGAGGTCGGCGACAAGAAGACCTACGATCCGCGCAGCTACCTCAAGAAGGCAGAGGCCTCCATGAGCGAGCGCGTCGTCGAGGCGTGCAACGACCTCAAGTCCGCGGGCAAGTCCATCAGCGCTTCCTGAGCCGACAACACCTGCATTACGGCCGACGCTGGTTACCACTATGTGGTCACCAGCGTCGGCCGTACTGCATGGCCATTTCCTGCGTTGTTAACAGTTCTCCGTTATCCACAGGTTGAGTGCGGTAACGGGCTTCGGCGAGGGGTTCGTCCCGCCTCGGGAGCAACACTGTGGGGCATGACGTCTGCGCAGATGGTTGCTCCCAGATCCACCGCGTTGCAGGCTCTGCTCGAGTTCCAAAGCGGGGTGATCACGCGTCAACAGGTCTTCGACTGCGGCCTGGACTCTGCGTTTGTGCGCTCAATGCTGCGCCGAGGGCGATGGGTGCGCGTCAGCCCCGGCGTGTACATCACCCACACCGGCCCGAGGGCATGGCGGCAACGCGCGTGGATCGCGGTTCTGAGTGTCGAACGGGGTGCACTCAGCCATCAATCGGCGATCTGTGCGGCGAACGCGGATGCTCCGCGTGGCGGGCCGATCCACCTCGTCGTCGGACGGAAGTGTCGCGCGCCCCGGTTTCCCGGTGTCGTGGTGCACCGCTGTGCGGATCTCGAGGAGCGCGTCCATTGGAATGCCGCACCGCCGCGCGTCCGCATCGAGCACGCGGTGCTGGACGTGGCCGCGGAGGCGTCACGGGAGGTCGACAAGATTGCGCACCTGGCCGACGCCGTCCAGGCACGGTTGACCACCGCTGACCGCTTGCTGGCGGCGTTGGCCGTCCGGGGTCGCTACCCGCGTCGACGGTTCACTCAGGCAGTGCTCTCCGACATTGCGCAGGGCACCTGCTCGGCACTGGAGCACGGCTACCTCACGAAGATCGAGCGCCAACACGGTCTGCCAGGGCCGCGACGACAATCGCCGACGACGGTGGGCCGGCATGGCTACCGCGACGTCGAGTACGACGAGTGGGGATTGCTCGTCGAACTCGACGGACTGCTCCACATCACTGCGCGCGCCCGCGACAACGACCTCGAGCGCGATCTCGACGCCGCGGTCGGAGAAGATCGGCGCTCGATCCGGCTCGGGTGGGGTCAGGTCTACGAGCGCCCGTGCAGCACGGCCGGCAAGGTTGCGACGATGCTCGGCCGACTTGGGTGGCCGGGCGCCTTCACCCGCTGCCCGCGTTGCCAACCCGAAAGGTGATCAGACACTTACGGCCGACGCTCGTGACCACATAGTGGTAACCAGCGTCGGCCGTAGTGCAGGTGCTTGGGTGCTAGCCCTTGGGTGAGCAGACCTTCCAGGTGCCGTCGACCTTCTGCAGGTTGATCGACGTCGGGAGGATCGTGTTGGGCTGCTCGGTACGGAACGCGTTGACCTCGACGACGGCCTGCTTGCCGTCGACGACCTTGGCCGCACGGACACCGCTGATGTTCACCAGCTCGTTGCGGGCCTTCTGGGACGCGAAGAGATTCGCGTAGTCGGCGTCGCTGATCTTGGTGTAGAACTCGTGCTGATCGCCGCAGGTGATCTGGCGCAACGTGGCAAGGTCGCCGTTGTTCATCGCGGTCACATAGGTGACGGCCGCCTCGGCGGCCTTGTCGGCGGGCGCGGGCTTGCGCAGCAACCAGGCGCCACCACCGATGAGTGCGGCCACCACGACGGCTGCGACGGCGATCAGCAGCGGCTTGCGACTGCGCTTGGTCTTCGTCGGGATGGTCTGCGGGATCGTGGTCGGCGCAGCCTTCTCGGCCGTCTTCTCGTCGGCCTTCCCGGCGGCAACCTTCGTGCTGTCGACCTTCTCGGTCTTGGCGTCGGCCTTCTTCTCGTCGGCCTTCTTCTCGTCGGCCTTCGAGTCGGCGTCCTCGCCCTTTTCGGCCTTGGCCTCGTCGGCGTCGCCCTCGGCCGTCTCGTCCTCGGACTTGTCGGCGTCGTCCTTCGCTGCCGCGATCTTGGCGCGGTCGAGCTTCGTCGTCGCCGCGTCGGCCTGCGCCTTGGGCTTGATCTTGTCGGTCTTGGCCTCGGACTTCTCCTCGGCTTCCGCGATCTCTGCGTCAGCCTTTGCCTGGGCCTGAGATACCTCGTCGTCGAGGGCGTCGGCCTTGGCGCCCTCGGCGTCGGCCACCTCCTCGTCGGCTTCCGCTTCCGCCTCGTCGACCTTCGCCTCATCGGCTTCTGCCTCGGCGCGCGCCTCGTCGGCGTCAGCCGCATCGCCCTCGTCAGCCTTGTCCGCCGCCTCTTCCTCGGCGTCGTCGGCCTTGTCCTGCAGCTTGACGATCTCGGGCCGGCGCTTCACGGCCGACTCCTGCTCGTCGTCGGGATCCTCGTCGACGTGCTTGCTCACGGAGGCGCCCTCGTCCTCGGCGGCCTGCGCCTCGTCCGGTGCAGCCTCGTCCGATTCAACTTCGTCCGACTCAGTCTCGTCCGACTTCTGCTCCGCAGAGAGCTTGGCGGCGACCGCGCCGGCGGCTGCGGCAGCGGCACTCAAGCCGACAGCGGCCTCGGCGGCGATGGCCGAATCCGCCTCGACGGCCTCGGTGTCGGCGGCGTCTGCGGCGATCTTCTCCAGGTCGGTGGTGTCCTCCGACTCAGCGGCGGTCTCCTCGTCGGCGAGCTGCTCGGCCGCGGCCTCGTCTGCGTCACCCTCGGCAGCCGAGTCCTCGGCGTCCTCGCCAGCGTCCGCGGCATCGGTTTCGTCGGCGGTCTCGGCGTCGGTAGCGGCTTCTGCATCGGCGGCGGTGTCAGCCGCGTCGACGGTGTCGTCGTCGGCCTGGCCGTCCTGGGCGAGTGCGTCGACGTCGTCGAGGTCGGGCAGGTCCGCCGCCTCGGGCAGCTGGTCGCGGCTGATGACGCGTGTTGCCGAGTCGATTCCGCCGCCTCCGCGTGGTCGCGGAGCGTCGGCGGCTGCCGAATCGTCGCTGTTGCTACCCGTGGTCGGGGTTTCGTCTGCCTGCGCCATCGGGCACGCCCTGCCTTCGTCGATACATCACTGCGGGTGCCAGACTAGCGAAAACCGACTCGCCGGACACATTCGGCATGGTGCCGACGAGAGGGTTGTCACACCGCTTCGAGATGGTTGAATTGGGTGGTGACTTCCTTCGGAGACCTGCTCGGCCCCCCGCCCACGCTACTCACCGGCGACGACGATGCCGAGTCGGAGTTGCTCAACGGCGTCCCGCCGGCCACGGTTGCCGCGGGCTCCCCGACGGCCTCGATCGCCTGGGCGTACCTGGCCGAAGCCGAGTTGGAAAGCGTGACCGAGGCGGAAACCGAGGTCCTGGCGCAGGCCGGCGACTTCCCTCCGGCGGTCGTCGCCGCCTACGCCTATGCGCGTACCGGGTACCACCGCGGCCTCGACCAGCTGCGTCGCCACGGGTGGAAGGGCTACGGCCCGGTGCCCTGGGAGCATCAGCAGAACCAAGGGTTCCTCCGATGTGTCGGCGCCCTGGCTCGAGCGGCCCAGATCATCGGTGAAGAGGACGAGTACCTGCGGTGTCTCGACTTGCTCAACGACTGTGACCCGCGCGCCGCCGAGCACCTGGGCGTCTCGCCCTCCTGACGCGGGCCCAACTCACGCTAGAGCAGCTCGCGGCTGACCAGTTCGGTGGTTGTCAGAACCGCGATCGCTGCGACGGCGAGCAGTGCGACTAGCACGAAAAGCTGCATGATGGCCGCTGCCGTCGTCGACGCCCCGCCGAGCACCATGCCGACGAACGACCCCGGGATGGTGACAAGGCCGACCGAGCGCGTTTGATCGATGCCCGGGATGAGCGCGGTCGCCGCGGCCGGGCGCACCACCTCCAGCCGTGCATCGCGCGTGAGGAACCCCAGCGACAATGCAGCCTCCACCTCACCGTGGCGCGAACGCAGTTCGTCGTGTGCATGCCGCGCTGCCAGTGAGGTCGCGATCATCGCGTTGCCCAGCATGATCCCCGCCGTCGGGATAATCGCGATCCCCTTTGCCGGGACGACGCCTAGCAATGCGACAGCCAGCGTCACGACGGCGGTCGGGGCCGCGACGGGCAGCAGGCACAGCAGCGCGGTTTGCAGCGGTGGCCGGGACCGCCCGGTGATACGAGTCGCCGACGTCCACGCCGCCACGACGGACATGAAGAGCAGGAACAGCACCGACGCCCACAGATGCTTGATCACCACCGCCAGGATCGCGGCGAAGGCGGCGAGTTGGACTACCGCTCGGATGACGGCGATGGCGGTCTCGCGACCGTGCCCGCTGGAAGCGACGACATTGACGGCGACGGCGATACCGGCAAGGACGACGATCACGATGACCAGAGCGGGCCCGATCCGGATGAGCGCGTCGCCGAGGTCCACGCGCCCATTCTGTCAGCCGGACCGCTGGTCGTCGCTATCATCGGCAACGGTGAAGGACCGCACACCAAGGGCAGGGAGACTCCCCGCCGCGATGTCCCACCCCGTGCAGGCGGCGGGGGACCGGTGGATGCGCGCCCGCGAGCCGGGCAGTCGGTTCCTGCGACGCCTGCCGTCACCGGTGCGCAGCCGCGTGAGCCGGCTGATGAACTCGGCCTTCCCGATCTTTCAATGCGCATTGGCCGCTGGGTTGTCGTGGTGGATCGCGACCCAGATCTTCAGCCATATTGAGCCGTTCTTCGCGCCGATCGCCGCGATCATCTCCTTGGGCCTGTCGCTCAGCAAGCGTTGGCGACGGTCGATCGAGCTCGTCGGCGGGGTCACGATCGGCGTGCTCATCGGCGATCTTCTGACGCACTCCGTCGGCATGGGCGCCTGGCAGATTGCCGCGGCGGTCCTGGTGGCGATGACCATCGCGGTCTTCCTCGACAACGGTCCGATCATCCCGATGCAAGCCGCATCGTCGGCGGTGCTCGTCGTCGCCGTGCCCGCGATCGGGTCCGGGGTCACCCGCGCGGGTGACGCACTCATCGGGGGTGTCGTCGGCATCCTCGTCGCTGCGCTGCTGCCCACGAATCCGGCCCACCGCGCGCGGTTGGATGCCGCGCGGGTCCTGGCGGCACTTCGGGACAGCTCTGAGAAGATGGCCGCGGCGCTGAGCGCCGGCGACGAGGATCAGCTCGGCGCGGTCTTTGCCGACCTGAGCGGTCTGCGCGGTGCCTTGGAGACGATGCGCGCCGACATGCGCGGCGGCCGCGAGGTGAGCGTCATCTCGCCGCTGTACTGGAGCTCCCGGCCGCGGATGGAGCGGATCGCCGACACCGGTGAGCCGATCAGTTCCGCGGTCCGCAACATGATGGTCCTGGCGCGCCGCGTCAACGGGATGGTCTCGCGCGGCGAGCGGGTGCCCGACGCCGTCATCGATCTGATCGCGCAGCTGGGAGTCGGCTACGAGTCGCTGCGCGCCTACATGCTCGCCCCGCCCGACGGGCAGCCCGACGCGGCCGACGCTGCGCGGGTTCTGCGCGGCATCGTGCGCCATGCGAATCCGAAAGTGGTTGCCGACGGTGATCTGTCGACTGTCTCGACGCTGGCCCAGATCCGTTCGCAGCTCATGGACATGTTGATGATCGCCGGGCTGTCGCGGACCTCGGCGATGGCGCAAATGCGTCCGCGGAACTGAGCCCGCGGAACTGAGTGCCCGCGGACCTGAGCGATGGCCAGCGTGCGTCCGTGGACCTGGACAGTCTGGACTTCTCGGCGCGGCGAGCGCGTGTCGCAACGCGAAGGTTGCTCATATGCGGTCTGACGCATAGTTTGGGCGACATGGGGCACTCGCACGATCACGCGCACGTCGGCCCGTCGACCGGTCAACGGCGACTGTGGCCGATGGTTGCGTCCGTCGTTCTGATCGCGGGCTTCTTCGTCGTCGAGCTGGTCGTCGGCATCATCTCGAATTCATTGGCGCTCATCGCCGACGCCGGTCACATGGCCACGGACGTGGTGGCTCTGCTGATGGGCATGACCGCGCTGCTGATGGCCCGCCACGGCTCGACGACCGCCCGGCGCTCCTTCGGCTGGCACCGCGCCGAGGTCTTCAGCGCGATCGTCAACGCGGTACTGCTGATCGCCGTCGGCGCCTATGTGCTCTACGAGGCCGTCGAGCGCATCGGCAAGGACCCGCACGTGCCGGGCCTCACGCTGATCGTCGTCGCACTAATCGGCCTTGCCGTCAACGTAGTCGCGATGCTGTTGCTGCGCGCTGACGCGAAGGAGTCGATCGCGGTCCGCGGGGCCTACCTCGAGGTCCTTGCCGACGCGGTCGGCAGCGTCGGCGTCCTCGTCGCCGGCATTTTCGCGCTCATCACCGGATCGGGTTACGCCGACATCGTCGTCGCAGTCCTCATCGCACTGTGGGTGGTGCCGCGCGCGGTCCGGTTGGCGGCCGACGCGCTGCGCATCCTCAACCAGCAGGCGCCCAAGCACGTCGACGTGGAGGGCGTTGCGGCGCAGTTGGCGCAAATCCCCGGCGTGCGCGACGTCCACGACCTCCATATCTGGACCCTGACCACCGGCATGGATGTTGCGACGGTCCACATCGCCAGTGCCGCCGCCGACGGTGAGTCGGTCCTCGCGCAGGCGCAGCAGATCCTCACCGCGCACGGACTCGAGCACGCCACGGTGCAGGTGGAAGGCGACCAGGGCTGCGGCGACTCCGAGCTCAGTTGGTAGCACTTATTCGGTCGATCTTTACCTCGACGACGTAAAGATCGACCGAGTTGACGCAGCTAGTCCATGACCAAGCGCCACGGAATGTGGTGGGGGTAGAACGTCGAGCGCGGAACAGCACGGGGGGTGAGGATGCCCTCGCGTTCGACGAACACCGCCGGGCCTCCGGTCTGCACGGCGCGGCCGCTGGTCCAGCGCCTCGACAGCCCTCGTCGCGCCACGCGCCCACGCAACCCGGGGAGTGTGCCCAGCGGCTCGATCTCCACCGCCGCGACAGTCCCGTCGAACAGCCGCGTGTCGTCCAGGTACGACTCGCCCTGCAGCGGTCCGCCGTCGGCGCCGATGTGGCGCGCTCGCCCGACGAGGACGGACGCGGCGTCGTCGCGGATCAGCGGGAGCTCCCGGGCGCTACCGGTCTCAGCGAGGCGTCGCGCGGCCGCGCCGACGGGCAACCGGTGGATCCGCGTCGCGCGGGTGGGTGCAGGCGCCACAAACGCGACGTCGACGTCGAGCCGCTCGCGCACCATCAACCGGGCCAGCACCGCGGCGAAGAAGGCATCGGGTTCCTCACACTGAGCGTCGACGATGAGCCGGTCCACACCTTCGTCGCCCAGTGCCTCGTCGACGATGGGCATGACGGCGCCGCGCAGCGACAACAGGTCCCACGCCGCTGTTTCCGGCGGAGGCACAACGACGGCAGTCACGCGCAATAGCGTAGTAGCCGGACAAACCAAGTAGGGTTAGCCCGGATTGTCTGGCGAACAAGGAGTCTGACGGATGCCTGCGATCGTGCTGATCGGCGCCCAATGGGGCGACGAGGGCAAGGGTAAAGCCACCGACCTGCTGGGCGGAAAGCTCTCCTGGGTGGTGCGCTACCAGGGCGGAAACAACGCCGGGCACACGGTGGTCCTGCCCAACGGCGAGAGCTTCGCCCTCCACCTCATCCCGTCGGGCATCCTGACGCCCGGGGTCAAGAACGTGATCGGCAACGGCGTCGTCGTCGACCCGGCCGTGCTCCTGTCGGAACTGGCCGGCCTCGAAGAGCGGGGCGTCGACACGTCCAACCTGCTCCTGTCTGCGGACGCACACCTGCTGATGCCCTATCACGTGGCGATCGACAAGGTCACCGAGCGCTTCCTGGGCAATGCCAAGATCGGCACCACCGGTCGTGGCATCGGCCCCTGCTACCAGGACAAGATCGCGCGCGTGGGCATTCGCGCCGCCGACGTGCTCGACGAGAAGCTGTTCGGCGAGAAGGTCGAGGCCGCACTGGAGATCAAGAACCAGATCCTCACCAAGATCTACAACCGTAGGGCGCTCGAGCCCGCCGCGGTGACCGACGAGGTGCTGGGCCTGGCCGAGGGCTTCAAGCACCGCATCGCCGATACGCGGCTGCTGCTGAACCAGGCACTCGAGAGCGGCGAGACGATCCTGTTGGAGGGTTCGCAGGGCACGCTGCTCGACGTCGACCACGGCACCTACCCGTACGTGACGTCGTCCAACCCGACCGCCGGCGGCGCCTCCGTCGGGTCGGGCATCGGCCCGGGCCGCATCACGACCGTCCTCGGGATCCTGAAGGCTTACACCACCCGTGTGGGCTCGGGGCCGTTCCCCACCGAGCTGTTCGATGAGCACGGCGAATACCTGGCCAAGACCGGCGGCGAGGTTGGCGTGACCACCGGGCGCGCCCGGCGCTGCGGCTGGTTCGACGCCGTCATCGGTCGTTACGCGACGCGTGTCAACGGGATCACCGACTACTTCCTCACCAAGCTCGACGTGCTGTCGGGGCTCGACGAGGTGCCGATCTGCGTGGCCTACGAGGTCGACGGGAAGCGCTTCGACGAGATGCCGATGACGCAGGCCGACTTCCACCGGGCCGTCCCCGTCTACGAGACGATGCCCGGATGGTGGGAGGACATCTCGACGGCCCGCACCTTCGACGAGCTTCCGCTCAACGCGCAGCGCTACGTGTTGCGCCTGGAAGAACTGTGCGGCGCCTACATCTCGTGCATCGGCGTGGGACCCGGCCGCGACGAAACGATCGTCCGGCGCGACGTCGCTTGACACACTGCTAAAGGGACGGCTGCCGAGGGCGCAGCGGCGAAGCGAAGGAGGAACTCCGGCGATGCCAATGCTCTCGACGGCCCGCGACTACGGGTCGGTGTTCCTCGGCTCGTCGACCGACAGCCAGCTGACCAAGCGGATCCGGACGCAGACGCTGATCACCGGGTCGATCCTCGCGGCCAACATCATCGGCGTGGCGGTGGCCATGGTGCTGGTCACCGTCGGCATCCCCGTTCCTTCGGTCTTCCAGCCGGGCTTGTGGTGGGTCAATTTCATCGTCGTCCCGGCCTACGTGGTGTTCGCGCTGGCCGTCGGCGTCACGGTCGGCACCTTCACGGTCACCCGCGATCTGCGCTGGGCCATTCGCGGCGAACTCCCGACGGCCCACGACGCGGTGGTGAGCCGTCGGGCACCCGGCCGGCTGATGCGGCTGCAGAGCACGCTGTGGATCGGGGCGATGGTGCTGTTCACCCTCCTGTACGCCCGCTACGACGTTCAGTTGATCCCCAAGATCCTCATCGTGCTGGGCTTCAGCGGTGCGGTCGTCGTCGGCATCTCGTCGCTGTTCGTCGAGTTCAGCATGCGTCCGGTGGAAGCTGAACTCATCGCTGCGGGGTACACCGGCGGGCGCCGTCGACGACTGCGCGGCCGCGCGATCTCGGCATGGGCGGTCGGGTCGGGCATCCCCATCGTCGGGATCCTGCTTGTCGCCCTGTTCACCCTGCTGTTCGCCAACATGACCGAAAAGGACATGGCGGTCGGGGTGTTCGTGATCGGCGGGGTCGCGCTCTTCACCGGCCTGCTGCTGACGGTGCTGTCGAACATGAGCGTCGTCGGGCCGGTGCGGTCGGTGCAGGAGGGTATGCGCCGGGTCCGCGCCGGTGACAACGACGTCGATCTCGTCGTCTTCGACGGTTCGGAGTTGGGCGACCTGCAGGTCGGGTTCAACACGATGGTCCACGGGTTACGTGAGCGTGAGCGGATCCAAGACCTGTTCGGCCGCCACGTCGGCCAGGACGTCGCTGCCGCCGCATTGCGCACCGACCCTGAGCTCGGCGGCAGCGAGCAGATCGTCGCGACCATGTTCATCGATGTCATCGGCTCGACCACCCTGGCGATGACCCGCACGCCGACGGAAACGGTGACCATCCTCAACCGCTTCTTCGGCGTGATCGTCGACGCCGTGGAGGCGAATCAGGGACTGGTGAACAAGTTCGAGGGCGACGCGGTCCTCGCGATCTTCGGTGCGCCGTTGCACTTGCCCGACCCGGCCGGCGCAGCATTGGTCACCGCGCGTCAGATCGCCGCGGCGCTACCGGTGGAGGTGCCCGAGCTCGCCGCCGGCATCGGCGTGGGCTACGGGGCGGCGGTGGCCGGCAACGTCGGGGCAATCGAGCGGTTCGAGTTCACCGTCATCGGCGATCCCGTCAATGAGAGCGCCCGACTGTCAGAGCTGGCCAAGCGCGATCCGCGCCGCCCGCTGGCCTCGCAGGTCGCCGTCGCCGCGGCCAATCCGGATGAGGCGGTGCATTGGGAGACGCAAGACGCGGAGGTGTTGCGCGGCCGTTCCGAGGCGACCGTCGTCTGTGCCGCCATCGTGTGAGTACTGACCGCTGAGCGGCCCAGTAGAATGACACGTCATGACTAGTGATTCTCCGGTGGTGCCGTATGTCGTCGGCACACCGCTGACCGATTCGGCGGTTCGAGTCCTGCTGCTCGGTGCCGGTGAGCTGGGCAAAGAGGTGACTATCGCCTTCCAGCGCCTCGGCGTCGAGGTGATCGCCGTCGACCGCTACGCCGACGCTCCCGGACACCAGGTCGCCCACCACGCCGAAGTTGTCGACATGACCGATGCGGCCGCGGTCACCGCGGTCATTGAGAAGTACCGTCCAGACTTCGTTGTGCCGGAGATCGAGGCGATCGCGACCGACGCGCTCGGCGACATCGAGGCCCGCGGCGTCAGTCAGATCGTGCCGTCGGCGTTCGGCGTCACCGCGACGATGGATCGCGAGCGCATCCGCCGCCTCGCCGACGAGGACCTGGGCATTCCGGTCCCGCCGTACTTGTTCGCCGACTCGCTCGAGGAGTTGCGCGGCGCGGCGGAGACCATCGGGTTCCCCTGCGTGGTCAAGCCGATTGTCTCGTCGTCGGGCAAGGGGCAGACGGTGCTGCGCGGTCCGCAGGACGTCTGGGCGGCATGGGAGGCCGCGTCCACCAAGGCGCGCGTCGCGAACACCCGCGTCATCGTCGAAGGTTTCATCGACTTCGACTACGAGGTCACGTTGTTGACCGTGCGGTCGATCGACCCGCGTTCGGGCGGGATCATCACCCAGTTCTGCGCGCCGATCGGCCACCGCCAGCTCGACGGCGACTACGTGGAGAGCTGGCAGCCGCAGCCGATGGAGTCGTATGCGATGGCCTCGGCGACGTCGATCGCGGCCCGGGTCACCGGTGCCCTTGCCGACGGCCAGGAGTTGGGCGGCCGTGGCATCTTCGGCGTCGAGCTGTTCATCAAGGGCGATGACGTCTACTTCTCCGAGGTCAGTCCCCGCCCGCACGACACGGGCCTGGTCACCATGGCCAGCCAGCGGCTCTCGGAGTTCGAGATCCACGCGCGCGCGATCCTGGGCCTGCCAGTCGACGTGACGCTGGCCTCCCCCGGGGCCTCGGCAGTCATCTACGGTCGTCGCGATGACGAGGTGATCGGCTTCGCCAACCTCGCCCAGGCGCTGTCGGTACCGGAGACGAGCCTGCGACTGTTCGGCAAGCCGATGGCAACGCCGCGCCGACGGATGGGCGTCGTCACGGCCACCGCCGACGACGTGGAGAGCGCCCGGCACCGGGCCACCGACGCCGCGTCGCTGATCCGCGTCGTGTCCGTTTCCGCACCGACGGTCGACGAGGAGCAGACGACCGCCGACGGTTCGGCCGACGCGCCGTCCGCCGTCGGTGCGCAGGACTCGGCCGACGAGGCGCGCACGGTGAACCTGCGTCCCGCGGCGTCGTAGTCGTCAATGCCGTTCTGGGGTGAGCTCCTCATCGGGCTGGTCATCGCGATCGGCCTGTTGGGCATCGTCTTCCCGGTGCTCCCGGGCGGGATCATCGTCGGCCTGGCGATCGGCGTGTGGGCGTTCGTCGTCGGCGGCTGGGCATGGGCGTTCCTCGCCGCTGCAGCCGTGGTCATCGCCGCCGCCGAGGTCATCAAGTACTACGTCGCCGGCCGCACCCTGAAATCGGCGGGCGTCCCCAACGTGACGGTCGTCGTCGGCGGCATCGTCGGCATCATCGGGTTCTTCGTCGTGCCGGTTGTCGGGCTGATCCTCGGGTTCATCCTGGGTGCGATGGTCAGCGAGCTTGTGCGCGGGTGGAGCTTCGAGCAGGCCTGGAGGGGCGCGGTGGCTGCGATGAAGGCCGCCGGCGCGAGCATGCTCGTGGAACTGTCGGGCGCACTCATCGCGACGACGATCTGGCTGTTCGGCGCGTTCGTCTTCTGAACTGCGGAGGTCTGCGACTGCCTGGTGGGCGTAGACCTCCGCAATCAGCCGCGCCGCGGCGACCCGTAGCCGACGATGCCGCGCACCTTCGAGAGTCGGTAGCTGTTCACGCTGATGCCGTTGGGCGGCTCGTTGCCGCCCAGGGTCGTCACGCGATCACCGTCGACCGCGATCACCGTGTTGGTGTGCTGCTTGAACCGGTTCGGCGGTTCATAGATCACGACGTCGCCGGGCTTGGGCCGGTAGTCGGGACCGTGGAATCGCCCGACCGACCGGTAGTAGTCGGCCAGCGTCGCGACGCCGGGGATGCGCCAACTGCCGTTGGTCGGGTTGCGCACAGGGGAGCCCGCACGTCGTTGGGTCCAGCTGACGAAGTCGGCGCACCAGGGCTCGCGGATGCCTTCGGTGTAGACCGCGGGTGATTCCGGCGGGTTTTCGTACTGGGAGCGCAGCACGGCGACGATCCGCTGCCGGATCGGCGTGAGACCCGGCTGGGTGGCCGGGAAAGCGCGAGCGGCGTCGTGTTGGCCCAGGTTGATGTCACCGGCAGCCGGTCCACAACCGGTCAGGGTTCCCACCGTCAATGCCGCGGCAACGAGTGTCGTGACCCGCAGGCGGGTGGTGCGAGATCGGTTCATGGCACCCGATGATAGTGCGACCGCCGACCTTGGCGGCTCCTGTGAGGTCCCTGCGGGTGCCCTGATCTGCGTAACCAAGGGCGGGTGGTCGGGCGACATACTCCGTGAGACGCCCGCAACGGGGCTGTCCTAACCCAAGTACCACGACTCTCGTCGTCGGAAACTGCAAGGAGACAAAGAAGTCATGCGGAACTCCTCGATCGGCCTGCGCCGAGCCCTGACCACCGCTGCCGCTGCCACCGTGATGGCGGCCTCCGCAGCGGTTGCCACCGCACCCGCCCACGCCGCTTCGCCGGGTGAACTCGTCATCCGCGGCGGCATCGAATGCCACTTCGGCCAGAAGGGGCAGACCTGGGACAACCTCTGGTACCAGGTCCGCTGGATGACCGTCGTCAACGTCGGCGGGACGACCATGCGCAACGTGAACCTGCAGGAGGTCGGCGGTCCGCGCGTGACCGTTGCCGAGCTCAAGCCCGGCAAGTCGATGTCGAAGTGGAACACCAAGACCCGCCGCTGGCAGCGCCCGATCGAGACGCGCTGGCCCGGCTGCGTCCCGACGTCGATCAGCGGCTACACCTGGGCCGACACCTACGAGGACCTGGGCAACAACTTCGGTTACTGGAGCAGCAACATCGACCGCCCCGCGAACCCGCGGATCCCCGCGCCGCCGGCCGGGTCGATGGGGTCCACCGGGTCCTGATCCCCTAGAACCAGCGAAACGCGGAGGTCCTGAACCAGATAGTGGTTCAGGACCTCCGCGTTCGTGTCTGCTTAGGGCTTGCGGACCTTGTCCGGCTCGGAAGCTGCGAGCATCTCGTCGCGCTCGACGACCTTGATGCGCTCGCGGCCCTCCGCGGCGCCGAGGCTGCGCTCGTGCTCGTCGAGGCGGTACCAGCCGTCCCACGTCGTGAACGGGATCGCGCGCTCCTCGAGCAGGGCGATGATTGAGTCTTCCGAGACATCCGTCGGTGCGCCGAGAGCGTCGTTGTGCATGTCCTCGACGATGCAATCGACCGTCTCGTTGGCGTCGCCCTTG
>DLKD01000077.1 GCA_002477755.1 Gordonia sp. UBA7599
TCGGCGTCGTCGGCGTCGTCGGCTTTGCGGCCCAGCAGTTTCACGCTGCCAGGTTACTTCGCCGCGCCGGTCCTCCGGCATGCGCCTCCCGGAGCCCGGCCTTACCCTGCTGGGATGACGGGGGCGCGGGTGGGCGAAGCGGCCCTGCGGGTTCTAATCGCACCCGACTGTTTCGGCGACACCTTGACCGCCGTCGAGGCCGCCCAGGCGGCCCGCGACCACCTTGACGAGGTCCGCACCGGCCACACTGCGGGCGTGGCCGAACTCAAGACGCAGGTCGGCCAGCTGACCGCCCAGCTCGACGGCCTGCGCGACGCGGTGCACCGCGATGAGATGGCCAAAGCGCAGGCGGCGATGCGCATTGAGCAACTCGAGGAGCAGATCGCCGAGCAGTTCGCGATCAACCCCGAGGACCTGATCGCCGAGTACGGTCCCGACGTGCCGATGCCGCCGTCGGCACTGGAACTCTCCGAGTACGAGGACGCCAAGGCACGCGGCGAGCTCGTCGTCGCGCCGGCGCCGATGCCGTACGACCGGGCCACTCAGGAGCGGCGAGCCAAGCAGGCCCAGCGCGATCTCAACACCCTCGGCAAGGTGAATCCGCTGGCACTGGAGGAGTTCGCCGCGCTGGAGGAGCGCTACTCGTTCCTCTCGGCCCAGTTGGAGGATGTGAAGGCGGCCCGCGCCGACCTCCTGCAGGTCGTCGATGATGTCGACGCGCGCATCCTCGAGGTTTTCACGCAGGCGTACGCCGACGTCGAGCGCGAGTTCGCCGAAGTCTTCGGCCGACTGTTCCCCGGCGGCGAGGGTCGCCTGGTGTTGACCGATCCGTCGGACATGTTGACGACCGGCGTCGAGGTGGAGGCCCGTCCGCCCGGGAAGAAGGTCAAGCGGCTGTCGCTGCTCTCGGGCGGGGAGAAGTCGTTGACCGCCGTGGCGATGCTGGTGGCGATCTTCCGTGCCCGGCCGTCGCCGTTCTACGTGATGGACGAGGTCGAGGCCGCGCTGGACGACACGAACCTGCAGCGACTGATCGGACTGTTCGAGCAGCTGCGCGAGCGCTCCCAGCTGATCGTCATCACCCACCAGAAGCCGACGATGGAAGTCGCCGATGCGCTCTACGGTGTCAGTATGCGCGGCGACGGGATCACCCAGGTGATCTCGCAGCGGCTGCGCGGCCAGAATCTCATCACCACCGGCTCGGCGACCGCCAGCGACTAGGGGACGACTGTGGAAACTCCGATCATCATCGCAATTGTCGCCGTGCTCGTGCTGGCGGCGCTCGTCGCCATCGGCCTGGTGCTGGCCCGCCGTCGCCGTGTCTCACTCGGCGCGAAGCAGGACAAGGCCATCGAGCAGGCCGACAAGGGTGGCTACCAGACGAAGGCGGGCTTCGACTTCAGTCAGGGCGGCGGCGACACCGCAACCCTGGAGCGCGAACCCGTCCCCGCGCCGACGCCGACCGAGCCCGAATCCGCGCCGAGCGAGCCCGAAATCGCGCCGACTGAGCCCGAATCCGCGCCGAGCGAGCCCGAAATCGCGCCGAGCGAGCCCGAAATCGCGCCGACTGAGCCCGCCCTCGACGAAATCGCCCCGACGGCGGGTCGCTTGGGGCGGTTGCGCGGGCGGTTGGCGCGGTCACAGGGCGCGCTCGGCAAGAGCATGCTCGGCCTGCTCGGCGGCGGTGACCTCGACGAGGAGTCATGGGAGGAGATCGAGGACACCCTGCTGATGGCCGATGTTGGCACCACCGCGACGATGGCCATCACCGACCGGCTGCGCACCGACCTCGCGGCCAATCCGGTACACGACTCCGCGCAGGCGCGCGCCGTCCTCAAGCGGGTGCTCACCGACCAGCTCCACCCGGAGCTCGACCGATCGATCAAGGCGCTGCCGCACGACGGCCGCCCCGCCGTCGTCCTGGTCGTCGGGGTCAACGGCACCGGTAAGACCACGACGACGGGCAAGCTGGCTCGCGTGCTCGTCGCTGACGGTCGGCGCGTGCTGCTAGGCGCCGCCGACACCTTCCGTGCGGCCGCAGCCGATCAGCTGCAAACGTGGGGCGAACGGGTCGGTGCGGACACCGTCCGCGGCAAGGAGGCCGCCGACCCCGCTTCGGTGGCCTTCGATGCCGTCGCGACGGGCATCGATACCGGTGTCGACGTCGTCATCGTCGACACCGCAGGTCGTCTGCACACCAAGACCGGATTGATGGACGAACTCGGCAAGGTCAAGCGCGTCGTGGAGAAGAAGGCCGACGTCGACGAGGTGCTCCTCGTCCTCGACGCGACGATCGGCCAGAACGGGCTGACCCAGGCCCGGGTGTTCGCCGACGTCGTCGACATCACCGGCGTCGTCCTCACCAAACTCGACGGCACCGCCAAGGGCGGCATCGTTTTCGCCGTCCAAGAAGAGCTCGGCGTCCCGGTAAAACTGGTCGGCCTCGGCGAGGGTGCCGACGACCTCGCGCCGTTTGATCCCGCCGCCTTCGTCGACGCGCTGCTGTAGGCCGCCGCCTCCCGCCGTCGGGTCGTCTCACCCGACCCGTGCACAGTTGTGCGCATCACGCCTGGTGGTAACGCCCACGAAACACTAGTCGGCTCAGCGTTCATATTCACGAAACACGAGGGGCACTATCGGGGTAACAGCGGCCTAGCACTCTTTGTCACAGCACTGGAGCACCCATGTGTATACGAGCAAGGAGGAAGGCCCGTGGTGGGAGAAACCATGATGGCACTGCCGGACAGCGTGTTCGGCGAAGCCGATGCTGGCAATACGGCGTGGATTCTGATGAGCGCGTCGCTGGTTCTGCTGATGACGCCGGCGTTGGCGTTCTTTTACGGCGGATTGTCACGCGGCAAGTCTGTTCTGAACATGATGATGATGTCCTTCGGGACGATGGGCGTAATCGGCATCGTCTACGTCCTGTGGGGATTCTCGATGTCCTTCGGCAACGGGATCAAGGGCGACTCGGATATCTGGGGGGTGTTCTCCAATCCCTTCGGGCTCTTCGGGTCCAACCAACTGATGGAGACCAAGGAAGTCGGTGAGGCGACGCACGTCGTCCTGTCGGGCAGCATTCCGGCGATCGTCTTCCTAGCCTTCCAATTGACCTTCGCGGTCATCTCGGTGGCGCTGATCAGTGGTGCGCTCGCTGAGCGCGTCTCGTTCGTCACCTGGCTGGCCTTCGCGGTCGTGTGGGCCACGCTGGTGTACTTCCCGCTCGCCCACATGGTTTGGGGCGGCGGCCTGCTGTCCGCTTCGCCGGATGGCCTGGCGGCAAAGATCTTCGGGCTCAACGAGGCCGGTGACGGCGCGGCAGTGGCACCGATCGACTTCGCCGGTGGCACCGTGGTTCACATCAACGCCGGTATGGCAGCGCTGGTCCTGGTTCTCATCATCGGAGCCCGCCGGGGCTTCGGTAAGACCGCCTACCGCCCGCACAACATCCCGTTCGTCATGCTCGGTGCCGCACTCCTGTGGTTCGGCTGGTTCGGCTTCAACGCCGGTTCGGCGCTGGCCGCCGACGCCAGTGCGGGCAAGGTGTGGGTCAACACGACCGTCGCGACGGCTGCCGCGATGATGGGCTGGCTCGCGGTTGAGTGGATCCGTGACCGTCACGCCACCAGCGTCGGCGCAGCTTCAGGTGTCGTGGCCGGCCTGGTCGCCGTCACCCCTGCCTGTGGCAACCTGACCCCGGTCGGTTCGATCATCCTGGGCATCGTGGCCGGTGTTCTGGCGGCTCTCGCGATCTCGCTGAAGTCCAAGCTCGGATACGACGACTCGCTCGACGTCGTCGGCGTCCACCTCGTCGCAGGCCTCTGGGGCACCATTGCCCTGGGCTTCCTGGCCTGGGCTCCCGACGGTGAGTCGCCCGGTCTGTTCTACGGCGGTGACTACAAGCAATTGGTCATCCAGCTGGTTATCGCGGGTGTCGCGGTCGCTTACTGCGGCATTCTGACCGCGCTTATCGCCTTCGTCCTCAAGCCGCTCGGCTGGCGCATTTCGGACGAGGAAGAAGCAACCGGTATCGACGAGACCGAGCACGCTGAAACCGCGTACGACTACGCATAATCCGCAACTAGGCTGAGCAAGGACCGAGAGGGACTAAGACAGATGAAACTGATCACTGCAATCGTGAAGCCATTCACGCTCGAGGACATCAAGGCGGGACTGGAGCAGTCCGGAATCGTCGGCATGACTGTCAGCGAGGTTCAGGGCTACGGGCGGCAGAAGGGCCACACCGAGGTGTATCGAGGTGCGGAGTACTCCGTCGACTTCGTGCCCAAGGTGAGGGTCGAGGTCGTGGTCGACGACTCCATCGTCGACTCCGTCGTCGACACCATCGTCAACGCCGCCCGTACCGGGAAGATCGGCGACGGCAAGGTGTGGGTGTCACCCGTCGACTCCGTGGTTCGCGTGCGAACCGGGGAACGCGGACCGGAGGCACTCTAGGTCGGGGCGGCCGGGTACCGGGGCGGGGGGACGCGAAACATGAGCGCAGGACCGGCCACCAACCCGGCCGCTGACCTGGCCAGGGCACGGGCCGCCCTCATCGGCGACCCGCGCCTGGCACCTGACAAACGCCCGGTGCCCGACGCAGCAGCGCTGCGTCGGGCACTCGGCGACCTTTTCGAACTCTGGTTGATCGGCGCCGCCGGACGCGCGGGGGTCACCCCCGGCAGCGGCTTCGCATTGTTGGCCGTGGGCGGTTTGGCCCGTGGCGAGATGCTGCCGTACTCCGACCTCGATCTGGTGTTGCTTCATGACGGCGACCAGGTCGAGCGTGTCCAGTCGATGGCCGACCAGCTCTGGTATCCGATTTGGGATGCCAACGTGGGACTCGACCACAGCGTGCGGACGGTGCCCGAGGCACTTGGCGTGGCGGGGGAGGATCTGTCGGCGGCTCTAGGGCTGCTCGACGCCCGTCACATCGCTGGCGACGAGGACCTGTCCGACCTGTTGATCGGGGAGATCCGCCAACAGTGGCGCAAGGATGCCCCGCGCCGGCTGCCACAGTTGATCGAGCACGCCGAACAGCGTTGGGTGCGGGCCGGCGAGGTCGCGCACCGCAGCGAGCCCGACGTCAAGAGCGGGCGCGGCGGTCTGCGCGACGTCCAACTGCTCAACGCGTTGGCGCTCGCCCAACTCACCGACGGCCTGCGCCTCGCGGCCGACGACGCCCCGGGCGGCGGATTGGGCATCGCCTATCGGCGCCTGCTCGATGTGCGCACCGAACTGCACCGCGTGGCCGGGCGCAACCGCGAGCAGATGCGGGCCCAAGACGCCGACGAGATCGCCGCGGCACTCAATCTGGGCGACCGCTTCGCTCTTTCGCGGTTGATCTCCGACGAGGCCCGCACCATCAGTTACGCCGTCGAGGTCGGCCTGCGCACCGCACGAGGTGCGGTGCCACGGCGCGGACTCTCGATGCGCACGCTGTTGCCGGTGCGTCGACCCCTCGACGAGGGGATCGTCGAACACGGTGGGGAAGTGGTGCTCGCGCGCGACGCCCTGCCCAGCCAGGACCCGGGCCTGGTCCTGCGGGCCGCGAATGCGGCGGCGCGCTCCGGACTGCCCATCTCCAACTCGACCCTGCACCGCCTCGCCGACTATTCGCCGGAGATCCGCGGTACGTGGCCGAGTTCGACCCTCGAGAGCCTGCTCGACCTGTTGGCGGCTGGCCCGGCGATGCTCGCCCCGGTCGAGGCATTGGACCGGATGGGGCTGTGGGGCCGACTCTTCCCCGAGTGGGACTTCGTGCGCGACCTCCCGCCGCGCGACGCCGTCCACGCATGGACCGTCGACCGCCACCTGCTGGAGGCCGTCGCCCATGCCGCACCGCTGACGACCCGCGTCTCGCGACCCGACTTGCTGCTACTGGGCGCGCTCGTCCACGACATCGGTAAGGGCCGCGGCGGCGACCACAGTGAGATCGGCGCCCGGATGGCCCGGGTGATCGGAGCCCGGCTCGGGCTGTGGCCCGGTGACGTGGACCTGCTCGCCGATGTCGTCACCCACCACCTGCTGATCGCCCAGACCATCTCCCGACGCGATGTCGACGACCCGGATACGGCCGACTTCGTCGCAACGAAGGTGGGCGGCAGCATCGTCCTCCTCGAAATTCTCGGGGCGCTGGCCGAGGCCGACGCCCTGGCGACGGGCCCAGGTGTATGGAGCGACTGGAAGCAGACGTTGAGCGAGCGGCTCGTCGCGAACACGTCGCGGATCATCGTCGGCGAGCCCGTCGCCGAACCGGAACCGCTCTCCGACGAGGAGATCGCGCGGTTCACCGCAGACGAGGTCGTCGTCGAAGTGCTGCCCACCGATCAGGCCCACCGGTTCGAGGTCACGATGGCCGCACCGGACGCATCGGGGCTGCTGGCCGAGATGGCTGGCGTGCTCGCCTTCTCCAACCTGCGCGTATTGCGCGCGACGGTGCGATCGGTGGGTGATCGGGCGATCAACACGTTCGTCGTCGCACCGTTCTACGGGGATCCGCCGGAAGCCGGGCTCGTCCGACAACGCCTGATGGGTGCCCGGTCGGGTGCGGTCGACGTCGAGGCGCGGCTGGCGGCCATGCGGTCCACACCGTCTCCGAGTGCGTCGCGCGAGGGCGTGCCCGGGCAGGCGGTCGTGGCACCCCCGGTGGTGCGGTGGATGCCCGGCACGCTCGAGACGCTCGAAGTCCGGGCGAGTGACCGGCCCGGACTCCTGTCGGAGGTGGCCTCGGTGATCGAGCGCAACGGCGGATCGATCCGATGGGCGGCGGTGACCACCCTGGGCGGAACGGTCATCGACACGTTCGCGGTGACGTGGGATTCACCGCTGGATGATCGGCGTCACAAGCGCATTTCCGAGCAGGTCCGCGCGGCGTGCGCACGGGCGTGAGGCACCCCGCCTGCGGGCGGGGGCCGCACGCGCCCATATGGAACACTGGAGCCCATGTTCGACTCCCTGTCTGACCGGTTGACCGGTGCACTCAAAGACCTGCGCGGCAAGGGCCGCCTCTCCGACGCCGATATCGATGCGACGGCCCGCGAGATCCGGCTGGCGCTGCTTGAGGCCGACGTCGCGCTCCCCGTCGTAAGGACGTTCATCGACCGGATCAAGACCCGCGCGAAGGGCGCGGAGGTCTCCGGTGCGCTGAACCCGGCGCAGCAGGTCGTCAAGATCGTCAACGAGGAGCTCGTCGGCATCCTCGGCGGCGAGACGCGTCGACTCACGCTGGCCAAGACTCCGCCGACGGTGATCATGCTCGCCGGCCTGCAGGGTGCGGGTAAGACGACCCTGGCCGGCAAGCT
>DLKD01000083.1:0-8284 GCA_002477755.1 Gordonia sp. UBA7599
TTCATCATCGGCACCGGCAGGATGTGCGCGTTGGGGCCGCCGACGTAGCGGTACAGCGGCAGCGCCGCGGACTCGGCGGCCGCCTTGGCGACGGCCAACGACACGCCGAGCAGCGCGTTGGCGCCCAGCCGGGACTTGTCGGCGGTGCCGTCGAGGTCGAGCAGGGCCTGGTCGATGAGGCGCTGGTCGTCGGCCTCGTACCCGACGACCTCCTCGGCGATCTCGGTCAGGACTGCGTTGACGGCCTTCTGGACGCCCTTCCCGCCGTAGCGGTCGCCGCCGTCACGCAGCTCGACGGCCTCGTGCTCACCGGTCGAGGCGCCCGACGGCACGGCCGCACGGGCGAGCGTGCCGTCCTCGAGTGCCACTTCCACCTCGACGGTCGGATTGCCGCGCGAATCGAGAATCTCGCGCGCGCCCACCTGCTCGATTATTGCCACGGCTGTCTACCCCTTGGTGTTTGTGCGGACCGCTCGCTCTCGCTCCCGGCGCCCGCGTCGTTGTGGTTGTTGTGCGGTTGCACCAAGGGTAATACCGGACGACGTTGCGCGTTACGTCAGTACCGGACGTTCGCGGCGTAGGCGTTGGCCCGGTCGCGGACCTCTTCGGCGTAGGGGCGCGACTGGTTGTAGGTCATCAGCGCCTTCATCCAGGCCTTGGGCGTGGTCATATCGCCGCCGGACGCCGCACACAGGTAGCGAGCCGCCGCGAGCGCCGCGTCGTCGATGTTGTCGGGGTCGGCGACGCCGTCGCCGCTCGCATCGACGCCGTAGCGCTGCCACGTCTCCGGCAGGAATTGGAACGGGCCCTCGGCGCGGACATAGTTGGGGCTTCCGTCGGCCAGCGTCGGCTGCTTCGGGTCGACCATCCGCATGTTGCCGTTGGCACCATCGAGTTGCGGACCACGAATCGGCGGGCTGACGTCGCCGTTGGCCGCGATTCGCGCTCCATGGTGACGACCGTGCTTGCTCTCAGTACCGGCGATGCCCGCCAGTGTCGTCCAGGTGATCCCGCACTCGGGGTGCTGCTGGCGCTGGATCTCGGCGGCGTTGCCGTAGGCCTCCAACGCAGTCACCCCGATGCCGGTGCCCTTGGAGATCGGGATCGCCCACGCGTTGAGTTCGTCGGCGGTGCGCCCGGGAGCATTGATGTCCAGGTACGGGACCGGCGCGCCCGCCGCCGGCGGTACCCCCGTCGGGATGTCGGACCGGTACCGGGCCGGCAGATTGACACACCCTGCGCCGACGACGGCGATGGCGGCCAAGGCGAGTGCCATGACCCCCAGTCGCCCGCTGCGCGGTGTTGTCACCATGAGAACCGGTTCCCCTTGATTTGACGGATTGCTGACCGCGATTATCGCACAAGGGACCGGAAGCGGTGCATTCGTCACCAGCGAGAATGGGTGGTTTACCGGCGCAAATACGCATTGTGTCGACAACGATTCGCCGATGGCTCGCGCTCGTTGCAGACCGGACGTATATTGCTTTGGTTAGCCTCCCCTCATCATCGGCCAGTTCGGAGTACGAATGCTGATCCACGTCGCTGCCGAACCGACGACCTCGCTGGTCACCAAGCTCACCGGAAGCGGCGTCATCGGATTGCGCGAGGGCTTCGAGGCGGGCATCGTCGTGATGATCCTCGTCGCCGTGCTCGTGAAATCCGACCGGCGCGACGCCCTCAAGTACGTGTGGCTCGGCGTCGGCCTGGCGCTTCTCTTGCTGATCGTGGCCTTCCTCGGCATCCAGTTCGGCACCTCGACCATCGACTCCAAGTACGCCGAACTCGTCGCTGGCGTCGCGTCACTCATCGCCGTTGCGATCGTCACCTACATGCTCCTGTGGATGAGCAAGGCCTCGGCCTCGATCTCCGGCGACCTCAAGGAGGGCATGGCGCAGGCACTGTCCACCGGCCCCGTGGCCGTGTTCTTCCTAGCCTTCCTCGCCGTCGGCCGCGAGGGCCTGGAGACTGCACTGCTGATGGTCGGCTACGCCGAGAGTGTGTCCGGTGGACTCGTCCCGCTGATCGGCTTGCTGATCGGCATCGCCGTCGCCGTCGCCATCACAGTCGGGCTCTACTACGGCGCGGTGCGGATCAACTTCAAGGTGTTCTTCGCGGCCACCGGCACCTTCCTAGTATTCGTCGCTGCCGGCATCCTCGCCTACGGCGTACGTGCGATGGAGAGCTACGGCTGGCTGGATTGGATCCCCGGTCACTCGCAGACCGCGTTCAACCTCGCCGAGGCGACCGGCTACCAGCACGACTCCTGGTACGGCTCCATCCTCGCCGGCATCCTCAACTTCCGGCCCGACCCCACCTGGCTGCAGGTGGTCGCCTGGGTCCTCTACGTCGCGATCGTTCTGCCGATCTTCCTCCGCAGACAACTCGGCGGCCGAACCCGGCCGACCGACCCACCCGCATCACCCCCGGTGGCAACCGCCACCACCGAGAAAGGAACCCCCAGCAATGCGTGACACCAAGAAGTTGGCCACCAGGGCCGTCGTCGTCGGTACCGCCGTCGCCGTACCACTGGTCCTTAGCGGCTGCGTCGCCAAGGAATCCGCGTCGACGTTGGACGTGACGTCCACCGACACCGCGTGCGACATCAGCCCGATGAAGGCGGAAACCGGCAAGGTCGGTTTCAAGGTCACCAACTCGGGCTCGAAGGTCACCGAGTTCTACGTCTACGAGGGCTCGCGCGTCCTCGGCGAGGTGGAGAACATCGCCCCCGGTGTCAGCGGCAAGCTGACCGTCGAGCTGCCCAAGCCCGGCACCTACGCCGTCGCGTGCAAGCCCGGCATGGTGGGATCGGGTATCCGCAAGGAGATCACCGTCACCGGCGACGAGAAGAAGAAGAGCGAGGCTCCCGCCGACGTCGAGTCGGCCAAGCAGCGCTACCTGGCGTCGGTGCGGACGGAGATCGCGAACCTGGAGCGGGCGACCGCCGAGTTCGTCGCCGCCGTGAAGGCTGGCGACAAGGACCGGGCACGCGCCCTCTTCGGGCCCACCCGTCAGTACTACGAGAAGGTCGAGCCGGTCGCCGAGTCGTTCAGCGACCTCGACCCCAAGATCGATATGCGCTGGGATGACACCGGCGACGGCGCCGAAGACTTCACCGGCTTCCACCGCATCGAGCGCTACCTGTGGCCGCCGAAGGCCGAGCAGATCGGCGACGCCGAGGGCAAGGTGACCGCAGCCGACGCCGCTCACGGGAAGAAGAACGACACCCCCGAGGCGATCGCCAAGACCGCCGACCAGCTCCTGACCGACGTCCGCGCCTTGAAGGCCGAGGTCGACAAGCCGGACTTCAACTTCGACACACAGCTGTTCGTCAACGGCCCCAAGGCCCTCATCGACGAGGTCGCCAAGACCAAGATCGCCGGTGAAGAGGACCGCTACAGCCACACCGACCTGTGGGACTTCGCCGCCAACGTCGAGGGCAGTCAGCGGCTGATCGGCGAACTGCAGCCGATCATCGAGAAGAAGGACCCGGCCCTGATGGCCGAGATCACCAAGCAGTTCGAGGCGATCACCGCATCCATCGACAAGCTCCGCACGCCCGAGGGCTACGTCTCCTACGAGACGGTCGACGAGGCGACCCGCAAGTCGCTGTCAGCGCAGATCGACGCGCTTTCGTCAACCCTGTCGAAGGTCCCTGCCGCCGTCCTCGGCAGCTAAAGGTTAAGGAAGGCTAGCCTGCCCCGCACGGTCTATTCTGAGTCGATGAAATTCTCACGGCGCCAGGCGATCGGCGGGGCGGCAGCCGCCGCCGCACTCGGCGGGGCGGCGGTGGCCGGCGGAGCAGTAGGCCGCGCCACCGCGCCGTCGGGGCTGCACCACGACACCGTCGCATTTCGCGGCCAACGACAGGCCGGGATCATCACCGAGGTGCAGGACCGCCTGCACTTCGTGGCGTTCGACGTCGTCACCAAGGACAAGACCGAGCTGGCAGCACTGCTGCGGCGGTGGACCGCGGCCGCCGAGCGGATGACCCTCGGTGAAGAGGTGACTCCGAACGGCGCCGTCGGACTCGGTGACTACACGCCGCCGTCGGACACCGGCGAAGCACTGGGCCTCCCGCCGTCGAATCTGACGCTGACCATCGGATTCGGTCCCGGACTCTTCGGCCCGACGCCGGCCAAACCAGACCGCAAAGACCGGTTTGGCCTGGCGTCGCGCCGTCCGGCCAATCTCAACGACCTCCCTGCCTTTCCGGGCGAGCGGCTCGACCCCAACAAGTCGTTCGGCGACATCTGCATTCAGGCGTGCGCCGACGACCCGCAGGTCGCCGTGCACGCCGTCCGCAACCTGGCGCGAATCGGATTCGGCGTCGTCTCCGTGCGGTGGTCGCAACTCGGCTTCGGCCGAACGTCGTCGACGACAAGGTCACAGGAGACGCCGCGCAACCTCTTCGGCTTCAAGGACGGCACCAACAACGTGCTCGCCGACGACACCAAACTCCTCGACGATTGGGTGTGGGTCGGCGCCGACGACAACCCGGCCCCCGCGTCCTGGATGTCGGGCGGCTCCTACCTCGTGACCCGGCGGATCCGGATGGACATCGAACCGTGGGACCGCACGACGCTCCTCGAGCAGGAACAGGTCATCGGCCGCGAGAAGGGCAGCGGCGCGCCGCTGGGCCAGGAAATCGAGTTCGACGAACCGAACTTTGAATTGACGGCCAACGGGTCCCCCATGATCCCCGTCGACGCCCATGTGCGCCTGGCCCACCCGGACAGCAACGACGGGGCGCATCTGCTGCGCCGCGGCTACAACTTCACCGACGGCTCCGACGGTTTCGGCCACCTCGACGCCGGCCTGTTCTTCATCGCGTTCGTCCGCGACCCCGGCAAGCAGTTCGTGCCGATGCAGCGCAAACTCATGCTCAAAGACGCACTCACCGAATACCTGATCCCCAACGGCCAAGCCGTGTTCGCCTGTCCCCCCGGCCTTTCCGCGGGCCAGTGGTGGGGGCAGACGCTGTTCGAGGGCTGACCCGCTGCGGCCTACTCGTCGGTGGAGAAGATGACCCGGCCGGTCAGCGCATCACCCCGGCGGCGGCGCCTGGTCTGAGTGGCGACGAGTTCGTCGGCATTGCCCGGGCGCGGCACCGTGATGGTGACTTCGGGCTCGTCGGCGTCGCGGATGCGGATGGGCTTGCGCCCCTTCGGTTCGGGTTCCGGCTCTGGTTCGGGTTCCGGCTCCGGTTCGGGCTCGGGCTCCGGTTCGGGTTCCGGCTCCGGCCCGGGCTCAGGCACCGGCGTGGGTTCCGGCTCCGGCTCGACGTCGACGACCTCGTAGGTCTCGATCTCGATGATCTCCTCGGGCACGAACTGTGCGCCCAGGGTGGCCGACGGCTCGGGCGAGGCGAACAACGAATGCGACGCCTTCGGGCGAATGACCGTCGGGAACTCGGTGATCGGCAGGTCCGTCTCGATCGCGATCCCCTCGGTGAAAATGGGGATCGTCGTCTCCACCGGCGCCGGCACCTCAGCGGCGTACGGCTGCGCGGGGACGTACTCGGGCGCCGATGTGAAGTACTGCGTCACCGGGGCTTCGACCGGCGGGAAACGATCGGTCAGCTCGGCCCCCAGTGGCGGACTACCGGGGAAGGGCTCGAATGCGACCGGCGGCTCCGCGGGCGGTTCGCTGGGGAACAGCTCCACCGGCGGTTCAGACGATTCAGACGATTCAACGGGTTGGGCCGACTCGACCGGCGGGATGTAGGCATGGTCACCCAGGTAGTAGAGCCATTCCGCCGGTTCACGCGGCACCGCCCCCGCCGCCGCGGCGGTGGCCTCGGCGTGGAACACCAGATCCATCAGGTCCAGCACGCGCTGGCGGGTGGCATCCTCCACCGAATCCCCACCCAACTCCAGGTTGACCTCCAACAACGCCGGATCGACTTGCGACCGCGGGAACCCGGCCTGCGCGACCCGCTCCAGCACCTTCTGGGCCAGCGCCAGCGCCGGTGCCGTCGTCACGATGCCGTCGAGGATCGAACCGCGTTCACGCTCGGCGGCCTTGGCGGCCTCCCAGTCGGCGATCTGACGCTGCAGGTCACTGTGCTCACCCGACAACACGCCCGGGGTCCGTCGGGTCACCTTGTCGATGAACCCCTGCGCCACGTCGTCGATATCAAAGGGCTCGGTCGGGTCGTCGGCGGCAATCCGAGCGTGGAAGAGCACCTGCAGGAGCAGGTCGCCGAGTTCGTCGCGAAGATCGCTCACCGTACCGACGTCGATGGCGTCGAGGAGCTCGTAGACCTCCTCCAACACGTACCGGCGCAACGACTCATGGGTCTGCTGGCTCTCCCACGGGCCCGTCCGGCGCAAGCGGTCCATCAACTCGACGGCGTCGAGCAGGGTCGTCCCTGGACGCCGCACCACCTCGGGCTCGGGTGGCGGCGTCAGGAACACCTCGCCGCGGTCGACCCGAACGACGACGAGCGGATGCTCCCGGTCCGTGCTGATCAGGACCGTCGCGGGATCACCGTCGTCGCCGACCGCGACCTCGGCGTGTGGAAGCGCCCACAGCACGGACGCGGAGACGTCCTCGGTGACTTGCACCGGGCCGTTGACCAGCTTCGCAGCAGCAAACGGCAAGAGGTCCTGATGCTTCGGATCCAACAGAACGACGGTCATGTCTCCCCAATTTCTCGGCTAGTGACCATTCCACACCACTGGACCGGGATGCGCTTGCATCACCCGCCGAACCGGCGCTAAACCTTGCGGGTCACCTGATCCAAGAGAGTAGTGATGTAGTCGATCAGCTCATCGTCGCGCAGCGGCGCCGACCCCACTCCGCCCGCCTTCGGGATCGGCACGGCGACTGTCGACGTCGTCGGCCGGTAGGTCGCCGACGGGTAGAGCCGCTTGAGCCGGACCTGCAGGCTGTCGGGCAACGTGAACGGCGAGATCCGCACCTGCGACCCGGTCACCCCGATCTCAGTCACCCCGTGTTCTCGAGCCCGCAGGCGCAGGCGGGCAATCGCCGCGAGGCGCTGGGTCTGCGTGGGCGGCTCGCCATAGCGGTCAGTGATCTCGGCGATGACCGACGCCACCTCGTCATCACTGCTCGCCGCGGCCAGTTTGCGGTAGGCCTCCAGGCGCAGGCGGTCGGCATCGACGTAGTCGACCGGGATGTGGGCGTCGACGGGCAAGTCGATCCGCACCTCCGTCGGCTCCTGCGCAGTCACCGTCTCACCGTCGGCGGCCGCCCGGTATGCCTGGACCGCCTCCCCGACCAGGCGCACGTACAAGTCGAACCCGACGCCGGCGACGTGGCCGGACTGCTCGGCACCGAGCACGTTGCCCGCGCCACGCAGTTCCAAGTCCTTCAGCGCCACGGCCATGCCGGCGCCGAGCTCGTTGTTCTGCGCGATCGTCGCCAGACGGTCGTAGGCCGTCTCGGTCAGCGGGCGGTCGGGGCTGTAGAAGAGGTAGGCGTATCCGCGTTCACGGCTGCGGCCCACGCGACCACGCAGCTGGTGCAGCTGCGACAGGCCGAAATGCTCGGCGCGGTCGACGATGAGCGTGTTCGCGTTCGCGATGTCGAGGCCGGTCTCGATGATCGTCGTGCACACGAGGATGTCGTATTCGCGGTTCCAGAACGCGGTGACCGTCGACTCCAAACGGTCCTCGTTCATTTGGCCGTGCGCGACGGCGACACGTGCCTCAGGCACCATTTCGGCGATCTCGCGCGCCGTCTTGTCGATCGACGACACCCGATTGTGCACGTAGAACACCTGACCGTCGCGCAGCAGTTCGCGACGGATCGCAGCGGCGACCTGCTTGCTCGAATAGGCGCCGACGTAGGTGAGGACGGGGTGGCGCTCCTCGGGCGGGGTGAGGATCGTCGACATCTCGCGGATGCCGGCCATCGACATCTCCAGGGTCCGCGGGATCGGCGTCGCCGACATCGTCAACACGTCGACGTGGGTGCGCAACGACTTGATGTGCTCCTTGTGCTCCACGCCGAAACGCTGCTCCTCGTCGACGATGACCAGGCCGAGGTCCTTCCACCGCACCCCCGTCTGCAAGAGGCGGTGCGTGCCGATGACGATGTCGACGGTGCCGTCGGCCATCTGCTCGATCGTCTCGCGCGCCTGCGCCGGGTCGGTGAAGCGGCTCAGGCCGCGGATCGTCACCGGGAATCCGGCCATGCGTTCGGTGAAGGTCTGCAGGTGCTGCTGGGCGAGGATCGTCGTGGGCACGAGCACCGCCACCTGCTTGCCGTCCTGTACGGCCTTGAACGCTGCGCGGACGGCGATCTCGGTCTTGCCGTA
>DLKD01000083.1:8397-19281 GCA_002477755.1 Gordonia sp. UBA7599
TCTTGCCGTAGCCGACGTCGCCCACGATGACGCGGTCCATCGGAACGGCGCGTTCCATGTCGGCCTTCACCTCGGCGATGACCGTCAGCTGGTCCTGCGTCTCGGTGAAGTCGAAGGCGTCCTCCATCTCGCGCTGCCACGGGCTGTCCGCGGCGAAGGCGTGCCCCGGAGCGGCATGGCGGGCGGCGTAGAGCTGGACGAGTTCGCCGGCGATCTCGCGCACAGCCTTGCGGGCTTTGCGCTTGGTGTTCTGCCAATCCGAGCCGCCCAGTTTCGACAGCGACGGTGCTTCGCCACCGACATAGCGGGAAAGCTGGTCGAGCGAGTCCATCGGCACGTACAGCTTGTCGCCGGGCTGGCCGCGCTTGCCCGCGGCGTACTCGATGACGAGGTATTCGCGGCGCGCCCCCGACACTGTGCGCTCGATCATCTCGACGAACCGGCCGATGCCGTGTTGGTCGTGCACCACGAGGTCACCCGCGGTCAGCGCCAGCGGGTCGACCTGGTTGCGGCGCTTGGCACCGAGCCGGCGACCGTCGCGCGTGCCCGCCACCCGCGTGCCGGTCAGGTCGGCCTCGGTGACGACGACGAGCGGCGGGGTCGTGGCGGCGGAACCACTCGTGACCAGACCGCGCCGCAGGGTTCCGTGGTAGATCGTGACGGCGTCGGGCACGGGCGGCTGACCGGCGGCGGCCACCGTCGACGGGACTTCGGCCTCACCCAAGCGTTCGTCGATGCGCTCGGCCGTGCCCTTGCCCGCGACGACGATCGCCGCGCGCCCACCGTCGCTGACGTGGGCACGCAACTGGGCGAATAGGGCGACGATCTCGTCGTCGTTGCCGCGCGGTGCGGGGCCCGCCGTCACCGCGAGCGCCACCTCGTCGGCCTCGCCGCTGCTCAACGGGCTCAACGTCCACCACCGGCGACCCGAGGCCAGCGTCGCCGCCTCCACGTCGTCGATGAGCCGATAGGCGCTCGCCGCGAAGCCGCGCAAAGGCCCGACTGCGTTCTCGACGTCGACCGGGGCATCGCCGCCCATCGCCGCGACCGTCCACGCGGCATCGAGGAACTCCTTGCCGGTGGCCGCCAGGTCGGCCGCACGCGTGCGGATCTTCTCCGGGTCCAACAGCAGCACGAGCGAGCTGTCGGGGATGACTTCGGTGAGGAGTTCGAGATCGTCGTCGGCAAGGAGCGGGATGAGCGCCTCCATCCCTTCGACGGGGATACCCTCGGCGAGTTTGGCCAGCATCGACGTCAGGTCACTGCCCTCGTCCTGCGACTCCAGTAGGCGGCCGGCGCGTGCGCGGACCGGCGCGGTGAGCAGCAGCTCGCGGCACGCATGGATGACGACGGGACTGGCGTCGATCTCCGGATGGGTGCGCTGGTCGGCGACGGAGAACGCGCGGATGTCGGTGATCTCGTCGCCGAAGAACTCGATGCGCACACCGTGGTCGGCGGTGGTCGGGAAGACGTCGAGGATGCCGCCGCGCACCGCGAACTCACCACGGCGCCCGACAAGGTCGACGCGCTCGTAGGCCATCTCCACCAGCGAGGCCAGCAGACCGTCGAAGTCGATCTCATCGCCCTCGTGCAGGGTGATCGCGTGCAGATCCCCCAGGCCCGGGGCCATCGGCTGGACCACCGAGCGGACTGTCGTAACGACGACGCGCAGCGGGTGATCTCCCGGGGCGGCGAGTCGGTGCAGGACGGCCAGGCGCTGGCCGACGGTGTCAGCGCTGGGTGAGAGGCGCTCGTGCGGAAGGGTCTCCCACGACGGGAAGAGGGCGACGGACTCGGGGTCGTCGAGGAGCTCAGCGAGCTCGATCACCAGGTCGTCGGCCTCGCGCCCGTTGGCCGAGACGACGAGGATCGGGTCGTCGGTCTGCTGTGCGAGGGCGGCGACGGCGAACGGGCGGGCGGCGTCGGGAGCGGTGAGCGCCAGGCGGGGTGCCGGCAGGTGCGCGGCCAGCGCGGCGAACGTCTCGTCGGCGCACACCGCCTGTGCCAGGCCGTGCAGAAGAGGGGTGGGTGCCACTCGGCTCAGTCTAGGGGCGGTGCACCGGCGCCCGACCGGCGGCCGGGTCGGGCAGGTGGTCGGGTCAGGGAGCGGTGAACGACGCCCACCCCGGCACTTGCCACGGGCCGCCGCGGTTCACGATGTTGACGGTGCCGCTGACCGGGCCGCGGCCGGTGAACAGTTTGACCCGCCGTGAACCCGACCACGGACCAGGACATGGCCGCACCATCGCCGACCCGGCTCGCCCGGTGGCGGCATTGCGGTAGTCGAAGCGGACGAAAGAGTCGTCGATCGCGGGATTGCCGCACCGACCACCGGCCGGGGCGCTGAACCAGACGACGCCCGGCGATGCGGTATCGATGCGGATCGCGGCCGCGTAGGTCCCGAAGTCGGTGATCCCGTTAGAAACGATCCCGTTGGCTGGGATCTGCTGCACCGCGATCGGAGCCGCATGCGCGGACCCGGCGGCCATCGTCGTGGCGGTCATCGTCGTGGCGGTCATCGTGGCGGCGGCCAGTGCGACCGTTGCTCCGCCGAGGTGGCGACGAGTGGTCACGGCTGTCATGGTCATGACGGTCCTCCCTACACCGAGTGCACGGATCGTAGCCCCGCGAGCGGGCCGAGCATGGCCGGATCCGCCTGGCCGTGAGAACGTGATGCCCATGCAGGAGATGGCGCGCAACACCCCGATCGTCCGTCCGGCCACCGCCGACGACTGTGCAGCGATCGCCGAGATCTACGCCCACTACGTCGCCACCTCCATCGCGACGTTCGACACCGTCGCGCTCGACGTCGACGAGTGGGTCGCGAAACTTGCCGCCATCACCGGGGCCGACCGGCCGTTCCTCGTCGCCGTCGACGACAAGAGGATCGTCGGGTACGCCTATCTCGGTGGTTACAACCCAAAACCGGCCTATCGGCAAACGAGTGAGGACACCATCTACGTCGCACCGGGGTGGGAACAGCGCGGGGTCGGCAACGCACTGATGTCCGCTCTGCTGGAGGCCTCCGCGGCCACCGACGTTCGCGAGATCGTCGCGCTCATCGCCCTGCCCGGCGACGGGTCGATCGCACTGCACCGCCGCCACGGTTTCGTCGAAGTCGGGGTGTTGCGCCAGGTCGGATTCAAATTCGGACAATGGATCGACGTGGCGATCTTGCAGTGCAGCGTCACGCCGTAGGCTCACTCGGCGCGGGTTTGGGCTCGGTCGGCGGAATCTCAAGCTCGGTCGATGCGTTACGTGTCGTATGACAGCCCCCACCACACCGCGCCCACCGGCCGTCTTCCTGAGCCACGGCGCCCCTCCCCTCGTCGACGATCAGACTTGGGTCGCGCAGCTCGCCGAGCTCGGTACCGACCTGCCCCGGCCCTCGGCGATCCTCGTCGTGTCCGCCCATTGGGAGGCAATGCCCCTCACGATCGGTGCCACGGACCCGACCGTGCCGCTGACCTACGACTTCTACGGCTTCCCCGAGCGCTACTACCAGACGCGGTACGCGCCGCCCGACTCGTCGGCGCTGGCCGCCCGAGTGGCGGCGATGATCCCCGACGGCGAGCCCGTCCACCACGACACCGGGCGCCGCCTCGACCACGGCGCGTACGTGCCGTTGACCGTCATGTACCCCGACGCCGAGATCCCGGTGCTACAGATCTCGATGCCCACGCTCGACCCGATACGGCTCATCGAACTGGGCGAGCGCCTGGCGCCGTTGCGCGACGAGGGCGTGCTGATCATCGGCTCGGGGTTTACGACGCACGGACTGCCGTTCCTCACCGACCGACGTCCCGAGGCGGTCCCGCCGGCCTGGTCGTCAGAGTTCGACGCCTGGGTGCACGAGTCCCTCGCCCGCGGTGACGTCGACACACTCGCCGACTTCGCCCATCGGGCCCCGGGGATGCCGTACGCCCATCCGACCGTCGAGCATTTCGTGCCGCTGTTCGTCGCACTCGGCGCGGCGGCCACGCCGGATCAAGCCCCCGACCAAGTCATCGACGGGTTCTGGGCGGGCCTGTCCAAGCGGAGCGCAACCTTCGCCTGACCTCGGATCGACCGATCGCAGGATCGAGACGGGTCTTTATTCAACTAAACGGTTGACAATGCAGCGGTCCAATGAGACGCTTATTCAACCA
This sequence comes from Gordonia sp. UBA7599, assembly GCA_002477755.1. Lineage (GTDB taxonomy): Bacteria > Actinomycetota > Actinomycetes > Mycobacteriales > Mycobacteriaceae > Gordonia. Next base: position 12,546 of record DLKD01000083.1, read on the forward strand.
TGCAGTTAAATAAAGGATCGACATGACGGACCAACTGTCACTGGTGTTCTCGGCACTGGCCGACCCGACGCGGCGCGACATCGTCGCGCGGCTGACCGAGGGCGACGCGACCGTTAACGAACTCGCGCAGCCCTACGACGTCAGCGTGCAGGCGATCTCCAAGCACCTGAAAGTGCTCGGCGACGCCGGTCTGGTCAGCCGGGGCCGCGAGGCGCAAACCCGGCCCGTCCATCTCGAAGCGGAGGTGTTCGACCTGATGACCGCATGGATCGAGCGGTACCGACGACAAGCCGAGGAGCGCTATCAGCGCCTCGACGCCGTGTTGGCCGCCATGGCAGAAACCGAAGAACCCACCGAGCAAGGAGCAGCATCATGAGCACCACCACCCATCCCGAGGCCACCATCGAGGCCCATCCGACCTTGCCGATCATCACGATCACGCGCGAATTCGCGGCCACCCCCGCGCAGCTCATCAAGGCCCACATCGATCCCGACCTCTTCGTCCAGTGGTCCGGGCCCAACGGCCTGACGGGCCGGATCGACTACTGGGACGCGCGCCGCGGCGGCCGCTACGCCTTCACGCACATCAACGGCGACGAGGAGTACTCGTTCTACGGGTCCTTCCACGACATCACCGACGACAAGATCGTCCAGACCTTCACCTGGGCCGAACAGCCCGACGGGGTATCCCTGGAGACGCTGACGGTCGAGGACCTCGGTAACGGCCGCAGCCGGCTGGTCGCACAGTCGCTGTGCGACAGCATCGAAGACCGCGATGCGTGGCTGCGCAGCGGCATGGAGGTCGGCGTGAACGACGGATACGCCAAGATCGACGACTTGCTCGCCGACGGATCGATCTGATGCTGCCGGCGACACCCGAGCAGCGCCACCGCGTCGTCGCCGCCTCGTTCGGCGACCTGGTCGCCGGGGTGACCGACTGGTCCGCCCCCGCGCCGGTGCCCGACTGGACCGCGCGCGACGTTGTGAGCCATCTCGTCGATTGGTTCACCGGGTTCCTCGCCGCCGGGGGCGTCGGCCTGGAGCCCGGACCCGCCGTCGATGCCGACCCGGTCGCCGCGTGGCGCCGGCACACCAGTCAGGTACAGGCCCTGCTCGACGGACCATCGGCGACGGCCGAGTTCACCCACCCGCAGGTCGGAACCATGCCACTGGCCGTCGCGGTCGACAACTTCTACACCGCCGACGTCTTCATGCACTCGTGGGACCTGGCGCAGGCAAGTGGCCAGGACCTCGCCCTCGACGAGGACCAGTGTGCGGCGATGCTCGCGGGCATGGCTCCGATGGAGGAGATGCTGCGTGGATCGGGGCAGTACGGCCCGGCTGTTGCGGTCCCCGACGATGCTTCCGCGCAAGACCGGCTCATGGGCTTCATCGGTCGCGATCCAGCCTGGCGGGCCTGACGCTGATCCGTCTACTTCTTCGGCACGAAGCGGACCGGCAACGCTCCCGTCGTGAGCATCGTGGCGAGGTGCTCGGCTTCGGCCTGTGAGAAGCCGGCCGCCGTGGAGATCTGGGTCGGCCCGCTGATCGGGCTCTGGATGATCGGCGCGGTCACCACACGCGAGTCAAGGACGTACGCCACTTGCTGACCAATGTTCGCCGCGGTGTAAGTCGGCCATTCCTCCTTGGCGCTCCCCCCGAACTCCACGGTGACGACCCATCCCCCGCCCTGTTGCGATGGGGAGGCCTTCGCGCTGGCGACTTCGTTTCCGTTGATGATCGCCGCGCCCAACGCGTAGACGCTCTGGCCGTCCTGGCCGCACGCCGCGAGCAACTCGGTGGGATTGTCGTTGCCGGCCATGGGATCGACGCCGATGCACTTGAGCTGCTGGGCCCGGCGCGCCATCTCCGCGGGCGGCGTCGTGACATTGGCCTGCCGCAGCTCGAGGTCCAGACCGGAGGCATCCGCCGCGACCGGCGCGGTGAACAGCACCGGGCGCAGCAGCAGCACACCGGCGGCCGCGAGCGCCTCGATGTCGGCGGGGCTGCCCGACTTCGCGGTAACGACGACGGTATCGCCGTGAACCGCTGCCTTCGGATCGGCGATACCGCTATCGGACAAGCGTTGCGCAAGGATGGCCGTCGCTTCGCCGACGAGTTTCGCCTGGTCCGTCCCGGGCGGGAACTCACCGTCACCAGAAGCCAACGACTCGGCCGCAAACTCCACGCGCACGCCCGAGCCACCGTCGGGCGAACACCCGGAGAGCAGGCCGCCGATCAGCAGGAGCGCCGCCGCGCCCATAGGAAGAGTCCGGATCACGGGTCCAGTCTGCCACCGCCGGCGGGCGACTCCCGCCAGCCGCGGTTCAGCAGCGCGTGGCGGTATTGCGCCCCTCGACCGGGCGGACGGTGACGCGCGTTCCGATCGGCTCACCAGTCGCCAAGATCTCGGCAAATTCCTCGTCGGCGGGATCGGCGTTCGCGTAGAACCGGCGCCCATCGTCGGCGCGACACACCAGGATTCCCACCATCGCGCCCCGGTACGGCGTGACGGTGAAAGTCTCAACCACCGCCTCGCCGGTGAACTCGTCGACCGACTCCAGCCGGGGAGCCGCGTCGACGGCGGGTTGCGGGTCCGCACTGACAGGCCACGGCGTCGGCGTCGTCGAGTACACCCCGGCCGCATACTTCGAGATGATGCCGCCGTTGGCCGCGACCAGCCCGATGCTGCCCGGTTCCGCGCGAAGGCGCTGAGCCACCTCGGCGATCGCGTGCATGGCGTAGTTGTTGCCCGCTCCCCCGAAGTACGGCAGGCCACCGGTGACGGTAAGGCCGCGCGGATCGTCGGCGGCCAGGCCCAGGGAATCCGTCGCGACGAACACCGCGATCGGGAAACAGCTGTAGAGATCCATCACGTCGACGTCGCCGATCCCGATACCCGCCGCCGCCAGGGCGCCGTGCAGCGCTGCCTCCGTCGCTGCGGAGACACCGAGGTCTGCGCGATTGAGAACCGGCACATCAGCGGCTTTCGCGTGGCCGTGCACGAATACCCACTTGTCTTGCGCCACACCGAGTTCGCGCGCGCGGGCGACCGACATCATCAGCACCGCGGCACCCTGGTTCACCTGGTCACGCGCGACGAGGAACCGTGGGTAGGGATCGGCTACCAGCCGGTTCTGCTCGGTGACCTCGACGAGTTCGGTTGCGCTGCGACGCGTCGGGGCGGCGGAGTGCGGGTTGGTCGCCGCCACCTCCGACATCGGCGCGAACAGCCCGCCCATCGTCGGTGCATACGCCTCCCGCGAAAGCCCGAGCCGCGCCCGCCGGGCGTGTTCGAGTAGCGCATAGTGCGCGGGCGGGCCGTAGACCCGGTGGGCGACGGCCGACGGTGTGATCATGTCGTCGATCCCGTACCCGCGGTCGTCGAGCTGACCGCCGCGCTCCTCGGAATGGTCGGGGGCATCGTCGCGCCCGGCGAAGTGCCTGGCCGTCGACATGGCTTCAGATCCGACGAGGAGCACCGAGTCGATCTCGCCCGCGGCGATCCGCGCGCCGACTTCGCCGACAAGGCGCTGCGGACCATCGCCGCCGACGACGTCATAGACCGCGGTGACCGGATCGACCCCCACTCGGTCGGTCACTGAACGCGGGTAGTTGTCCGAGCGGCCCAGTGCCGCCAGCGCCAGCGGGTGGGAGGTCTCGAACTGCCGGATGCCGATGACGAGGTCCAGCCGGTCCAGATCCTCGGGTGTCAGCCCGGCGTCCGCAACGGCGAGTGATGCGGCACCGGCACCGAGTTCGACGGCCGAGAGGCCGCGGTAGCCGGGCTCGTCGAGACGCTCGGAGACTTCGCCGACGCCGACGATGATCGGCGTCGTGGGATCGACGATCACTGGTCGCCGGTCCGTTGCGTATTGGTCTTGGACTGATTCTTCATATTCTCCGCGTAGTCGGGGCCGACGAGGTCCGGGTCGGGATCCAATCGTGTCAAGCCGTTCCAGCACAGGTTGACCAGATGCGCGGCCACGACCTCCTTGGGCGGTTCGCGCACATCGAGCCACCACTGTGCCGTCATCGAGACCATGCCGACAAGGGCTTGCGCGTAGAGCGCGGCGAGTCCTGGATCCAAGCCGCGGCGCGAGAAGTCTCCGCCGAGGATGTGCTCAACCTGGGTGACGGCGTCGTTGAGCAGACTCGAGTAGGTCGTGTTCTCACCGTCGCCGGCACTGCGGCCACGGACCAGGATGCGGAAACCATCGGGCCGTTCCTCCATATAGGTGAGCAAGGCCAATGCGACTTGCTGGACCCGATAGCGCGAGCGGGTAGTCGAGAGTGACGACGTGATCATCTCGAGCAGCGTTTCCATCTCACGGTCGACGACGACGGCGTAGAGCCCCTCTTTACCGCCGAAGTGCTCGTAGACCACGGGCTTGGACACGTTGGCGCGTTGGGCGATCTCCTCGATCGATGTCGCCTCGTAGCCGCGCTCGGCGAACAGGCCGCGTGCCACCTCGATGAGTTGGGCGCGCCGCTGCGTACCGGTCATGCGCGTACGCGGTTGTCCCATGCCCGCCAACCCTAGTGCCCCGCTGCTGCTGCGCCGGTGTGCATGGCGCGGATCGTGCTCACGCGCCCTTGTAGACCACGCCGTCTTTCATGATGACGTCGAAGTTCTTGCCCGGGTCGGCGATCAGGTCGATCTGGGCCAGGGGGTCGCCGTTGACGAGGATCAGGTCGGCAAGGGCGTTGGGCTCTACGACGCCGAGAACGCCCTCATAGGGCGATCGCGGCCCGCTCAGACCCAGCAGGGCGGCGTTGTCCAGCGTCGCCAGCCGCAGCATGTCCGCGGAGCTGAACCATTCGCGCAGCGACAGCAGCATGGAGTTCTGCTTGGGGTTCTCCGACGGATCGAAGAGGAAGTCGGTGCCCCACGCCAGCTTGACCCCCGCGCGCTTGGCCTCGGGCCACACCTTGGCGTTGCCGGCGACGATCCCGGCGCGCTTGCGACGACGATCGGCGCTCATCGTGTCGTTGTTGGGGACGAGATACTGCCCGCTGAGCCAAACGCCACGGTCGGCCATCACGCGCAGCGTCGCCGGATCGAGCAACTGACCGTGCTCGACGCACTTCACCCCGGCGTTCATGGCCCGCAGCACCGATTTGTCGGTGTAGGCGTGAACGGTCACATAGGTGTTCCAGTCGTCGGCGGCCTCCACTCCGGCGCGCATCTCGTCGAGGGTGAACTGCGTGACGTCGATCGGGTCGTAGACAGATGAGGTGCCCCCGCCAGCAGCCATCTTCAGCTGACTCGCGCCCATGCGCAGGTTCTCCCGCGACGCAGTGAGCACCTCGTCGCGGCCGTCGACGATGAAGGTGGCATCGAGCTTCTCCGCTCGCGACTGCTGACCCGTGAAGCGGCGCGCCTTCTCGTCGGGGGTCCGGAAATCGCCATGGCCCGACGTCGGCGAGATCATCGCACCCGACGGCCAGACGCGTGGCCCGACGGCCTTGCCCTTGTCGATCCCGACCTTGAGCGGGAAGATCGGCCCACCCAGGTCGCGCACGCTGGTGAACCCGCGCAGCAGCATCTGGTGCGCGTTCTCCATCGCGGCCTTCGCGTAGAACTGCTCGTCCTTGTCGGGGTCCATCAACTGCGCCATGGTGACCGCCCCGAACATGAGGTGGACGTGGTTGTCGATCAGGCCGGGCATCAGCGTCCGGCCGCGGCCCTCGATGACCGCGGTCCCCGGATCCGCGGGCTGCCCCGTCCCGATACCCGCGATCAGGTTGCCCCGCACCAGGACGTCGGTGGGCGCGCCGAGCTTGCCCGCGCGCACGTCCAGGACACGCACGTTGCGGAGCAGGGTGTTGGCCGGTCGCGGCGCGGCTGCGCTCGACGACGAGGTACTGCCGGTGTCGCCGGAGGAACAGGCTGCAGCGAAGGCCGCTGCCAGACCCGCCGCTCCGACGGCGAGGAAATGCCGGCGGTTCAGTCCCATGCATTGACACGGTGGTTCGGTGGGCGCGTGCTCGTGCTGGGACACAGGTGCCTCTTTCTACGGAGAGAAATGCTCAAAAAGGGGAACGCTCTGAGCATAGGCACGAGAGAGGGGCGGAGTGCCGAAGCTCGCCGCACGAGGCATCGAACCGCACCGCCGAGCCTCCGATCAGGCTGCTGATCGGAGGGCTGCGGCGAGTGCTGTTTCTACTGGCGATCCTCGCCGCCGGTCAGGCGAGATCCGTCGCCGGTCGGGCGAGATCCGTCGTCGGTCGGGTCTGGCGTCGGCGTCGTCGGGCCGGATGCGCAGCATCGTGGGACCGGCACTGGGCCTGCCCGGATCACCGACGGCATACCCGGTCGCCGGACCTGCCGTGGTCTCCGCATCAGCACCGTTCGTCCCGGCCATCGGCGGGGTTTCGCCGGTGGTCGCGGGGATCGGGGTTACCTGTGTCGAGTTGAACGGGTGCCCACGCAGGAACTTTTGCGGGTGGTGCACCGGGTTGGTGCGATAGGGCCCATCAGATCCGACCAGGCGCCATCCGATCCGCCCGGTATCCGGCCCGGCGGTGATGATCGCGGTCTCCCATTGGCCCGGCTTGTCACCAACATTGCGGTTGTCCGTGCCACAGGCACAGGTCAACTCGCCGATATCGGTGTTACCGCCCTTGGCATAGTCCAATGCCCCGTGATGGATCTGGGAGCGGCTGTGCGGTTCGGTGCACCCCGGCCGGGTGCATCCCAGATCCGCGGCAAACACCGCCAACCGCTGCGCCC
>DLKD01000061.1:0-5007 GCA_002477755.1 Gordonia sp. UBA7599
GCCGGCGGCCAGCCGCCGCGAGCCGGCGGGCGCGGGCGTGCGGCCGTCTGGCTCACCCTCGCATGGACGGGGCTCTGGTTGGTTCTGCCACTGGCAGTGCTCGCCCTGTGGTCGGTGCGCCCAGCCGGACCGGGCAGCTGGACGCTGGCGGGGTATCGCACGCTGGGGGCCGACGTCAACGGCATCACCCCGATGTCCTCGGCGATTCTCTCGGTGACCACCGCGAGCACCGCCGCGGTGTTGGCATTCGTCCTCGGGCTGAACCTCGCCGTCGTCCTCACCCGGATACGCGGTCCGCTGCGGGCCGTCGCCGACACTGTCGCGACCCTCCCGCTCGGCGTGAGCGCGGTGACCCTGGGGTTCGGCTACATGCTGGTCTTGACCCATTGGCCGGCGCGCCTGGCGAACTCGTGGCTGGTCATCGCCGCTGTGCAAGCGCTGGTCGTCGTGCCACTCGTGCTGCGGATCGCCGTCCCCGCCCTCGAGCACGTCCCCAGTGGGCTGCGGGCCGCCGCGGCGACGATGGGGGCAAGCCCATTGCGGGTCTTCGCGACCGTGGACCTGCCGATCGCCGGTCGCTCCCTGGCCGCCGCGGCGGGCTTCGCATTCATCCTGAGCCTGGGTGAGTTCGGCGCGACGAGCTTTCTGGCCCGCGTGGACACGACGACGCTGCCGGTCATGATCGGCAGTGCGCTCAACCGCCCGGGCGAGGGGAGTCTGGCCACCGCCATGGCGTGTTCAATGGTGCTGGTCGTCGCGACCGCCGTCGCCGTCGGGATCGTGGAGGCCGTCCGGCCGGATGCGGGGTCGCTGCTATGACGTTGGAGTGCACCGGCGTGGGCATCGACTACGACGGCCATCGGGTCGTCCGTGACGTTTCGCTGAGCGTCTCGGCGGGATCGGGACCCGGCCCGGTGACCGCCATCCTCGGACCGTCCGGGTGCGGGAAGTCGACACTGTTGCGCGCGATCGCCGGCCTCGAACCGCTCGCCACGGGCCGGATCTGTTTCGACGGGCAGGATCTCGCCACCGTCCCGCCCCACCGGCGCGACTTCGGCATGGTCTTTCAGGATGGGCAGCTGTTCAGCGGCCGGACCGTCGCGGCCAACATTGCCTACGGACTGCGGGCCCGCCGGTGGCCGCGTTCGGAGATTGCCGCGCGGGTCGCCGAGATGCTCGAGTTGGTCGCATTGCCCGGGATGGCCGATCGACGCGTGGACGGCCTGTCCGGCGGACAGGCGCAGCGCGTGGCCCTGGCCCGCGCATTGGCGCCGCGGCCGCGCCTGCTGCTGCTCGACGAGCCGCTGGCCGCCCTCGATGCGAACCTGCGGGAGCGGCTGGCCACCGACATCACCGAGATCGTCGTCGCCACCGCGACACCGGCGATCGTCGTGACCCACGACCATGACGAGGCGGCGACGATGGGCGACAGCGTCGTCGTCATGCGCGAGGGCGAGGTAGTGGCCGCCGACACCGCTACCCGGGTGTGGCGCTACCCGCGTGACGAGTGGACCGCTCATTTCCTGGGGTGGGAGCACCTGCTGCCCGCCGATCACGACGGCGACGTCGTACGCACCGAGCTCGGCGACGTGGCGGCCGCCGACCTGGGCCTGGCGCCCGGGGCGCGGGTGAGTGCCGTCGCGATCCGTGCCGAATCATTGCGCGCACGACCCAGCGCCGCCGGTGCCCCCGGCGCGCTAGAGGTGCGGCGCGTGCTCGAACTGCCGGAGCGGACGCACGTGTTCCTCGACGGGACGGGCCTCGAGGTACCGGTAGCCGGGCTGGGCGCACTTGTCGACGACGAGGCCGGCGCCGTCCCGCGCCCGGGGCAATCGGTCACCGTGACACTGGTGGGCGCGCGCATCGGCGTCCTGTGCGGGGAACAGCGCTGATGGTGCCGCGCGTGGTGGTCGCCGGTGCGGTGATCCGCGACTGCGACGGTACCGGGCGCCGTTTGCTGCTGGCACAGCGCGACTACCCGCCGGAGTTGGCCGGGCTGTGGGAGTTGCCCGGTGGGAAAGCCGAGAGCGGAGAGACCACCGCCGAGGCATTGGAGCGGGAGTTGCGCGAGGAGTTGGGCATCGACGTCGTCGCGGGTGCCGGCATCGGCGCGGCAGTTCCGCTGCGCGACGACCTGGAGTTGCGCGCCTATCAGGCGCAGTGGGTCAGGGGGGAGCCAGCGGCCCTGGAACACCGGGCGGTGGCCTGGTTCGGTGCTTCGGAGTTGGAGGATCTGGCGCGGCGCGGGCAGGTCGTGCCCGCGGACTCCGGCTGGGTCGACGAGCTGGCGGATCTGCTCAGGCGACCCGGGCCTTCTTGATCGCCTTCTTGATCTTCTTGTGGTCCATGCGGTCCAGATCGAGCTTGCGGAGGCGGTGCACGACCACCGGGCAGCGCATGCAGCGCACGTCCTTGCGGCAGCATTTTTTCTTGGGCTTGAGGTTCGTCGGCTTGAACTTCTTCGCCGATTTCTTTTTGCCCATAAGGCCAAGCTAGCAAAGCGAGGTGCCAGTGAAACCCCTCGGCGTCGACGTGAGCGACGTCTCACCGGGAAACCGCCGATTCTGGTTGACGGCGCCTGCGCAGTTAGAATCGCACGTTGGCGATTCCCGCCCCTGCCCCTCATCAGAAAGTCGTGCCCGTGAGCGCTGCTCGAAACTTCCGCAACGTCGCGATCGTCGCGCACGTCGACCACGGGAAGACCACCCTCGTCGACGCGATGCTCCGCCAGTCCGGCGCGTTCGCCGAACGCGCGGAGCCCGTCGACCGTGTCATGGATTCCGGCGACCTCGAGCGCGAGAAGGGCATCACGATCCTCGCGAAGAACACCGCGGTGCACCGGCGCCAGCCCGACGGCACCGAGGTCGTCATCAACGTGATCGACACCCCCGGGCACGCCGACTTCGGCGGCGAGGTGGAACGCGGACTGTCGATGGTCGACGGTGTCGTCCTGCTGGTCGACGCGTCCGAGGGCCCGCTGCCGCAGACCCGGTTCGTGATGCGCAAGGCGCTGTCCGCCGCGCTGCCGGTGATCCTCGTCGTCAACAAGACCGACCGTCCCGACGCCCGCATCGACGAGGTCGTGCACGAGTCGCAGGACCTGCTGCTCGACCTGGCCGGCGACCTCGAGGACGAAGAGGCCAGCCAGGCCGCCGAACTGGCCCTGGACCTGCCCGTGCTGTACGCCTCGGGCCGCGCCGGCGTCGCGTCGATGACGCAGCCAGCCGACGGCTCGGTGCCCGACGGGGACAACCTGGACCCGTTCTTCGACGTGCTCATGGAGCACGTGCCCGCCCCCAAGGGCGATCCCGAAGCCCCGCTGCAGGCCCACGTCACCAACCTCGACGCCTCGGCCTTCCTCGGCCGCCTCGCCCTTGTCCGCATCCACAACGGGACGCTGCGCAAGGGCCAGCAGGTGTCGTGGTGCCGCGAGGTCGACGGTGAACCCATCATCGAGAAGGCGAAGATCACCGAGCTGCTGGCCACCAACGGCGTTGACCGCGAGCCCGCCGAAGAGGCCGTCGCCGGTGACATCGTGGCCGTCGCCGGCATGCCGGAGATCATGATCGGGGACACCCTCGCCGACGCCGAGAACCCGCAGCCGCTGCCGCGCATCACCGTCGACGAGCCGGCGATCTCGGTGACCATCGGCACCAACTCGTCGCCGCTGGCGGGCAAGGTGTCCGGGCACAAGCTGACCGCGCGGATGGTGAAGTCGCGACTGGACACCGAGCTTGTGGGCAACGTGTCGCTGCGCGTCGTCGACATCGGCCGCCCCGACGCGTGGGAGGTGCAGGGCCGCGGTGAGCTCGCGCTGGCGATCCTCGTCGAGCAGATGCGCCGCGAGGGCTTCGAGCTGACCGTGGGCAAGCCACAGGTCGTGACGCGCCAGGTCGACGGCAAGCTGCACGAGCCCTTCGAGCACCTCACGATCGACGTGCCCGATGAGTACCTGGGCGCCGTCACGCAGTTGCTTGCCGCGCGCAAGGGGCGGATGGACCACATGGCGACCAACGCCCACGGGTGGGTGCGGATGGAGTTCATCGTGCCCAGCCGCGGGTTGATCGGCTTCCGCACCGACTTCCTGACCGAGACCCGCGGCACCGGCATTGCCAACGCCGTGTTCGACGGCTACCACCCGTGGGCCGGGGAGATCCGCGCTCGGCACAGCGGATCGCTGGTCAGCGACCGCCAGGGCTCGGTGACGCCGTACGCGATGATTCAGCTCGCCGACCGCGGCACATTCTTCGTCGACCCCGGTGACGACACCTACGAGGGCCATGTCGTCGGGATCAACCCGCGGCTGGAGGACCTCGACATCAATGTCACCCGGGAGAAGAAGCTCACCAACATGCGCCAGTCGTCGGCCGACGTGATGGAGACGCTGGCCAAGCCGATGCAATTGGACCTGGAGGGCGCCATGGAGTTCTGTGCCGCCGACGAGTGCGTCGAGGTCACCCCGGAGGTCGTCCGGGTGCGTAAGGTTCATCTCGACGCCACGACGCGCGCCCGGGAACGTTCGCGTGCCAAGGCGCGCGACGCGAACGTGTAGGACGCGGAACTCGTAGGACAGACGGCGGGCAGGTGACGGTGGGCCGGGGGGCCCGGAGGGAGGCGCAGGTGCGCAGAGCGGGCCCTGTATTGCTGCTGACGACCGCAACCGCGCTGCTCGTGGGCGGCTGCATGGCCTCTCCGCCGCCGCCGGTCCAACCGAGCGCACCGGCGCCGGTCCAGGCCGAGTACCCGACCGAGAAGACGATCCACGTCGCCACCGACGCGATCGGCGCCGGGTTCAACCCGCACCTGGCGGCCGACCAGTCGACGGTCACCACCGCGATCGGCACCCTCACCCTGCCCAGCGCATTCGACCCGGTCGTCGGGCGCGACGGCGAGCTGGTCTGGCGCTTGTCGGATTCGCTGCTGACGTCGGCGGAGGTCACCTCGACCGCGCCGTTCACTGTGGTCTACCGGATCCAGACGAACGCGCAGTGGTCCGACGGTCTGCCG
>DLKD01000061.1:5109-5329 GCA_002477755.1 Gordonia sp. UBA7599
GCAGTGGTCCGACGGTCTGCCGATCACCGGAGACGACTTCGCCTACCTGTGGCAGCAGATGTCGCGCCAGCCCAATGCCGTGTCGCCGGCCGGCTACCGCCTCATCGATTCGGTGCAGACCGGCGCCGGCGGCAAGTCGGTCACCGTGACCTTCGCCCGCGAATACCCGCGCTGGCGCGAGCTGTTCCGGTCGTTGTTGCCGAGCCACGTGCTGCGCGCG
>DLKD01000061.1:5437-5731 GCA_002477755.1 Gordonia sp. UBA7599
AGCCACGTGCTGCGCGCGCTGCCCACCGGCTTCCAGACCGGCATGGACTCGGGCAAGCCCGTCTCCGGCGGTCCGTTCGCGATCGTCGGCATCGACTTGGCCCGCGACGAAGTGCGCCTCGTGCGCAACGACCGATTCTGGCGCGAGCCGGCGAAGCTGGACCAGATCGTGTTCCGCCGCCCGGGCACCCAGAGTCAGACCGTCGAGTCCATCCGTACCGGCGACTCGGCATTGGGCGTGGTGAGCGCCGGGCCCGCCCAGGAACAGTTGCTCGCGGCGATCCCCAACACCGTC
>DLKD01000061.1:5829-6139 GCA_002477755.1 Gordonia sp. UBA7599
CGCGGCGATCCCCAACACCGTCGTCCAGCGCAACCTGGAGTCACGGGTGCTCGACATCCACGTCAACACCCGGTCGGCGACGATGCGCCAGCAGGCGGTGCGTGCCGCGGTGCTCGGAATGATCGACGCGCGGATCGTCCGCTACGCGGCATCCGGCGATGACGATGTGACGCCGTTCGCCAATACCGTCTTCTCGCCGTCGGACCCGGGGTACTTCACCCCCGACCGTCTCCGTCCGAGCGCCGAGGCGGTGCAGGCGCTGCTCTTCTCGGCCGGCTACCGCCGGATGCCGGCCGCGCCACCGGTGCGA
>DLKD01000015.1 GCA_002477755.1 Gordonia sp. UBA7599
CGCGGAGATCGCCGCGATCACCCTGCGCGCCGCCGCCGCGTAGCGCGCATAGCGCTCCTGGAGCAGGGCGCGGTCGTCGGGGTCGGTGATCCAGGGCATGAGCCCGGGGGTCACCTTGCCCTCGCGGAAGGCCGCGGGGTCGGCGTCGATGACGCGGTTGCAGTCGATGAAGGTGCGGGGGATTCGGCAGCGCAGCACGGCCACGCTGCGGGCGGGGTGCTGCGTCACGAAGCGCCGCGCGATGGCCTCGGCGAGCTCCGGGGCGCCGGCGTCGGTGTTGACGTAGAAGAAGTCGATGAGGGCGTCGGGCAGGGGGCTCCGGAGCAGCGCCTCGACGCTCGTGAAATCGACGGTGCGGGTGGCGCCGTGGGGAATCTCGATGACGAGGTCGGGGGTGGCCAGCGCCGAGGCCAGCGCGCCGCGCACCACCACCGCGTCGAGCACGTTGGGAACGGAAAGGAAGGGGACCATCGCTCTCCGACCGGTAGACCATGAGCGCCATCTCATCCGCAAGCCCTTGCCGCGGGAGGGCATCGCGGTGAAGCTCCGCCCCCGGTTACCCGATGATCTACGAGGTGTTTACGCGCATCATGGTGGGCCTCCCGGTGACGCAGGCCGCCGCCGCGGAGGTGCTCGCGGGCTTTCACGGCGGCCTCGGCCTGGAGCCCGATGCGCCCGTCGACGCCGTGTAGACGGCCCTCGCCGAGGCGGCCCCGCGGCACAAGCGCCACGAGCCCGACCGCCAGCGCTACGAGCTCGCGCTGGAGGCCCACGTCGACGGACGCTGGGACGTCGACTGCGCCCTCGCGGGCGTATCGGACGGCGCCCTCGACCCCAAGCGCTGCCAGCTCTGGGTGGGCGTGCGCGTCGAGCAGTGGGAGCACACCGCGCGCGCCGAGATGCCCGCGCAACTGGTGCGACCGAAGGCGCTGCGCAAGGGCGACCTCAGCGCGGGCTCCGACCTGTCGCGCGCGCTCGGCGTCGAAGTGAAGAAGCAGTTCGACCACGCGGCGAGGATGTTCCAGCGGGCGCGGCTGCAGATCGAGGGCGATGCCATCACGCGCACGAAGGCGCTGCCCACGAGCCGCCAGCACGAGATCGACTGGTGGCTGCTGCGGTGGATCGTTCCGGTGAAGGGGGCGTAGGGGTCTGGGATGGCATCTGCGAACACGGAATCGTGGCTCGACTTCCTCTCGATGGAGACGCTCACGTCCTCCTTCGGGAGCCCCGCGGTGCTCACCGCGCTGGGGCACAACTACCGCTACGCGAAGCCCCCGCAGCTCGTGGAGAGCGACGCGGTGGCGGCCGTCATGCAGGACGCCAACGTGCGCGACCTCGGCCTCTGGCGTGGCCGCCGCACGTCCACATTCGGCGTGTGGCAGCCGCGGGTCTCCTACCGACGCGACGCCCAGAACATCGCGCGGCTCTTCACCACCTGCAGCTGCGGGATGTGGTCGACGCAGTGCGGGCACGTCATCGCGATGCTCACCGACCTCACCATCGATCCGACGCTTCGTGCGCTCGCGCGGGACGAGCGCGCCGCCGCGTCGCGGCTCTTCGAGACGGCGAAGCTGCGGGGCGAGGCGCGCGAGGAGCTCCTGGCGTCGAGCTTCGGCGAGCAGTGGTTTCAGCACCTGCCGACGCCCAATCGCGAGGGGCGCTGGGACATGCGCCTCGCCGTGTTCGACGGGCGCGTGAGCGGCGCGTCGGCCTACGAGGCGTACACCCTCCCGACGCTGGAGCTGCGCCTCCAGGAGCACCCCGTCGGCGGCCTCTTCGACCCGCGCATGCTGCGCGTGCGTCGGCTGCCGCCCCTGGAGCGCCGCGTCTTCACGCTGGGGCAGCCGCTCTCCCGCTCGCGCAAGGGCGTCGCGCTGGAGGCGGTGCCCGCGTCGATGGCCCTGCAACTGCTCCACGCGTCGCGCCGCACGGTGCTCCTGGGCGAGAAGGGGAGCGAGCCCGTGCGCTTCGACGACGCCCCGGTGTCGGTGCGCGTGGTGCGTACGAAGCTCCCGCGGGGGCTCCTGTCGGTGCGCATCTCCGGGGCGGACGTCACCGACGCCAACGTCGCGCTGGAGGAGGTGCCCGCCTTGGAAGGCCGCTGGACCACGGAGGACGGCGCGCTCGACGTCTCGGCGCGGGAGACGGCCTTCTTCTCCGGCCCGTACCCCTACCTCTGGGTGCCGTCGCGCAGGGCCTTCCACCCCGTCGCCCCCAGCGTCGACGTCGACGTCGCGTGGAACCTCCACCAGCGCCCGACCGCAGAGCTCCCCGCGCGGCAGGCCGCGAAGGTGTACCGCGGGCTCCAGCGCACCCTCGGGGGCCACGCGGTGGGGCTGCCGCCGCCCGAGGAGATGGGTCTGGCGCCGCGCGCGACGCTCGACGCGACGGTGCGCATCGACGGCAAGCCCCTCGACGTCGTGGCGAAGGTGGAGGCGCGCTACGACTTCGGGACGCTCGCGCTGGGCCCGGAGGGGCCGCTGACGGAGGTTCCGTTCGAGCAGGACGTGCGGCGCGACGGGGAGCGCGAGCGCATGGCAGTGGCGCGCGTGGAGGCCGCGGGGCTCCGTTGGGATCCCGAGCTCCGCGCCTTCACCGTGGTGGAGCGCGAGGCCGTGGACTTCTGGACGAAGGGCCTCGCCTCGCTGCGCGACGCGCACACCGTCCCGCTCACGCTCCTCGTGGCCGAGAACCTCAAGGGCGTCGTGGTGCGCCCGCCGGTGAAGGCCCGCGTGCGCGTCTCCCTCGTGGGCAACCTCCTCGACACCGAGGTGAACTTCGACGTCGGCGAGCTCGCCGCGGACATCGAGCTCGTGCGCGAGGCGCTGCGCAACAAGCGCCGCTGGGTGGCCCTCGACGACGGCTCGGTGGCGGAGATTCAGGACGCCCTGGCGGTGTTTGTCGACGAGCTCTCGGAGGTGCTCCCGGACAAGGCCGACAAGCGCGCGAAGGGCCAGAAGGGCGCCCGCGTGAAGCTCGCGGCGCACCAGCTCGGGCGCGTCGAGCGCTGGATCGACGCGGGCATCGGCGGCGAGGTAGACCCCGCGGTGGAGGTGTTCCGCAGCCGCTTGAAGGCGCTCGCGGTGAAGGGCGACGCGGAGCTCGCGAAGGGGCTCCGGGCCGAGCTCCGGAGCTACCAGAAGCAGGGCGTCGCGTGGCTCCAGTTTCTCGACGGCCTCGGGACGGGCGGCGTGCTCGCCGACGACATGGGCCTGGGGAAGACGGTTCAGGTCATCGCCCTGCTGTGTCATGAACGAGACGGCCATGAGCGTGACGGGGCCGACCCCAACCCGACGCTGGTCGTCTGCCCGATGTCACTGGTCGGCAACTGGTCGGCCGAGCTCGCCCGGTTCGCCCCGCACCTGCGCGTCGTCGTGCACCACGGCCCGGACCGCTTGCGCGGCAACGACTTCCACCGCGCCGTCGTTGACGCCGACGTGGTGCTCACGACGTTCACAATCGCCTCCCGCGACCGCGACCTGTTGGCGTCGGTGCGCATCGGGGACCAACCGTGGGGCCGGATCGTCGTCGACGAGGCGCAGCATGTGAAGAACGTCGCGACGTCGGCGGCCAAAGCTTTGCGCGCCATCGACGCCGATCACCGGCTGGCGTTGACCGGTACGCCGGTGGAGAACCGTCTGGAGGACCTGCGCGCCGTGCTCGACCTGGTGAACCCGGGACTGCTCGGCTCCCCGTCGGCATTCAAGGCGCGGTTCGCCGAACCCGTGGAGCGCGACCGCGACCCGGTGGCCGCGGCGCGCCTGCGGGGGTTGACCCGACCGTTCATCCTGCGGCGCGCCAAGACCGATCCCGACATCGTCGCGGGGCTGCCCGCCAAGACCGAGCTCGTGGTGCGCGCCAACCTCACCGTCGAGCAGGCGTCGCTGTATCGGGCCGTCGTCGACGACCTGATGACCGCCCTGGCCGATCGTCAGCAGCGTGCGCTGCGCCGGCGGACGGTGCTGGCGGCACTGACCCGTCTGAAGCAGGTGTGCAACCATCCCGCGCACTACCTGGCCGACGGGTCGCCTCTCGTGCGGCGCGGTCGGTCCGACGGTCCGCACCGCTCGGGCAAGGTCGAGTTGCTCGCCGACCTCGCGACAACGGCCGTCGACGAGGGTGACCGCATGCTGGTGTTCACGCAGTTCGCCGAGTTCGCCCACCTCCTCGCGCCATGGTTGTCGGAGCAGTTGGGCGCGCCGATCCCGGTGTTGCACGGCGGCCTGCCGCGCGCGGAGCGCGACCGCCTCGTCGCGTCGTTCCAGGCCGATGACGGACCGCCGCTGCTGTTGGCGACCCTCAAGGCCGGCGGCACGGGACTGAACCTGACCGCCGCGAACCAGGTCGTGCACGTGGACCGGTGGTGGAATCCGGCCGTGGAAGACCAGGCGACCGACCGGGCCCACCGCATCGGGCAGGAGCGGCCCGTACAGGTCCGCAAGTTCATGTGCACCGGGACGCTCGAGGAGCGGATCGACGAGATGATCGCCGGCAAGCGCGAGCTGGCGGCTCTCACCGTCGGCGCAGGTGAGAGCTGGTTGAGCGACCTTGGCGACGACGAGGTCTTCGACCTGCTCGCCCTGCGCGACGAGGCGGTGAGCGAGTGATGGCCCGCGCATCAACGGGCCGTCGGAGCCGAGCGCCGGTGCGGTCGTACGGGATCACGCCGTGGGGTACGGCGTTCCTGCGCGCGTTCTCCCCCGCCGATGCCCGGCGCGCCGCCAAGGCCCGCGCCTATTTCCGTGACCGCCATGTGCATGCGCTGACCGTCGTGCCCGGTCGGATCACGTCGTCGGTCTCGGGCAGTCAGCTCGATCCGTTCGACGTCACGATCGATCTGCGCACCGTCGATGCCGCGACCGTCGTCGGGCTGTTGCAGCGCGACGGCCGCGCGGCCGAGTTGACCGAGGTCACGCGCGGCGGGCAGCCCGCCGGCGTGGGCGAGTTGGTGGCACCGACGGAGGCGGCCGATGCGAAGGCCGGATGCACCTGTCCGGTCGACGACCTGTGCATCCACGTACTCGCGACGGCATACGAGGTCGCGGCCATGGTCGACCGAGACCCGGCCGTGCTGCTGGACGTCATGGGCGCACCCCTGACCGACCTGCTGGCGCTGGCGAATGCGACCGAGACCCCGGTCGAGTGGTCCGCGAGGAACGAGCGGAGCGTAGCGAGACCAGGAGCCGAGCTTATCGAGACCGACTTCTATGGCGATCAGACAGCACTACCCGAAGCGCCGCTACTCCCCGATTTCTACGCGCTGACCGAGTTCGACGCGAAGCTCCTGCGTGCGGCCCTGCGGGCCACCGGCGTGATCCCCGGCGATGTCGCCGAAGCGGCCGACGGACTCGCCGCCCTCTACGACCGGATCACCGGGTTGCCGTGACGGCCGGCGATCACGGCCAGCCGGGAATCGCCGCGATACGCCCAGCCTCGATCGCCTCGGCCAATTGCGCGTGGTCGCGGGCGGTCTGGTCGTCGTAGGCGAATGCGAACCTCGTGAACGCATCCTCGACCTGGTCGGACTTGCCGAGGTAGTCGTTGATCGCAGCGACATCGCCGCTGCGCGCGTGGGCGCGGGCCAGCACGTGTCCGCACGCAAAGGCGTAGGCGGCGAGCTTGCCCGCGATTTCCTCGCCGTTGGGCACGACTTTGCCGTCACGGAACTGTCGGACGTAATACGCGTGGCCGTCGCCGACCGCCGAGTCGGTCCACCCGAGGAAGGCGTCGGAGGCACTTTGTAGAAGACGTTGTCCGTTGACCACGCGCTGCCCGTGCTCGGGGTATCGACTGGGCCCAAGGAACGGTTCGTATACCGACGGTCCCGCCTGTTTGAACTGCATGAAGAGCGGATCACCGGTGCGGCGCTCCTCCGCCAGGAGCAGGAACACCCGCATCCCGACGCTGCCGACCCCGACGACCTGCTGGACGACGTCGACGAGGTCGAAATGGCCGAGCACGCGCTGCACGTGGTCGGGCAGGGAGCCGAGGTATCGGCGGATGGCAGCCTCAAGTTCGGGGGCGTGCTGAGTCAGTTTGTGAGTGCGGTACGGCGGCTTCTCCGCTATCCGACGGCGCCCGTCTTTGACCGCGGTCAACTTGTCGAAGGCGCCCCTACTGGTCCTCGTGTCGGCACGCTCCAGGAGCCTGGCGGTGGTCTGGTCGTCCTCCCGTTGCGCATAGTTGGCGAACCGGTCCGTACCGACGACGTCGTACCAGATGTCTAATTCGGGCCAGTCGGCGTACTTGCGGATCCATTGCCGGTACCCGCGATATCCCAAGCGCACCGCCTCCCGTGCGGCACGGTTGCGCAGCCCGTTCTCGCGCGCGAGGACGACGATGCTGGCCAGGTAGCGCTTCAGGTCCCATTCGAACGGCCCCGGCAGCGTCTCGTCGAAGTCGCGCAGGTCGAACGCGAGTCGCCGCTCGGGGGTGTTCCACAGCCCGAAGTTCAAGATATGGGCGTCACCGCAGAGCTGGACGGTGATGCCACTATTCGGGGTGACCGCCAGGTCGGCGGCCATGACCGCTGCTGCACCGCGGTAATAGGTCCACGGTGAGGCACCCATCCGGCCGTAGCGGAGGGTCAGCAGCTCGGGATCGCGAATACCCTCCTGCGCTCGGAGGGCGGCAATCGGATCCTGCTCGCGCAGGGAGGGGCTCCAGTCCCCCAGCGACCGGCGCGGCAGTACTTTGCGCCGGGCCCTGCCGTCGACGTCGCCGAGTTTGCTCAGCGAAGCAACCGCAGGCACACCCATCAGAAGTCCCAGTCCTCGTCTTCGGTGTTGACGGCCTTGCCGATGACGTAGCTGCTGCCCGAGCCGGAGAAGAAGTCGTGGTTCTCGTCGGCGTTCGGGGACAGCGCGGAGAGGATCGCCGGGTTCACGTCGGTCTCATCGCGCGGGAACATCGCCTCGTAGCCGAGGTTCATCAGCGCCTTGTTGGCGTTGTAGCGCAGGAACTTCTTGACGTCCTCGGTCAAGCCCACCTCGTCGTAGAGCGACTCGGTGTAGTCGGACTCGTTGTCGTAGAGGTCGAAGAGCAACTCGAAGGTGTAGTCCTTGAGCTCGGCGCGTCGCTCGGGACTCTGGGTCTCCAGGCCACGCTGGTACTTGTAGCCGATGTAGTAGCCGTGCACGGCCTCGTCGCGGATGATCAGGCGGATCAGGTCGGCGGTGTTGGTGAGCTTGGCGCGGCTGCTCCAGTACATCGGCAGGTAGAAGCCGGAGTAGAAGAGGAAGGACTCGAGCAGCGTCGAGGCGACCTTGCGCTTGAGGGGGTCGTCGCCGCGGTAGTACTCCATCACGATGTTGGCCTTGCGCTGGAGGTTGTCGTTCTCCTCCGACCAGCGGAACGCCTCGTCGATCTCCTTGGTCGAGCACAGCGTCGAGAAGATCGAGCTGTAGCTCTTCGCGTGCACCGACTCCATGAACGCGATG
This sequence comes from Gordonia sp. UBA7599, assembly GCA_002477755.1. Lineage (GTDB taxonomy): Bacteria > Actinomycetota > Actinomycetes > Mycobacteriales > Mycobacteriaceae > Gordonia. The sequence continues at coordinate 7,440 of DLKD01000015.1, forward strand.
TTGGTGAGGACGGCCTCCTCGTGCGGCGTCGTCGCGTCGGGGATGAGCGAGACGGCGCCGACGGTCCCCTGGATCGTGTCGAGCAGCGTCAGGCCGGTGAAGACCCGCATCGTGAGTTGCTTCTCGTATTCGGTGAGGGTGTTCCACGACGGGATGTCGTTGGAGACCGGCACCTTCTCCGGCAGCCAGAAGTTACCGGTCAGACGGTCCCAGACCTCGGCGTCCTTCTCGTCGGGAACGCGGTTCCAGTTGATGGCGCTGACCCGGCTGACCAGCTTGATCGGTGCGCCATCGGCAGGGCTGTGGGCGGTCGCAGACATGACACCTCGGTTACTCGCGAAGAAGAATGGGCCCCCGTTGCCGGGATGCGGCCAACACTACTCGTAGCGGCCCATCGCGGTGCGCACCACAAGATGGTGTGTCTCGTCGATTTTCGGCGTGTCGGGTCCGGCGTGTCTTCGGGCGCCAACAGGGCACGGAACCGCTACCCCCGCGACTAATAGGCCACGCTCCGCAACTCCTGCCATGTCACGCTGGCGAACTCCGGCACCACGCCGTCGCCGTCGACCGACGCGTCGGGGAGTCGGTACACCGGCTCCTGCCGTCGGCATCGATCCAAAACCGCGATTAGACCCTCGGTCACCAGGGCTGAAGGCGTCCGGCGCTGGGTGTCGGCGACTCGCTTTACCTCGTTGATCAAGTCTTCCGGAAGGTCGAAACTGGTCTTCACCCAACGATGCCATTCCCGAACACCGACAGGCATGCTGGAGATATGACCACGCTCCCGATGTTCCCCCTCGAACACGTCCTGCTGCCCGGTGAGCCGCTGCAATTGAACATCTTCGAGCCGCGCTACCGGGCACTGGTCGCTGACATCCTGGCCGGCGGCCGGTGTTTTGGCGTAGTGCTCATCACGCGGGGCAGCGAGGTGGGCGGCGACGACGAGCGCAGCGACGTGGGCACCGTCGCACAGGTCCTCGCCCACCGGGAGCTTCCCGACGGCCGGTTCCAGCTCGCATGCACCGGCAGCGATCGGTTCCGCGTCACACGTTGGCTCCCCGACGACCCGTACCCGCTGGCCGACGTGGAGATGTGGCCCGACGGTCCGTCGGGCACACCCGAGGAGTGGGACCGCGCACTGGTCCGCTTCGCCGAACGTTTCGAGCCGGTGGAGGACTGGTTCGTCGATGCGGCCCGGCGCGAGGGCAAGTCACACCCCGGACACATCGGCCCACCCGCCGACGCGGAGCCCAGCGAGTACACGTTCGGGAAGACCACCGCGTTGCCACTGCCAGAACTGGACCGCTACCGGATCCTCTGCGCCCCCGACCCGATCGCCCGGGTCGACGTTATGCTGCGCGCCCTCGACGACGTCGAGCCGCTGCTGCGTGACGTGCTGCGGCCCGAAGACTGACGCCGACCGGGGACCCCTACAGCAAGCCGGCGAGTCGATACAGCACGAGCGAACCGGCCACCGCGACGTTGAGACTCGCGCCGCGCCCGACCATCGGGATCTCGACGGCCTCGTCGAGCAGGTCGAGAACATCGGATGCGATTCCGTGACGCTCGTGTCCGAGGACGACAACGGTCCGCCCACAGGCGGCGGGCAGATCGGCGAGCCGCGTGGCACCCTCGATGAGTTCGACGCCGATGATCCGACTGCCTTTGAGTCGCTCGTTCTCGATCCAGCGGGCCGGATTCCCGGTGCGATGGACACACGATCGACCGGGGACAGTGTTGCCGCGACGCAGTGCGTCGGACACCCAGTCGTGCGGCGGTACCGCCATGCAGGCGCCGACGGCGTCGCAGGTCCGCAGGAGTGTTCCGAGGTTGGCACCGTGCTGCGCCCAGAGCGGCGCGACGATGAGATGGCCCCAACAGGAGTGGCTTCGACGACGACGGTCTCGGCGGATCTCGTCCGGCGTGCGGACGCGCATCCCGCCCATCAGAGCTTGTGAGGCTCAGCGCCCCTTCCAGGGTTCAGTTTCAGCACCCGACGACGGTAGCACCGCGCAATAGTTGCATCACACAACTACAGCATGCAGGATACGCAACCCTCCACCTCGGTCCCCTCCAGCGCCATCTGGCGCAGGCGGATGTAGTACAGCGTCTTGATGCCCTTGCGCCAGGCGTAGATCTGCGCCTTGTTGACATCGCGCGTCGTGGCGGTGTCCTTGAAGAACAGCGTCAAGCTCAGGCCCTGGTCGACGTGCTGGGTCGCGGCCGCATACGTGTCGATGACCTTCTCGTAGCCGATCTCGTACGCGTCCTGGTAGTACTCCAGGTTGTCGTTGGTCATGTAGGGCGCCGGGTAGTAGACGCGGCCGATCTTGCCTTCTTTGCGGATCTCGATCTTCGCTGCCACCGGGTGGATCGAGCTTGTCGAATGGTTGATGTAGCTGATCGAGCCGGTCGGCGGCACCGCCTGCAGGTTCTGGTTGTAGATGCCGTCGCGCGCGACGGCGTCCTTCAGCTCCCGCCAGTCCTGCTGGTTGGGGATGTGGATGCCGGCCTCGCCGAACAGGTCGCGCACCTTCTGCGTCGCCGGCTCCCACACCTGGTTGGTGTACTTGTCGAAGAACTCGCCGCTGGCGTACTTGCTGTTCTCGAAGCCCTCGAAGGCGCTGCCGCGCTCGCGGGCGATCCGGTTCGACGCACGCAGCGCGTGGAAGAGCACCGTATAGAAGTAGATGTTCGTGAAGTCGATGCCCTCTTCGCTGCCGTAGAAGATTCGCTCACGGGCGAGGTAGCCGTGCAGGTTCATCTGCCCCAAGCCGATCGCGCGGCCGCGCTCGTTGGCGAGCTTGATCGACGGCACCGAGTCGATGGACGTTTGATCGGCGACGGCGGACAGGCCGCGGATCGCGACCTCGATGGTCTGTCCGAGGTCGGGCGAGTCCATCGCCTTGGCGATGTTGAGCGACCCCAGGTTGCAGGAGATGTCCTTGCCGATGTGCGAGTACGAGAGATCCTCGTTGAACCGCGACGGCGTGGAGACCTGCAGGATCTCCGAGCACAGGTTGGAGTGGGTGATCTTGCCCTCGATCGGGTTGGCACGGTTCACCGTGTCCTCGAACATGATGTACGGGTAGCCCGACTCGAACTGCAGCTCTGCGAGGGTCTGGAAGAACTCGCGAGCCTTGATCTTCGTCTTGCGGATGCGCTTGTCCTCGACCATCTCGTGGTAGGTCTCGGTGACGTTGACGTCAGCGAACGGCTTGCCGTAGACCCGCTCCACGTCGTACGGGCTGAAGAGGTACATGTCGTCGTTGCGCTTGGCCAGCTCGAAGGTGATGTCGGGGATCACGACGCCCAGCGAGAGCGTCTTGATGCGGATCTTCTCGTCGGCGTTCTCCCGCTTGGTGTCGAGGAAGCGGTAGATGTCGGGGTGGTGCGCGTGCAGGTACACCGCACCGGCACCCTGGCGCGCACCGAGCTGGTTGGCGTAGGAGAACGAGTCCTCCAGCAGCTTCATGATCGGGATGACACCGCTGCTCTGGTTCTCGATCTTCTTGATCGGGGCACCGTGCTCGCGGATGTTGCTCAGCAGCAGGGCCACGCCGCCGCCGCGCTTGGACAGCTGCAGCGCCGAATTGATGGAGCGTCCGATGGACTCCATGTCGTCCTCGATGCGCAGGAGGAAGCAGCTGACCGGCTCGCCGCGCTGCTTCTTCCCCGAGTTCAGGAAGGTCGGCGTGGCCGGCTGGAACCGGCCGGAGATGATCTCGTCGACGAGTTGGCGCGCGAGCACCTCGTCGCCGTCGGCCAGCGTCAGCGCCACCATGCAGACACGGTCCTCGAAGCGCTCCAGGTAGCGCTTCCCGTCGAAGGTCTTCAGCGTGTAACTGGTGTAGTACTTGAACGCGCCGAGGAACGTCGGGAAGCGGAACTTCT
>DLKD01000123.1 GCA_002477755.1 Gordonia sp. UBA7599
TGCGGGATGACCTGCACGGTCTGCCCCAGGTACTCGCCGCGACGCTCCTTGGCGATCACCGTCGAATACACCTGGCCGGTGGTCACGTTGGCTGCCTGCGACAGGTTGACGTCGAGAAAGCGCTCGTAGTGGCCGACGTCGAGGTCGGTCTCCGCACCGTCCTCGGTCACGAACACCTCGCCGTGCTGGAACGGGTCCATCGTGCCCGGGTCAACGTTGAGGTAAGGGTCGAGCTTCTGCATCGTGACGTGCAGGCCACGTGCGGTGAGCAGCTGGCCGAGACTCGACGCCGTCAGTCCCTTGCCCAGCGACGATGCGACGCCGCCGGTGACGAAGATGTGTTTGGTGCCAGCACTTCCGTGGCGCAAAGGTCGCAAGCGGACTCTCCCGATCGGTATTGATTCGGGGATCCAAACCCCGATTACCTACGGGACTTCACGGTAACACCTCGGCGCCGGATTCCGCGCATCACGCGGCGCACCGGTGCGCCGGGTCACGCGGGCGGCGTGATGGCCGTCGCACCGGCACCGATGCCGTAGGCGCCCGGCTTGCCCTGGGTCGCCTGTCGCAGCGCCAGGACGGTCGTAATCCGGCCGATCGGTTGGTTCACGTTGTCCACGGTGGCCACCGAATTGCTCAGCGACGGGTCGGCACGCACGATGGCAATGGGCGACCCGCCTTTCGCCGATCCCACGCGGCCGGCGAGAACGCCGCCGAGTCCGCGCGCCGCGAACGAACCCGCGAACCGGCCGACGAGCTGCCCCTGCGCCCCCGAATCCACCGGGAACGCACCGCCGGTCACGATCACGCCGAGCTGCCCCGGCGTCAGGGCCCGGTCGGTGTATGAGATGAATCCGCCTTCGCGCAGCGACTGCAGCGAGGTATCGACCTCGGTTGCCGGGATCGAGCCGCGCCCCGGACCGATCTGCAGCAGTAGGCCTAGCAGGTCGCCGAGACGACCACCCGAATCAGTCAGCTCCGGGCGCAAGTTGCGTCCGGGCGGAATGGACTGGTCGATGATGGACCGCAGCTTCTCGCCCTCCCGGTCGCGCAGCAGCGTCTCGGTGAGCCCCAGTTGCCCGGCGAACGTCGCGCCCGCGGCCGACAGGGACTCCTTGACCGCGGTCACGTCGTCGTCGGAGGAATTGGGAACGGTGATGACGACGACGCTGCGGCCCTTCAGTTGGTTCTGCAGCAACCGCGGGGCCACCGCGTGGGCGAAGCTGTCCGACGCGTTGCGTGCGGCATTCGCCTCGTCGAGCTGGTCGTTGAGGTCGCCGACGCGATCACGGCTCGTCCCGGTCAGCGAATTGACCTTGTCGCCGAGGAACCCCGTGCCGAGGAAGAGTCCGATAATGAGCGCGGCGAAGACCGCGACCAACGAGATCGCGTGCTGGCGCAGTGAGATCACCGATCGCCGCCGACTAAGTCCGGAGCCCGGCTACCCAGGCCGCGAGGTGGTGCCATTGCTCGACGAGGTAGTCGACCACCCCGGCGGCGTGGCCGGAGAGCATCAGCGTCGCGATCACCGCGGCGAGGGTGGCGAGCACGAGCAGCGCGATACCCACCCCGGATCCGCGCGTGCGGTAGAGCGAGGCGACTGCGTTCGCGTCGACGAGCTTGGGTCCCACCTTCAGGCGCGTCAAGAACGTCGACGGGTTGGTCTCGCGGCGCGAGCGGTCGAAGAAGTCGTCGAGGCCGCCGCCGTATCCGACGGTCACGATCAGGTCGGCACCGTGGTGGTCGGCCAGCAGCAGAGCGAGGTCGGAGGCCGTTCCGGCCGCGGGGAACGTGATCGCCCCGACGCCGAGATCCTGGATGCGGGTGAGCCCGGCGGCGTGCCCGTCGGTGTCGGCGGGTAGGACCAGTTGAGCGCCGCAGCGCAGGGTGTCGCGCGAGATCTCGTCAGGGTCGCCGACGATGAGTGCCGGCTTGTGACCGGCCTTGTACAGGATGTCGGCCCCGGCACCGACACCGATCATGACCGGCGAGTACTCGCGAATGAAGGGCTTGAGCGCGCGGAGTTGTGCGGCGTGATCGGGCCCGTCGGCGACGACCACCACATGCATCCCGTCAAGTTCGGCATCGACCTCGGGCACGCCCACCCCGTCGATCAGCAGTGGCGACTCGCTGCGCAGGTATTCGATCGCGTTGCCGGAGAAGGCCTCGAGGTGGTCGACGACGCCGGACTTGGCCTCGATCATGCGGTCGGCGATGTCGGTCTCGACCAGTTCGACGCCAAGTGCGACCCGTCGCTCACCGATGTAGAGCTTGTCATCGTTGATGCGGACCTTGACTCCCTCGCGGACCTTGTTGAAGACGTCGATGCCGACGTCGTCGAGCAGGGTGATCCCCGATGCGACGAGCACCTCGGGTCCGAGGTTCGGGAAGCGGCCTGAGATGGACTGGGCGGCGTTCACCACGGCTTCGACCTGCGCGTTGACCAGCGCGTCGGCGGTGGTGCGGTCGAGGTCGGTCTGGTCGAGGATGACCACGTCACCCGGACCGACCCGTTCGAGTAGTCGCTTGGTGTCCTTGTCGATCCTGGCGATTCCAGTGGTGCCAGGCAGGTTTGCGTGGGAACGGCTGAGTACGGCAGGCATCTTCATGGGCACATCATGTGTCGTCTACGACCGCATCTCGCGCAGGCGCGCCGCAACATCCACCACTTTTGTCACAAATTTCTCACCAACACCAGAAGTCGCGTCTCACATAACGCACGCGCTTTTCATCATTCTTCTCCGCTAAAAGCCGAGATCACCTCATACATCGCAGCCGGATCCGACTAGGCTCAAGACGTCGACGCGGTCGCCAATGGCCATCGGTCGGCACGTCATGCGTGGCTCGTCCCTTCTCAGCCGACCGCGCTTCACCAGCCAAAGGGGAAACCTGTATGTGCACAACGCTCGGACTCGCTGACACCGACGGAAACGTCTATCACGGCCGGACACTCGAACTCGACGTCGAAGACGTGTATGCCGTCACGTACGTCCCGGTGGGAACGCCCTTCACCTCCAATGCCGCCGGCAGCGAGCCGCTCAAGTACGACGCCAAGTACGCCTTCATCGCGATCGGTGCGCCAGACCGTGCGCCGACCGCCGACGACCCGCTGGGCCCCAGCGACGTGAAGGTCATCGAGGGTATGAACACCGCGGGCGTGTCCTTCAGCCTGCTCGCCTACCCGACGAAGGCCGGCGCCGAGGAGGCCAAGGCCACCACAAAGGCGATGGTCGACGCCGTCGACCTGGGCTCGTGGGCCCTCGCGAACTTCGCCAACGTCGATGAGGTGAAGCAAGGCATCGCCGACCACGGAATCTCACTGACCCTCCTGCCGTTCGTCGGCAACCTGCCCTTCCCATTCCACTTCATCGCCCGGGACAAGACCGGCAAGGCGCTCGTGATCGAGTTCTTGGAGGGCGAGCTGACCCTGCACGACAACCCGGTGGGCGTCATGACCAACGGGCCCAAGTTTGAATGGCACCTCACCAACCTCGACAACTTCACCCACCTGAACAACGTCGATGTCTCGAAGAACAAGTTCGGCAACCTCGAGGTGTCCCAGCCCGACTCCGGCATCGCGACGGCGACCATCCCGTCGTCGAACACCTCCGTGGGCCGTTTCATCAAGGCGCTCTATTACTCCAACTTCACCGAGAAGGGCGAGAGCACCGAGATGGCGCTGTACAACTTGGCCCGCGTCATGGACAACTTCGACCGCCCCCGCGGCGTCACGACCGATCCGGGGGAAAGTGGAGGCCTTCCGGGCACCCAGATGGTCAAGGACGCGGTTTCCACCGAGTACACCTCGTGGACCAACCTCTCCGACCTCGCTCACGGCACCTTCATGGTGCGGGCGTACCAGGCGTTCAACTACACGTCATTCGACCTGAACGAGCTGTCGAAGAAGAACGAGATCCACCTGGCGCTGCTGTCGAGCCTCAAGCCGCTCGGCGGTGACGGCACCGACGCGATGTTCCCGCTGCCGGCCAAGAGCTGACCTAGCGCAGACAGCGAAAACCCCGCGTCACGGAGCACGACGCGGGGTTTTCGCTTTGGCTGTCTCGCTACGTGGCGGAGCCGCCGTAGGGCTCCTCGTCGAACTCGAGCTCCTCGCGGCGCGTCTGGCCGGTGACGCGCTGGGTGCGCGTCTGGCGCTCCTTGCCGAACTCGACCTGGCCGATACGGCGCACACGCTTGCCGACCTCGACCTCTTCACCGCGCAGCTCGATCTCGAAAACGCCCTCTTCGAACGCGTAGTTCGGATCGACGACGTCGTCGTTGAGCTCGGTGCGGTTGACGGTCAGCTTCTCCTCGTAGACGTCGACATCGAGTGACGCGTTGTCGACGACCACCTTCTTGTGGACCTTGACCACACCCGTCGGCACCTCGCGCTTGGCAGCGACGAGGTCCTCCGCGTGCAGAGCGACGGTCCGCGCTGCTTCGGTGGTGGGTGCCGGTGCGGCGGCAGCGGGCGCGGGGGCCGGCTTCACGACGATGACGGCC